>NZ_JBEZYD010000032.1:0-155102 GCF_040638335.1 Nonomuraea sp. NPDC026600
CAGCACCTCCTGCCCAGCCACCGGCAGATCCGACAGGCACCGCTCATAGCGGCTATGAACCCGCACCGAGTCGCACCCACACGCCGGACATTCGCCCTTCGACCCCCTCGTCGCGGCCTTCACCCGCACGGTTGCTCCCATCCGGTGCACCCGTTCGATACGAACAGCGGCAAGGTGCGGGAACACAACCGCCAAGAGCTCCATGATCGACACGGAACAGGGTCCCGGCGCCAGCACCAGCCCGCATCCGGCTCAACATGATCGTGATCTCGAAAATCCGGCCGATCACGAAAAGTGGGCCAGACCCACTTTTACATGGCCACGGACATCGGTCGACATATTCGCTGAACCACTGCTGTGCGTCCTTCATGCTGCCGACCCACCTCCATCGGCAACCGCCGGAGAAGACGTAGGCCGCAATGACGCCCTTTGCGCTGCCGTCTTGTACACCTTCCGCCAGATCGCAACTTGATGAACCTGGGCGCCCGCCCACGCCCGCCGCGATCCAATAGCACCGCGAGCGAGCCTCCTTCTCCCACGAACGGTCGCCAGCCTCATAGCCGCCGTCGACTGCTGCCGCGCCTGTCCCCAGCCGCAGTCGCCCTCGCAGCTGCTGTCCTCGGAGTCCTCGGCAATGTCGCGACCGGTGCAGTCTCGCTTGCCCTGCCCCCGGCGATCCTTTGGCTGATCACGATCGGCCTGGCTCTTCTCATCATCGCTATCCAGTGGCGAGCAAGGGTTCGCGAAGGAACCGCCCCGACAGGCCCCTGACCGCTCCGTCGGCGACTCCGGACGATTTGCATGGCGTTGACGATCAAGCACATCCCCAGCAGGGAGTTGACGGTCACTCAATCCCCACCTCGACCACGTAGTTCCCGTGGGGCGGTTGGATCAGCCGTTTCAAGCGCTGCGGCATTCGGCCGAGCTGGCCAAGAACCCGTGTCACTGCGCTGGGTGCTGATGCACATGGTGGAGGAGTACGCGCGGCACAATGGCCACGCGGACTTGCTTCGGGAACAGATCGACGGAGCAGTAGGGCTCTGACCGCGCCGCCTGCTGCTTTTCCAGATGTTGCAGCTGGCGTTCCTACTCTTTCTCCTTGGCCTGTCTTGCGGCCTGGCGTGCCGACAACCAGAACAAAGCGTACAAAACATAGGGATTGAAGATCGACATTCCGGCTATCGGGCGGGACAGCCTGTCGAGGGACCGGGGCGCATGATTGCCCGCCCGCGCTCACTCTCTGCTACCAACCACCGATGTCGGTGATGGGCGAACCTCCTAGCGGCCATGCCTGCGTACCGTGCTGGCGTCCGCGAGCGCCCGCTGACGCAGCGCCTAGGCTAGGACGACTCGATATTCGCGTTAAGTCAGATACTGGGACCGGGGCGGCCGGATTGAGTGTTATTTGACGCCCGAGCATTCCGTGGAGGCGTTGTTCCAGGAATCACATCGATGTTCAGGTACTGCTTGATGAGATGCTTGAGCTCCGCCCCGTTGATCAACGTGATCCTGTTCCGCTGAGCGAACTGCTCGCTGGCACGCCCGAACCACGATGGGGTGACCAGGACACCGGTGGTGGCGTTGTGGTCTGCCATGACACCAGTGAGCGCGTGGACAGCATCCAGACCGACCAGATCCTTCCACCGCTTCGCCTGGATGAGGCAGACGCCGCCGAAGAAGAGGTTCTTGCTGGTAGCCACGGCGTCCACGCCACCGTCCTTGGAGGGGATAGTGGTCCAGGCTTCAGCGCCCATGGCCACGAACAGCTCCCTAACCAGGTGCTCGAACTCGGTGGGCGTCAGCTTGAGAAGGTTTCGGCGCGAATCCAGCCCGGAGACGACATCCATGTCTTCGGAGAACCGAAACCGCTTGAGGTCGAAGGTGATGAACGGCTCAATAGCCTCCAGGTCGTAAGGGTTGGGGGAAACGAGAGCGTTGAGGCGCTTCAAGCAGGCCACAGGGTTGACGTCGGCAAGGACGAGCTCCTCGAATGTGGCACGTTCGGCCTGCACACTCAGCAGGTGAGGGCGCACCTTCTTGCCGGTTGCCTGATCTGTGGTGTTGAGGCGCCCGTTGAACACGATCGCCTCGACGATCCGGCTCGGAGTGGCTGCGAAGATCTCATGCAGCGTGCGCAGAGCCACGCAGGCGAGGAGCTTGGCATATCTCTGCCTCACCTCTGTCTGAGGTCGCGGCACCAGGTCTATGGCATCTCGAACCTTGACGTACTTGTAGGCGCGTACGTCGGGGATGACACTCTGCGGCGGCAACTCGAATTCCACAACGAGGTCATGGTTCTCCGGCCGGTAAGCAACCTGGTAGAGACGAGGGAAACCCTTCGGGTAGATCGATCTCTCCAGAACTCTGGTGGTGAACCACTCCACAGCTTCTGGCTGGCCATTGTCGAACTCCGCGCGGAGGCGGTCCAGCTTGGCATTGTCCGCCGCGGCTTGGCTGGTGACTGCAGCCGCCTGACGATCGTGAGCTGTCCGAGCCGCACTCAACTCACGAAGGCGCTGCTTCTCACGTTTTTGCTGCTGAGCCACCGCACTATCGAACCGGCCGCGTGCCTCTTGCAGTCGGCGATCATAGCGGGACTGGCTGCTGAAGAGCTTGCTGAGGCCCGACGGTGGAGGCGGTGCGTACGCCACCCAGTCGGGAGGCGGCTCGGGAACGCCCAGGCGCCCGGCGTCGAACTGCATCGTGGCGGCGACGACTTTCATCTGGTCGAAGGCCAGGGGGCGCAGGTGGAGGAAGGCGAGCAGTACTTGATCCAGTTCCTCGATGCGTTTCGCAACCTTCGCGCTCTTTTGCTCGGTCGCCGCCTGCTGCTTTTCCAGATGCTGCCGCTGACGTTCTTGCTCTTTCTCCTTGGCGCGTTTTGCAGCCTCGCGGGCCCGTCGTTCGGCTTCTCTGCGCTGAGCTGCTTGATGCCTTTCCCACTCACTTCGACCACCAGCCACCGAGATCGACCCTCCGTTCGTGCCAGATGGGCAGGTCCGAGTCAATCCGTAGGCGGACCGGCGCCACCTGTGACGTTTAGCCAAGATTAGATCAACTGCGGGTATCCGTCATGAGCTGGCCGACAAACAGAACAAAGCGTACGAACCGTGCGGGATAGAGAGAAAATAGGCGCCTGCCGGACCCAATCCAGGTCTCCATTCGTCTCGGCAAACGAGCAGGCCACCCTTTCGACTAGGTCACATCACTGAGGGTGAGCGGACCACCAGTGGTGTCAGCCGGCGGGCTTCTGGGGCAATCCTGCTACCAGCACGAGACAACCTGTCCGCTTGGAACTATTTGACGCTCATGTTAGTTATGTCGGCATGGCGAGGATCTTTGGGCACATTAAGGGCCAACCCGTAGGGACGAAGTACGTGAATCGGCGGGCGCTGCACGATGCGGGCGTCCACGCTCCGCTCCAGGCAGGCATCTCGGGAACAGGAAATGACGGCGCCGACTCCATCGTGGTCTCCGGCGGGTACGTGGACGACAAGGACTACGGCGACATCATCGTCTACACGGGCCACGGCGGTCGCGACGCAGACACACGCCGGCAGGTCCGCGATCAAGAGTTATCCGATCCGGGTAACGCCGGATTGGTCCGCAGCGAGCTCGAGGGGCTGCCCGTCCGTGTGGTCCGGGGCCGTAACCCTGGCTCGCCCCATGCTCCTGCCTCGGGCCTCCAGTACGATGGCCTGTTCCGCGTGGAGTCCCACGGGGCGAAGGTCGGCATCGATGGATTCCGGATCTGGCAATTCACCCTAGTCAAGCTCCCAGACGAGGCATCTACGACGGCAACGCCCCCTCCTCTTCAGAGCACGCTCGATGGGGTCACAAACACCCCAGGCCCTGCCCCGGTGATCGAGACCGTGGTCCAGCGAATCGTCCGCAGCACCAAGGTTGTCCAGCAGGTTAAAGCCTGGTACGACCACGAGTGCCAAATCTGTGGGCTGGCAGTAGAAGTGGCCGGCGGCCGCTACAGCGAGGGGGCCCATATTCAGGCCATCGGCAGTCCTCACTATGGCCCCGACATTGTCGAGAACGTCCTCTGTCTCTGCCCAAACGATCATGTACGGTTCGACAACGGAGCGATTTACCTGTCCGATGATCTTAAGGTGATCGAAGCCCGCACCGGTCAGGTGAAGAGGACCCTCATCGTGAACCGGTCGCATCGGATCGATCCGCAGTATGTAGCGAACCACCGTGCACGATGGACAACAGGTACAGCGCGCGGATAGAGCTGACTCAGCCTCGATCTCTCGTGATCTTTGGATGATCGCCTGAGGAGCCCGACTGCTGAGCTAAGCGGCAAGCCGTTTACACCTTCACGTCGCCACGCCACGCCTTATAGTCGCGAGCGTGAGCGATCTCGAGCCGGGCGTCTACGAACACATAATCACCCGTCAAGTAGGCGCCCTGCTACGCGCAGTCCCTGACCGCGAGCTCATCGACCGACGATCATTGGACATCGCCGACTCCCACGAAACGCTGGCACGGCATCTGGCCGCGCTGACGCGCCGGGCGCTGCGCGCCGTCCGAGGGGAAACTGACGCCGCGAGGCTGGCCCGGCAGGTCGAAATCGTCAACCGTGTCGCCGATCTGATCGGCGACTTGGTGCCTGAGGCCGCCGCGCCTGAAGAACTCGTGGAGGCCGCCGAGGAGCTACTGGGCTTCGCCAGAAGCCGGGACGCAGCCGGGCAGGTGCGGTTCCCGGCGCGTCCAGCGATTCCTCTTACAGGCAGCGCGTTGCTGGTAAACGGCAGGGGCCAACCAGAGATCGGCCACGAGCTCAAGCACGAGCTGGCCTCCGCAGATCGCGTGGACCTGCTGTGCGCCTTCGTGAAATGGAACGGCGTGCGGGTGCTGGCCGATGCAATCGAGGAATTCTTGGCGCGCGGCGGACGACTGAGGCTGGTGACCACCACCTACATCGGCGCCACCGACCGCCTCGCAGTGGACCGGATGGCCGCCATGGGCGCCGACATCCGTGTCTCCTACGACACCCGGATGACCCGCCTACACGCTAAGGCGTGGCTGTTCCACCGGAAGTCAGGCTTGTCCACGGCCTACGTGGGCTCCTCGAACTTGTCCAAGACTGCTCTCAGTCATGGCCTGGAATGGAACGTACGGCTCGCCCAGGCGGAGCAACCACATCTGATCGACACCTTTGCGGCCACCTTCGACGACTACTGGGGCGACCCCTCGTTCGAGCCGTATGACCCGGCGCAGGATGCCGAGCGGCTCGATCGTGCCTTGTCGGCTGAGCGCTCCGGCAGCGGACAGGTCATCATCGACTTCGCCCACGTCGATGTCCGCCCTTATCCTTACCAGCGCGAGATCCTGGACGAGCTCGCCGCCGAACGCCAGATCCACGACCGATGGCAGAACCTGGTGGTCATGGCCACGGGTACCGGCAAGACCGTGGTCGCTGCCCTGGACTATCGCCGGCTACGTGACGCTGGACAGGCTGACTCGCTGCTGTTCGTCGCCCACCGTGAGGAGATCTTGCGGCAGAGCCTGCTCACCTTCCGCCAGGTGCTACGCGACGAGACATTTGGCGAACTGTACGTCGGCGGCGCGCGCCCCGAGCAATGGCGGCACGTCTTCGCCTCGATCCAATCTCTGCACGCCAACCCGGTGCCAGAGACGGATGCGTTCGACGTATTAATCGTGGACGAATTCCACCACTCTGAGGCTTCGACCTACCGGCACTTGCTGTCCACCGTGCACCCGAAGGTGCTGCTTGGTCTGACCGCGACGCCAGAACGCGCCGACGGGCAAGACATCAAGCACTGGTTCGGCGGTCGGATCGCAGCCGAGCTGCGGTTGTGGGAGGCACTCGAGCGTGGTCTACTCGCGCCGTTCCAGTACTTCGGCATCCACGACGGCACCGATCTGCGTCAGGTCGACTGGCGTCGGGGACAGGGCTACGACACAGGCCAGTTGTCCAGCGTCTACACGGGCAACGACCGTCGGGTAGCCGTTGTGTTGGAGACGCTCAATCGAAAGATCGGCGACGTCGGGCGAATGCGGGCCCTCGGGTTCTGCGTGAGCATCGACCATGCCCGCTTTATGGCCGACCGCTTCACCCGAGCGGGGCTCCCCTCGGTTGCAGTCACGGCACAGAGCTCGCCGACCGATCGTTCCCAAGCGTTGCGCGATCTGAGAGCACGCCGGATCAACGCAGTGTTCACCGTTGACCTCTTCAATGAGGGCGTCGATGTACCAGAGATCGACACCGTACTCTTCTTGCGCCCCACCGACAGTGCCACTGTCTTCCTGCAGCAGCTCGGCCGTGGTCTGCGGCTGTCCGATGACAAGCCATGCCTGACCGTGCTCGACTTCGTTGGCAACCAGCACAAGCAGTTTCGTTTCGATCGGCGTTACCGGGCGCTCACCGGTGCCAGTCGTACCGGAATCGCCCGCGAGATCGAGCAGGGCTTTCCCACCTTGCCCGCCGGTTGCGTCATTGACCTGGACCGCGACGTACGCCGCCTAGTCCTTGAGAACGTACGGCAAGCGCTCAGCCTCAATTGGAAGGACCTATCTCGCGAGCTGCGCGATCTCGGCGATGTCACTCTGCCGCGGTTCCTGGAAGAGACCGGACTGGATGTGGAGGACCTCTACCGGCGGCGGCAGGGATGGGCATCTCTGCGGTACGCCGCGGGCCTTGACACGGATACCCCAGACGAGCAGTTGGGCCGTGCCTTCGGCCGGATGCTGCATATCGACGACGTCGAGCGCCTCGCCTTTCTGGCTGAAGTGCTGGACGGCCGAACTCCGCACTCACCTCGCGAACTCCGTCTCCTGGCCATGCTGGACGTCATGTTGTGGGGCGGTACTCAACCTGCCTCCGGCATGGAGGCCAGACTCGCGCAACTCACCGGCGCTCGGGCTATGGAGCTTCGAGAACTAGCCGGCGTGCTGCACTCAGGGATTCGTCACGTCGCCCCGCAGTTGGACCCGATCGTGCCGTTGCACGTCCATGCCCGCTACAGCAAGAACGAAGTCTTGGCCGCCTTCGGCGTCGACAGGCCCGCCCACATGCGCGAGGGCGTCAAATATGTTCAAGAGCACCAGGCGGACCTGTTTTTCGTCACCATCGACAAAGCCGAAGACCACTACTCCCCGACCACGCTGTACCACGATCGGGCGATTAGCGAAGAGCTGTTCCAATGGGAATCGCAGAGCACCCTGCGCTCCTCCGCCGCAACCTCCCGCCGCTACCTATCCGGCGAGTCCACAGTTCACCTGCTGATCCGCCAGTCCAAGCGCGACGAAGGGCTGGGCGCGCCACCGTACACCTACGCCGGTCCCATGCGTTACGTCAGCCACGAAGGCGAACGACCAATCCGTTTCGTCTGGCGTCTGGACCACCCGCTCCCGCCCGACGTGTTCCACTACGCAAAGGCCACAGCCGGTTAAGTCTGGCGGCGGGTTAGCTGATCTTGACCGGTGCGCTCGCGACGCTCCGGTCAAGCGCGCCAAAGCGCCAGGCACGGGCAGCACGGGCCAAGACGCACCTCGCGGCTCGCCTGCCTCGCACCAGATCAGCGATCAACTGGCCACCCACCAAAGGAGTCTCCGTCCCGGTACACCAGTCCGATACCTTCTGCGCTCAACAGCTCTCGAAGATCATCGTTAGGCTCCTCTGGCAGGAGGACCGCGAGTGCCGGCTTCTTCGGGGTGACGTGCCGCCGGTAGTCCAGGAGCTGACCGATCGCCATCCGCATGTCCTTGCGGGAGCTAGTGCCCTTCGCTTCGAATAGCACGTGAGCGGTGACGTCGTACAAGTCGGTCAGCAGGGTGGAGCTCAAGCCCTTGACCCGAATCTCGAACCGCATCACCCGATGATGCTGGGCCTCAAGAAACACTTGAAAGTCGGCCGAGAGCTTGGCTTCCCGCCGTTCAGCCTTCGTCCGCTCAATCGCCGACCGTACGCTCGTCGTCGTCCTGTTGGTCTCCGACCTCACGAGTGAGCTGGTGGTGACATCTGCGGGAACTTGAATTGCTTGCGTTCTGCCCGCAGGTGGGATCTCGTCTGCGGCCTCGCGCGGAAAATCGCCGATGGGCCGCAACCGGAAGACGATGACGCGCCGTGGAACCCCTGCTTTGTTGGGTTGCACCCGCTCCGCATACGGCTCTTCAGTGTCCAACTCGAACGGCCCGACGTACCTCTGGGCCTTCATCCCGGAGCTGCGGGCGACGTTCAGGTGCTTGAAGTCCCTCGCCTTACCTGTGGCCTTGAAGACGTACAGCGCTCGGCCCTCATCAACATGGCACAGAATCGCACGGTTGCCGGACCCGTCCCTACCCACGAAGGTCTGGTCACCCTCGCCATGCCCGGTGTACTCGAAGATTGGGCCGAACTCGTCTTCCTCCTTTAGCCAACCATCGTGATAGCCAGATTGCTCACCTCTTTCGGGATCGGAGTAGATCAGCACGCTCGGCGTCTTTCGGCAAGGCTGAATGCCGTGCCCCTGACCACCTCCGAAGAGCTTGGCCATCTCGACCCGGGTAGTGATGAGACCTGGCTTAAGTAACGGAACGCCCATAGAGCAATTTTACGCGTCTTTTCGATGAGTATGGACAAGTCGACCATCTCGTCCCAGCGCCGGCTCTGCGAGTCCGGTTGCTGAACAGCAGACACGTTGCATGACCGTCCACCTATTGACCATGCACTGCGAGCTATGGCCGGCCGTGAGCTATCTGTCCGAAGTCGCCTCCGCTACTCAATGGCTCCTTCGAGCGCTACAGGTACGTGGCCTGCGATGGAGAGCTTTCGGCATTTATCATCTATGCCGGTTCACCAATCCCCTCGACGAGGACCCGTTTGCCCATTATCGTCGGAGAGATCCTTACATGTAGGTAGTCGTCCTCAAAGATCCAGAAGATCCAGGGTGATGGCCACACAGGAGCAGATCAACGCCTCTCGGCGCGTGATTGAACAACTACGCGACCAGCATGTCAACGACGTGCGCAAGCTCGTCAGCCTGCTCGAAAGCGGCGCGATGAAGGGCAAGGCCGCGGACAAGCTCATTGAGGATTGCCGAGGATGGGACGCGGCCTTCAAGAGTGTCTTCAACCGGGCGCTCGCGCTCCTTGACGCGACAGCCGTGGACCCTGGCGACCCTAACCTAGGGCGGCTCCAGCCTCCCAACAGCTTCGGAGAGCCCTATCGATGAGCCCGCACCCCTCACGAATCGGCATAGACCCAACGCTGATGACTCAGCTGATCAACGAGATAAAACGCCTCCACCAATCATGGCCGGAGGCCGATGTCCAGATTGACAGCGCGCTGAGAGCCATCGGCAAGAGCCTGTCTGGTCCGGGCCTGTTGAAGGATATCGCCTTCCAAGTTGCTGAACGAGTGCCCGACCTGCAGCGACGCCTTGATCTCATCGTCGCGACGCAGAAGATCGGGCTCGACAAAGGGACGATCTGGGCAGATGAATCCCTCTGGGTCTCGCACACCCCCGAAGGGGGCGCCGCAGCCGCCAAAGCAGTGGCAGACGAACTGCGCCTCGCTAGGAAAAACTCTCCTTTCCTCAAGGAGCCCCTCAGCGACAAGACCCTCGAGGCGTTGGAGAAACATCAACAAGATCCCTACTTCGCCATCGCCCTCGCCAAAGAGATGCCTCCCAAGGAGCTCAAGGAACTCCTGGCAGGGCTTGTACACACGCAAACAGGTCATCGCAATGGCGATCAGAACAACGAATCATTATCCGGTGCAGACCGGCTGCTGAGGACCCTCAGTATAACCTTGGGAACAGCGTCTCGAGGAGTCGGCGATATGAAGCTTCCCAAGGACTATGTCGACCAGTTGATTGGCAGTCAGGGCGAGGCGGGGGCCGGACTTATGGCCGGCGAACTGTTGAGGCATGGCACATTCGACGACGCCTTTCTGCACGACCTGGTTAACAAGGTCTACGATAATGCGCACGAAGAGTCCGCCAATCGAAAGGAGATAATCGCTTTCGGGCCTGGAGTGGCTGCCGCCTTAGCGAACAATCCTAGAGTTGCGCAGGATTTCTTGACCGACCAAGTACGCAAGCCACTCGCTTTCTTGATGCAGCAGCATACCTGGGGCGGTGAGAGTCAAGAGCTCGGACGCGCTATCGTGGCAGCTACCACCACATATCGCGATCATACTCAACCACCAGGGAGTTCACGGGGGTACAAGTCCGCCTTGATCGCATCATGGGCAATCCACTTCTGGTCCGACAAGAAGACCCAGTGGAACCTCCCTCAGACCCAACAAAGCGCAGCCCGTGTTCTCGCCGCCTACATAAGCGACGTTCATCGGACCCCCGGGGGTAATACCAAGGAAACAATGGGCGTTACTCCCCTAGCGGACCCTGACATGAATCTTCCAGGGGCTCAGCCTTACGGCGCCTTGCTAGAAGAGCAAAGCACCAAAAAGACATTGACTTGGGCATTGAGCGACCCCGCAGCACTCAAGACTGTTGTTGAGGGTCACGGAAAATACAGCTTGATGGTATTGGAAGCACAAGCTGCACAGATTCAAGAAATCAACAGGAAGGCCCTTGCCGCGTGGCACAACAGTCATCCGGATGCGACAAAGGCCGAACTTAGCGCACAGCGTCAAAAGATCCTCGAAGACGCCATGGCCGGCAGCGCAGCAAAGGAGTTTAAGGCGAAAGTTTTCAATCTCAGCGCATCACTCTACCTGATAGCCAACGCCGGTAATATAGCAAATATCAATGAAGCGGACCGGCGAGATGCGGCGCACGATGCATTCAAAGATGCAGTAATCAGCACGCTGAAGTTGACGCTTACGCCTGCCGGAGACTGGGTTGCCGCGGGATACGAACATCTGGATACTAACTTTAGTGACGGCATCCAGTTCAAGGAAGGAAAAGGGGCGCGTAGTGATGCGACGACCGCCCTCGCTACAAGTGAGGACCTATTTAAAGATCTTGTCGCAAATGCGATGCTTCGACATGGGATGTTTGGCGATGAATCCACTGTAGGCAGCAAGCACCCACACGCCTTTAAGAACTATGCCAAGGGTTCTGACGGAAACTTCTTAAGAGGCGAGCAGATCATACCGCGAAGCGATATGTCTGCTACGGAGGACTTTGCTTACCGACAGTGGCAAAGGGACGCGGCATCAAGCATATTTGACGACATCGACAGATCTGTTAAAGACGGGTTCAGGCCCCAAGGGCCACCCCTCGACTTAAGGGACGACGAATGAGCAGGCGTTCATTTACGGTACTGTTCATCGCCGCTGTAACAATCATGACAGGATGCTCGTCAGCACCTCCATCGAAGGACAATCGCCCGCTCGGCAACGTCACAGCCAAACCCCAGGAATGCGGCCTGATCGCCCGTGATGCTATTGCTCGCGCGATCGGCCTAAAAAGCTTCTATGCGGATGGCACGACATCAGCAGCACACTTCGCGTACTGCATCGTGACAAGATCGCCAAATGATTCTCAGGCGGCATGGATGTTGATCGAAGTTAAGGATCCACTTCCTTACTCGGTGCAGAGCCTTGAGGCTAGAAAAGCTAGTGACAAAGGTGTGGATCTGCCAAACGAGCTGAGGCCGGGCTACAGCGCCCCTATAAGAGACCAAGACGGAGAGCCCGTTGGAGCCTACGTGTCCGCGTGGACAAACCACGACCCTAAGCTACTCTCTATCAAAATCTTTCGAGGTGCACCAGGTCGCGATCATCAAGCGGATGCCATCGAGTTCGCCAGACAACTCAAGCCTTTTCTCCTTACTTCATCATCCTGATCCAGAGACGAACACCATGGCGCAATCGAATCAGAAATCGCCAAGATCCTCCGTGCGCCGGTGGACTTTGGGATCAATGATCCCTCTTGAACACGCCAAGAAAGGCGACCAGCGCCTTTTCCGCATCAATTTTGTCCGCAAACGACATGTCGTCCAGTCGGACTGCGCCAGCCTTTGTCCTCAGTGCTAGGTAGAAGAGACCGTCGTCGCCCTGCACTACACTCCCCTCTTCAATGCTCTCCAGAATAGTTTGAAAAGAGTCTCTAATAGCTCCCCGCCGCCGATCAAGAGACGCTAGAGGCTTGCGATATTGAACCCAGTCAATGATAACTCGTGACACGTGCGCAGGAAGGCGACTTTCCAGCACTTCTTCGAGCGCGAGACTAAATCCCCTATCGGTTATTGGAAGAGAATCTTCATAGAGAAGCTTGATCATCCTCTGGACGCGCTTTCTCTCTTCGTCAATTCTACTCTTCCAGTAGGCCTGCATAAGCAATTCGAGGTGCGGGTCTAGATCTGCATTTAGAATAATACGCTCAGTAGGCGTCACCGATTGCGGTGGAGGCGGAAGCTCGGCGTCACCAACCGCATCCGCCGGCGCATGACCACTGAGAACCAGCAGGGGTTCGAGCTTGATTCCAAGTGTCTTACTAATTCGCAACAGATGTCGAATTGTGGGTCGCGAACCACTGCGCCAACGCAGAACCGTACTCGGGCTTATTTCCAGAGCTCGGGCCAGAGAGGCATCCGTCGGATACCCCAGGCCACTCGCAGTCTGAGAGAGCCATAGCCAGAAACGGTTTTGTATTGCTGGGGTCCCTGGGGATGCCTCGCTCATGCACTCATCTCCGTGTTCTCCTCCTCCACGAGCTCGTGCGAGGAGGCTACCTATATGTACTACAACGTCCTGTTAGGCAACATTCATCCTAATAACCTATACCCGACTGCAGTCTGCGCGTACGCAATAGAGGAACATCGCTCATTGCACGCGCGCAACATAGTTTGACACACGTCCACCGCTTTGGTGATCTTAAGCGGTGGCGTGGCCCAAATAGTGCCTGGTGAGCCGATCATATGTTCGGGCCGAGGAAGGCCAGCGTTGGGGGTCCGATCGGGTCATTGACAGGCTGGTCTATACCCTCTAGCAGGGGGGATGCGCAGCCGATGCTTCCGTCAACCCTCTGAACCCAGCGCCTCGCCAGGGACACTCTGTCCCGTTGCGGTAAGGATTGCCTGCATGCAACGGAATCTTCTGGATGCATGCCGCGCTGCGGCGGTTCGGCTTGACATGCCCTAGGATCGGCAAGAGGCTGGACGCGCGTTCTACCCTTCGAGCCACGAGGGTTGGCGACGTGCGCAGGCACGGCAAGGGCCCGACATCGGAGACTCGCACCACGCGAAGGTTAGGTCTCCACTGCCGGGCCCTACGCAATGACTCACGCACCGGCCAGACCGGGCGGTACGGGAACCTGACGGAACAATACCCATGTCGAGAGCTATATGACAGCACGACGAGGGAATTCCGCTCTGATGGTGAGCCCGAACCTGGTGAGTCTCGGGGACTCGGGGCTACCCCCTCAGGGGGTTCTTCGAGCATTGCCGAGTCTCGTCGTGCTGGCTGGTGCCCATACAGAGAAAGGCACCATGTTCGTGACCAAGCCCCCCGAGCGGGCGGAGGATACCGACCCGCCCGATGACGACTCTCTCCTGTCGCTTCGCTCAGCGATGATCATCTTTGGATCGCTGGTCGTTGCGATCATCGTCGGCGTGCTGACGTTTGCTGCAGCGGGTAGTCTGCCCGTCGCTGCACTGGCAGGCGGTGGCGCCTTCCCCGGCACCATGACCTTCTTGCACAAGCAGATCTCGCGTCGTAGCTGAGAGCGTCAAGCTCCTTCCCCAGTCCATGGGTGCGGGGAAGGAGCTTGATCAGATGTCGAGAACACCTGGGCCTTCACCCCGGAGCCACGGGCGACATTCAGGTGCTTGAAGTCCCGCCCCTGTGGGCATCTGGACTGCTCAGATCAGTTCTCACGGAGCGCCACGAAGGTTCCGCGGCCCTGGATCGCGATGACGAAGCCCTCCTCGCGCAAGATGGCGATGGCCTTTCTGACGGTGTCGCGGCCCACTTCGTGCTCGTGCATCAACCTCTGCTCGGTCGGGATCGGCCGATTGGGCGGGAGCGTGCCGTCCGCGATCTGTGTCCGCAGCAGGTCTGCGAGCTGGCGATAGAGCGGTACCGGCCCTTCATGGTCGATCGTCATGAACATAGACCGTAAATGTCCGCATCCGTGGCCCATCACTCGCCCACATTTGCAATCAGGGGCAGACGTTTGCAGACGTTTGCTTTAGCCTGGGCACTGCAAGGCCTTCAAAGGGAGTCGGGCCCGTCCTCGCGACCCAAACGCCAAGACGGGCCCTTGATCGGACAGCGGAGGTCCGACCCATGGGTAACCCAATCACAGACCTACGATTCGGATCCTGCCTGACAGCCGAGATCCAAGCCGTACTCGAGAAGCACGGCTACCGGCTGCCTCCAGGCGGCGATCACATCCGCGAACTCGTCATGGCTCGCGTCGACATCGCGCTCAAGAACCTCGTCGAGATCTTCGAGGGGCGGACTTGGTGACATGGCGGGATGACATCCCCGACTTCCATGGTCCGCACGTTGCGTCGCCCCAGCCGGGCCACGTCGTGCTGACCTGGTACGAACCGACCTGCCGGGCTCAGCGTATCCGCGTGGTCTCACACACCTGCGAGTGCCGCCCGATGACGTACGAACTGTGCGCCGCCGCCGGCCAGGGCTTCATCCGTCGTACAGACCGAGAGAAGGGCACCGTCCGCGAAACCGCGTGGACGTTGACCGCAGCCGCCAGACGTACCTTCGATCAGATCCTTCAAGGCGAGGCCCAGTGAGAGTAGCGCGGCGGACGCCCTCCCTGGGCTCGTCCGCCGCGCCTGCGGAAACGAAGTGCGGGTCCTTGATCGGGGCCAATCCGGAATTCGTGCTCAGGGGCGCAGTCTGGCTCGCGGGCTCGAAGATCGAGTCCCACTCCCCTGTCAAGAGTGCCCGCTGACCCGTCTTCGCCAAAGCGAGGGTCCGATCCACCTGGGCTCTCGCCCGTATGGTGCTGCACGCCGAAGCACCGAAGGAGCCAGAAGAGATGAAGACCTTCACGGTGACCATCGCCGGCACGGAACGTTTCGACGGGGAGGCGCCCTACACCTGGGTTGTGGAGGCGACTGACGTGACGAGCGCCATGAACAAGGCCCTGGCCCACCACGCGCTTTCGCAAGAGCAGTGTTTGTGTGACCTGGAAATTGACCCTCTGCACACGTTCGAGGGCCTGCCCCCTGAGAACTGCGAATATTACTGGAACGACCTACGGCTTGCTGCTTTCGATGCAGACGGCGCCGATGGACGAGATTGAGTGCATGATCAGGCCATTGCCTCAATGGTGAGGATGCCCATGGATTCCGGCCCGACCAGCAGCAGGCACCCGTAGAAGCCGTAATCCTCGGGCGTTATTTCGAATGGCAGGCCGATTCCGTACGCAAGTGGGCGGACATTGCCGGAGCTGTTCGCGACCTGCTTGGTGAGGGTGTCGAACAAGTCACGACCGAGCAGAGCCACCAGTCGGTCGTTGGGGAAGCGGGGTTGCGGTTCATCGGCGTCGTAATCGTCGATCTCTCTCATTGCCCACGCACCGCTTGCTGCCAGCGCGAGATTGTGCTGCTCGAAGTCCGTCAGGAACCTGGTCAGGCTCTCCTCGTACAGTCGGTGGGGGCTGGTCACGTGTCCCTCGTCCCACCACTCCTCGCCCGCCAACTCGGTGCAGCGCGCTGACTTCGGCCACCACGAACGGAACCTGGCGTCGGCATCTTCTGGGGCCGCGCAGTCGAGATTCAGGCCATGCCGCTCGGCCTCCACCGTGATCTTCATCCGGTCGTTGTTGGTCAGCCAAACAAGCTCACCGAGCACCTCCGCGATACAGGAGGCGCGGATGGCAAGGTCCGCACGCCGGTAGTCCTGTTCGTTCAGGGAACGAGGCGGGTCGATCTCCCCCTTCATCAGGCGCGCGGGCTCCGGCCAAAGCGGGCCAAGGGGTTGCAGAGACGTCGCCGGGGCTACGGAAAGACGGAAGGTGTTTCCGTACAAGTCACGTCCGAGCAGGTGCAGCTCATCGTCGAGAGGAGCGCCGCCTGGCTGAGCGGCGACCGTGACACGCACCAAGTCGTAGTCACGCGAGCACACGAACAGTTTCCTGACCAGCCCCGCTATGAGTTCCTGAGCAGGTTCGTCCAAGGTCCCAGGGCCAACGTCAAGCAAGTCGGTCAGCAGTAGCTCCACCTCCGCGGCCACCTCCTCCAGCGGGCGCGCACCTGTCCATCCCCCCTTGCCTGGACCCGGATTTATCGCGTGGTTCAGCACCTCAACAGCGACCGGATGGCGGAATCCTGCCTCCCCCACCCCCGCGAACGTCTCTGGAAACCGACCGAAGTTGGCAACCTCCACTGGCGTCGGCGCGGTCGTCCACGGTTGGTCTTCAGGAGTCGGCGCGACGCCGCTGATCGGCGTGAAGCGGAACGCCGGAAGATCGGTCTGCGTGTCGACCGGTCCCCAGCGCTCTAACAGATGCGTTGCGGCTACCGGCCATCTGTGCCCCCAGTAGGTCATCTACCCGCCTCCTGCCGCTGTAAGGTCAGGTGCGTGCATCCCTGACCCTGCTCGCCAGCTTTGATGATCTTAGAGAGAAACGTAGAGCATCAGGAGAGGATGCCTATGTGATTCCGGCGCGATCGGCAGCGGCGAACATTCGCGTCTTGGGTTCGCGGGTGCAGGCCGATGTGGATGCCGCGCACAATGTGATCAACAAGGCGAACTCGTCCCATGGGATCATGGGGCGGTGATATCGAAGCCGTGGAAAGACAGGTTGGTGGTCACCGCCGTCATGCTGTCGATTTTCGCTGTCCTTGGCCTGGCGGTGCTCCTGTGCATGTTCCTCGTCGGTGTCAGCCTCCACAATTTCGAGTGATCAAGGCATGAGCCTGCCGTGTCCACCCGAAGAGGATGTCCTTAAGCACTCACTCGACCGGCCGATCGACGGGCGCGGGAGTGGACAGACTTGGCGCGCATGCCGTTGGCCGCTCAGGAGCTTGCTCGGGGTCCGACACGGCAGGCAAGCGCGTGGCCAGTGCCCAGCCAGACGGCGATTCTCATCGGTTGTAGAGCTTTCGTGCCCACAGGTATCCGCCCAGGGCGATGACCGCGCTCCAGACAGCCGCCTCCACAAAACTGGAGCCGGCCGGACGCCCGGCCAGCAAGGCGCGCAGAGTCTCAATGACAGGGGTGAACGGCTGCTGCTCGGCGAACCACCGCAATCCCGTCGGCATCGACTCGGTCGGTACGAAGCCGCTGCCGAGGAACGGCAGCATCATCAGCGGCATCGGCAGATTGCTGGCCGTGGTGACGCTCTTGGAGACCATGGCGAGCGCGACCGACAGCCACGTGATGGCGAAGGTGAACATGGCCAGCACCCCGACCACACCGAGCCAGTCCAGCGCCGAGGCGGACGGGCGGAAGCCGATCAGCAGGGCCACCAGCGTCGCCACCGCGATCGCGATGAACGTCTGCACCATCGCCCCGAGCACGTGCCCGGTGAGCACCGAGACACGGGCGATAGCCATGGTCTTGAACCTGGCGACGATGCCCTCGGCCATGTCGGTGGCCACCGAGATCGCGGTCCCCTGCGCCGCACCGGCGATCGTCGTGATCATGATGCCGGGGGTGAGATAGCCGACGTAGGCCGCGCGGTCGCCGCCGATGCCCGCGCCCATGGTGCCGCCGAAAACATAGACGAACAGCAGCAGGAACACCACCGGAACGCCGGCGAACGTAAGGACCAGCGACGGGTAGCGCCAGATGTGTTTGACCTGGCGACGCAGCATCGTCGCCGAGTCGGTGATCGCTCTCATCGGGCGGGCTCCTTGGTCAGGGTGAGGAAGACGTCGTCCAGGTCGGGGGTGTGCACCGTCAGCTCGGCGACGTCGATGGCCTGGTCGTCCAGCCATTCCAGGAGCTTCTTCAGCGTCTTGACGCCGCCGGAGTTGGGGATCTGAACGGTGAGCGCCGCGTCGTTGCCTGAGGTGGCGCCGACGTGGGGCGCCGCCCTGCGGTAATCGTCGACGTCGGCGAAGCGCACGACGACGTGGCCGCCGGGGACCAGCCGCTTGAGCTCCTGCGCGGTGCCCTCGGCCACCAGCTCGCCCTGGCTGAGCAGGGCGATGCGGTCGGCGAGCTCGTCGGCCTCATCCAGGTACTGCGTGGTCAGGAAGATGGTCACGCCGTCCTGCTGGACCAGGTCCCTGACGATCTGCCACATGGTACGGCGGCTGCGTGGGTCCAGGCCCGCGGTCGGCTCGTCAAGGAAGATGAGCTTGGGCGTGCCGACCATGGTCATGGCGAGGTCGAGCCGACGGCGCATGCCGCCCGAGTAGGTGGCCGCCGGCTTGTGTGCGGCGTCAATAAGGTCGAAGCGCTCCAGCAGTTCGCGAGCGCGCGTGCGGCCTCTGGAACGGCCGAGGTGGAGGAGGTCGGCCATGAGCCGCAGGTTCTCCTCACCGGTGAGCAGGCCGTCCACGGCGGAGAACTGGCCGGTGACGCCGATCGCGGCGCGCACCTTGTCGGGTTCTCTGGCCAGGTCGTGCCCGGCCACCCAGATCTCGCCGGCGTCGGCCTTGATCAGGGTGGACAGGATCTGCACGGCTGTGGTCTTGCCCGCGCCGTTGGGGCCGAGCAGGGAGAAGATCGTGCCCTGCGGGATGGTGAGGTCGATACCGTCCAAGACGCGGTGCGAGCCGTACGACTTACGCAGTCCCGCCACCGAGATGGCAGGGACCGCGCTCATGCCCGGTCCCAGGTGACGGGCAGGCTGCGTACGCCGTAGATCTGCGCGGGGTCGGTGCGCAACGGCACCTCTTCGTCCGGTACGGCGAGCCGTAGCGTCGGGAATCGGGTGAGCAGCGCGGAGAAGGCGACGCGCATCTCGACGCGGGCGAGCTGCTGGCCGAGGCACTGGTGGATGCCGTGGCCGAAGGCGAGGTGCCCGGCAGCCGAGCGGCGCAGGTCGAGCATGTCGGGGTCGGCGAACTTGGCCGGGTCCCTGTTGGCGGCGTTGAGCGCGATGAAGACCGTGTCGCCGGCCTTGAGCTGCGTACCGCCGAGCTCGACGTCCTCCAGGACGCCGCGCATGCCGGTGGCGGCGATGGACAGGTAGCGCAGTAGCTCCTCCACGGAACTGTCGGCCAGGCCGGGGTCGTCGCGCAGGGCGGCGAGCTGCGCCGGGTCGCGCAGCAGGGCGAACGTGCCGAGCGCGAGCATGTTGGTGGTGGTGTCGAGGCCGGCGCCGAACAGGAAGGCAGCCACGCCGCCGAGCTCCTCGTCGGTCAGGTCGCTGCCCGTGGCCAGGTCGCTGAGCAGGTCGTCGGTCGGCTTCGCGCGCTTGGCGACCGCGAGGTCCTGCAGATACTTGCCGAGCTCGATGAAGGCCGCGTACTGCGCCTCGGGCTCTGGGGCGTCCGAGAGGGTCCGCGTGTAGGTCTGGAACTGGTCGCGCTCCTCGTACGGCACGCCTAACAGCTCGCAGATCATCAGGGCGGGGACGGGCAGGGCGAAGACCTCGATGAGGTCGGCGGGCGGCCCCTGCCGCTCCATCGCGTCGAGGCGCTCACGGGTGATCTCGGTGACTCGCTCGGTGAGCAGGTTCATCCTGCGGACGGTGAACTTGCCCGCCAGGATCTTGCGGAAGCGGGTGTGCTGGGGCGCGTCCATGCCGGTCAGGTCGCCGACTGGCGCGGGCGGCAGGTGCCCGCCAGCCATCGGGAAGTACTGAGTCTCGTAGCGGGAGCTGAAGCGCGGGTCGGCGAGGATCTGGCGGACCAGCCCGTAGCCGGTGACCAGCCAGACGCCGGGGGCGCCCTCGGGCGCGGCCAGGCGGGCGATCGGCTGTTCGGCGCGCAGGGCGGTGACCTCGGGGGCGGGGTCGAAGGGGCAGGCGGGTGCACGGTCGAAGGACGGCATGACCGGCTCATCACGATAGTACGCGTTTGACATGCCTTGAAAGCTACGTTGCATTCAGAATAAGTGTCAATCTGGAGAAGTGCATTAGTACAGGTATAAGCAGAAAAATCAATGCAATGACGCTGGGACCGAACGCAATGATTCGTTGCAATCGATGGCCGCGAAGGCAACAATGGCGTCATGCCAGGAGGAAGGTTGACCCAACGGGACCGTCAGCGCATCGCGGTCGGCCTCACAGAAGGACTCGCCTATGCCGAGATCGCCAGGCGGCTCGACCGGCCGACCTCGACGATCACCCGGGAGGTCGGCCGCAACGGCGGCCCCGGCGGCTACCGGCCCGAGCAGGCGCACCGGGCGACTGAGCGGCGGGCGCGGCGCGGCACGCCGACTCCCCTATCCGCAGCCGGGCCGTCGGACGGCAAGGCGGGCGAGGTGGATGACGGGATGATCGAGATGGTGGTCCGGATGGGGCTGCCGAAGATGATGGCGCGCGTGCTCCTCAGCCTGTGGCTGAGCGAGGACGGCAGGCTCACCGCGGCCGAGCTGACGCGCAGGCTGAAAGTCAGCCCGGCCTCGGTCTCCATGGCCGTGGGCTACCTGATCCAGCAGGGGGTGATCAGGCGAGAGCGCGATCCGCAGCGACGTCGCGACATCTACGTGGTCGACGACGACACCTGGTACCACTCGATGGTGATCAGCTCGCAGCAGTCGCTCGAGGCGGCGGCGGCCGCGAAGACGGCGGCGGAGACGATCGGGCTCGACACACCCGTGGGGCGCCGGCTGGCCAAGGGCGGGGCGTACCTGGAGCAGATCAGCCTGGACACGCTGGAGTCGGCCAAGCGTTGGCGCGGCTTGCTGTCGTGATCGGCCCAGCGGATTGATCACAACGTGACGGCTTGGACGTGGCCAGGCAGAGCGCTACGCAACGTAAGGCTGGTCAGGTCACCACTTGGCGGCCGCGCTGCCAGACGGCGGAGATGAGCGGGACGCCGGGTCGATAGGCCAGGTGCACGTGGGAAGGAGCGTCCAGCAGCATCAGGTCGGCGCGTGCCCCCACGACGATCCGCCCCACGTCGTCCCGCCGCAGCGCCCGCGCCCCACCCAGCGTCGCCGCCCATACCGCCTCGTCGGGGGTCATGCCCATCTCCCGAACCGCCAGAGCGACACAGAACGGCATGCTGGTGGTGAAGCTGGAGCCAGGATTGCAGTCAGTCGACAGGGCCACCGTCACGCCCGCGTCCAGGAGGCGGCGGGCGTTCGGGTACGGGGCTCTGGTGGAGAACTCCGCCCCCGGCAGCAGGGTCGCGACCGTGGTCCCGGAGGCCAGGGCGTCCACATCCGCGTCGGTCAGGTGGGTGCAGTGATCAGCGGAGGCTGCGCCCAGCTCGACGGCGAGTTGGACGCCGGGTCCGTGGCTGAGCTGGTTGGCATGGATCCTGGGCACGAGGCCGCGCTTGATGCCACTCTCCAGTACGGCCCGCGCCTGATCCCCGTCGAACGCCCCTCGCTCGCAGAAGACGTCCACCCATCGAGCATGGGGAGCGCAGGCGTCCAGCATCGCCCCGGTCACCAGCTCCACGTACGCATCGGGGTCGTGCTCGGCCGGTACGACGTGCGCGCCGAGGTAGGTCACCTCATCGGTGTGCTCCGCGGCGATGCGCAGCAGGCGTGCCTCGTCCTCGACGGTGAGGCCGTAGCCTGACTTGCACTCGATGACCGTGGTGCCCTGTCGCAGCGCCTCGCCCACCAGGCGGGCCACCCCCGCCGACAGCTCCTCGTCACTCGCCGCACGGGTGGCCGCCACCGTCGTACGGATCCCGCCCGCGGTGTAGGGCAGGCCGCGCATCCGCGCGTCGAACTCGGCTGTACGGTCACCCGCGAAGACCAGGTGGGCGTGGGAGTCGACGAATCCGGGGAGCATGGCCCGGCCGCCCGCGTCATACAGCCGATCCGCCGCCGGAGCCTGCGAAGCCGGCCCCACCCAGGCGATCTCCTCGCCGGAGACGACGACGGCGGCGTCCGTGATGAGCCCGAGCGGGCCCTCACCCAGCAGGGGGTCGTTGGTGACCAGCGTGGAGATCCCGGTGATCAGGAGGCTTCCCATCGTGCCGCCGACCGCACGAGTCGTGCCCTCAACCTCGTGAGTCATGACGCCACCCGCGCGAGGGCCTGCCGCAGCGCGCCAGCGACGTCGGGAACGAGCTGGTGGATGCCGCGCCGTACGATCACTCGGCCGCCCGCGACGACGTCGCTGACGTCGGCGGAGGTGGCCGCGAAGACAGCGGTCTCCGGACCGTGCGGCGGGCCCGCGGCCCGAGGCGAGTCGAGCGGGCCCGCGCTCCGGACCGAGCCAAGAGAGCCCGCCGTCCGGACCGAGCTAAGAGAGCCCGCGGTCCGGACCGAGTCGAGGGAGATCGTGACGAGGTCGGCGAGCGCGCCGACCTTCAGTGTGCCCGCCTCCGGCCAGCCCAGGGACGCGTGGCCGTCGGCGGTGGCGGCCCGCAGGAGCGCGTCCGCCGTCCAGTGGCCGCGGCGGCGGGTGCGCAACCGCTCGTTCAGTTCCATTGCCCGAGCCTCCTCGAACAGGTCGATGACGGCCTGGCTGTCGCTGCCGAGCGACAGCGGCGATCCCGCGGCCTGCACCTCGCGAGCGGGTCCGATGCCGTCGGCGAGATCGCGTTCGGTCGTGGGGCACATGCACACCGTGGTGGCCGAGCCACCGAGCAGCGCGATGTCCTGCGGGGTCAGGTGTGTGGCGTGCACGGCGGTGGTACGCGGCCCGAGCAGCCCGTGGTCGGCGAGCAGGCGCGTAGGCGTGACGCCGTACGCCGCCAGGCAGCCCTCGTTCTCGGCGGGCTGCTCGGACACGTGCGCGTGGATCGGGGCGTGCCGCTGCGCCGCCCAGGCGCCGACCACCCCGAGCTGATCGGCGGGAACGGCTCGGACCGAGTGGACGGCCGCGCCGACGCGGGCGTGATCCCGCTCCTTCAATCCGGAGACCCGCTCGGCCCACGCCTCCCCTGAGCCGTCGCTGAACCTGAGCTGGGTCTCGTCCGGTGGAGCGCCGAACCCCGACGAGAGGTAGCAGGTGTCGAGCAGGGTGATCCGGATGCCGGCCTGGGCGGCGGCCTCGATGAGCGCCTCGCCCATCGCGTTCGGGTCGTCGTAGGCGACGCCTCCGGGAGCGTGGTGAAGGTAGTGGAACTCGCCGACGCAGGTGATCCCCGCGAGGGCCATCTCGGCGTAAACCGCCCGCGCCAGCTCCAGGTACTCGTCGGGGGTGAGGGCCGCCGCGACCCGGTACATGGTCTCGCGCCAGGTCCAGAAGGTGCCGCCGCCGAGCTGCGTGGCCCCGCGCAACGCCCGATGGAAGGCGTGCGAATGGGCGTTGGCCAGCCCCGGGATGACCAGGCCGTCCAGAACGACGGCGTCGCCGGGAGCGCTGCCCGCTTGAAGGGAGGCGATACGGCCCGCCGAAACCTCGATGAGCACGCCGGACTCCAACGCGCCGGACCCCAACGCGGTGGCCTCCGACGCGGTGGCCTCCGACGCACCGGACGCCAACGCGCCCGACTCCGACGCGCCGGTCCACGCGTACCTCGCCCAGAACCGGCCGTTCACAGCAGGTCCTCCAGCACGGCGGCCAGGGCGGCCACCCCGGCGAGGCAATCGGTCTCCTCGGCGTATTCCTCCGGAGAGTGCGAAACGCCGGTCGGATTCCGTACGAAGATCATGGCCGTGGGAAGGACGGAGGCGAGAATGCCAGCGTCATGCCCCGCACCGGTCGGCAGAACGGGAACCCCACCGAGCCCGGCGACCAGGCGGTCCCTGAGCGACCGGTCGAAGGCGACCACCGGCGTGTACGACTCGCGGGTGACCTCCGCCCCCGACTCGTGAATGATCTCTTTCACCAGCATGTCGAGAGTGGCGGAGTCGGCGGCCCGCGAGTCCAGCCAGGCGGTCACCCGGGAGGCGATGGCGTTGGTGCCGTTGGGCTCGACGGAGATCTTCCCGAAGGTGGCGAGCGCCCCGGCGAGCCTGGCCTGCTCGCGGGCGTTCAGGACCGTGGCGGCGTAGGCCAGCATCGGGTCGCGGCGGTTCTCCAGGCGGGTGGTGCCCGCGTGGTTGGCCTCTCCGTGGAAGTCGAAACGCCAGCGGCCGTGCGGCCAGATCGCCGACGCGACGCCGACCGGCGCGTCGCCCAGGTTCCGGCCCTGCTCGACGTGGAGTTCGACGTACGCGCCGATACGCGCGAGCCGCTCGTCATCACGGCCGATCACAGCGGGGTCATGTCCCGCACGCTCCATCGCGTCGCCGAGCAGGACGCCGTCCTGGTCCCTGAGAGACCGGGCGTGCCCCGGGTCCAGGACCCCTGCCATCAGCCGAGACCCGACGCAGGCCACGCCGAACCTGGCGCCCTCCTCGTCGCCGAAGTTAACGATCGCGAGCGGGCGGCGGCCACCGGTGGTGCCCCGATCCTGGAGCGTGCCCGGGTCCTGGAGCGTGCCCCGATCCCGGAGCGCGTCCAGGGCCGCGAACGCCGACACGACACCGAGCGGCCCGTCGTATGCTCCCCCGTCAGGCACCGAGTCCAGATGGGAGCCGGTGACGATAGCGTCCCCCGCCTCGGGGTCTCCGTACCAGGCCCACTGGTTACCGTTCCGGTCGACCTCGTAGGTCAGACCCCTCTTCAGCGCCTGCTCCCTGAACCACGCCCGGCATTCGCCGTCGGCCGCGTTCCAGGCGTGGCGACGATATCCGCCGGTCGCGTCATATCGGCCGACGGGCAGCAGCTCGCGCCACATCCCCCGGAAGTTGCCGTCATCGAGATCGATCACGCCTCGTCGCCTTCACGCATCGGGATCCGCACGCCGCGCTCCTGGGCGACCTCGGTGGCCCGGTCGTAGCCGGCGTCGACGTGCCGGATGACGCCCATGCCCGGGTCGTTGGTGAGCACCCGGCGGATCTTCTCGCCCGCGAGCGCGGTGCCGTCGGCGACCGTGACCTGCCCGGCGTGGATGGAACGGCCGATGCCGACGCCTCCGCCGTGGTGGATGGACACCCACGACGCGCCGGAGGCCACGTTGACCATGGCGTTCAGCAGCGGCCAGTCGGCGATGGCGTCGGAGCCGTCGAGCATCGCCTCGGTCTCCCGGTACGGCGAGGCGACGCTGCCGCAGTCGAGGTGGTCGCGGCCGATGGCCAGCGGGGCGGAGATCTCGCCACGGGCCACCATGTCGTTGAACCGGTCGCCGGCCTTGTCCCGCTCGCCGTACCCGAGCCAGCAGATGCGCGCGGGCAGGCCCTGGAAGTGGACCCGCTCCCTCGCCAGCCGGATCCAGCGGGCCAGCGACTCGTTCTCCGGGAACAGGTCCAGGATCGCCTGGTCCGTCTTGGCGATGTCCTGGGCGTCGCCCGACAGCGCCGCCCAGCGGAACGGCCCCTTGCCCTCGCTGAACAGCGGCCGGATGTAGGCGGGCACGAAGCCGGGGAAGTCGAAGGCCCGCGCGTAGCCCGCCAACTGGGCCTCGCCCCTGATGGAGTTGCCGTAGTCGAACACCTCGGCCCCGGCGTCCTGGAAGCCGACCATCGCCTCCACGTGCCGGGCCATCGACTCCCGAGCCCTGGTCGTGAAGCCCTCGGGGTCCTTGTCCGCCTCGGCGGTCATGTCCTCGAACGCCACACCGATCGGGAGGTACATCAGCGGGTCGTGCGCCGACGTCTGGTCCGTGACGATGTCGATCTCCGCACCACGCGCGAGCAGCTCCGGTACGGCCTGCGCCGCGTTGGCGACCACGCCGATGGACAGCGGCTTACGCGCGTCCCGCGCTTCGTAGGCCAGCCGCAGCGCGTCGTCCAGCGACGAAGCCTTGACGTCGAGGTAGCGGTGCTCGATGCGCCGGTCCACGGAGCGCGGGTCGCAGTCGACGCAGATGGCCACCCCGCCGTTCATGGTGACGGCCAGCGGCTGGGCGCCGCCCATGCCGCCCAGCCCGGCGGTCAGGGTGATCGTCCCGGCCAGCGAGCCACCGAACTTCTTGGTGGCCACGGCCGAGAACGTCTCATAGGTGCCCTGGAGGATCCCCTGGGTGCCGATGTAGATCCAGGAGCCGGCCGTCATCTGCCCGTACATGGTCAGGCCGAGCTGCTCCAGCCGCCGGAACTCCGGCCACGTGGCCCAGTCGCCGACCAGGTTGGAGTTGGCGATGAGGACTCGCGGTGCCCATTCGTGCGTGGTCATCACGCCCACCGGGCGGCCCGACTGCACGAGCAGCGTCTCGTCGGCCTTCAACGTGCCGAGCGTGCGGACGATCGCGTCGTAGGAGCGCCAGTCACGGGCCGCCTTGCCGGTGCCGCCGTACACGACGAGCTTGTCGGGATGCTCGGCGACCTCGGGGTCGAGGTTGTTCATGAGCATCCGCAGGGCGGCTTCCTGCTGCCATCCCTGGGTGTTGAGCTTCGTGCCACGCGGCGCCCGAACCGGGCGCGGACCGCTGCTCTGGTCCATGTTCCTGACCTCCCCCTCTGCGCAACTATTCATGCATGTCTATCTTGAATGAATCCATTCAGTCAATAGCTAGTCCGTGAACAGGCCGCGCGATGCCGCTGACTGCTCGAACGCCTCCAGGCGGGCCTGCGCGTCCGGGATCTCGTCGACCATGGTCTCCAGCAGGACCCGGCCGAGCATCATGGGCGCGCAGGCCGTGTCGAAGACCAGTTCCGTGCCGACCGCCGCGGGCAGAGCTACATCGGACAGGTCCGCCGACGGCGCGAAGGCGTTGTCGGCGATGGTGACCACGCTCAGCCCCGCCTTCTTGGCCGCGGACAGGCCGTCCATCAGCTCGGCGGGGTAGCGGGGCAGGGCGAAGCAGAGCAGGGCGCTCGCCCCGGCGTCGGCCGCCTGATCGATCCGGTCGACGAGCATGGAACCGCCCTCGGTGAGCAGGCGCACGTCGGGGTGGACCTTGGCGGCGAAGTAGGCCCAGCCCGCGGCCTGCGCCGCGCCCGCGCGCAGGCCGAGCACGAGCAGCGGCCGCGAGGGTGCCAGCAGCCGGGCGGCCTTGACGATCGCCGTCATGTCCGACAGCGAGCCGGCCAGATGCTGAAGGTTGGCGATCTCGGTGCGCACCGCCCGCTGGATCTCGCTCAGGGCCGCGCCTTCGCCCGTCTCGCCCCTGCCCAGCGAGTCGGGCAGGCCGAGCTCGCGCATCTGCTTACGCAGCGCCGGGTAGCCGTCGAACCCGAGGGTCATCGCGAACCGGGTCACCGACGGCTGGCTCACCCCCGCGAGCTCGGCGATCTCCACGCTGGACAGGAAGGCCGCCTGCCCGGCGTGCTGAACCAGGCAATGCGCGATCCGCCGCTGGGCGGGGGTCAGCCGATGCCCTTCGAACAGGCGCAGCAAGCGTGCCTGCGGCGCGACATCGTCCGTGTTCATGACTCTCCAGAGGTCTACAGATCGGCCAGTGCGTCGAGGAGACCGGCAGCCGCCGAGACGTCCGCCGTGAGCGGCCGGTCCTCCATCGATAGCTCAAGATTGTCGTCCACCAGCGCGTACGCGCGACCTACCGGCAAGGACCGGTCCTCCCAGGCCGGCTTCTTCGCGCTGTTCGGGTCGAGCTGACGCAGGGCGCGGACGGCGGCGACGAGCTCGCAGCCGAGCACCAGCCGGAACGCCTCGACGGCCCGCAGGACCTGGCGGGCGGCCTGCGAGGCGAAGCTCGCGGCCTCCTCCACGCTCCGCGACAGTACGGCATGGCCGGACGAGGCCGGAGCCGCCGCGTTCCGCAGCTCGGCGAGGGCGGCGTTCGCGCTGTATTCGAGGATGAGCACCCCGGAGCCGGCCGACGCCTCACCGGCGAGGAACGGACGCAGCCCCGTGATGCCCGGCTCCGCCAGGGCCGCCAGCCGCGCCGCCGACAGCCGCGCCGTCGGCAGGAGCGCAAGAGACAACTGGTCCAGCGCGAGCGCCACGTGAGCCGAGAAGAAGCCCCCGTGGTGGTACGACGCCGGCCCGCCGTCAGGGCCGTCCGCGCTGATCAACGGGTTCTCCGCGCCCGCGTTGAGCTCGACGGCCAGCACCCGCTCCAGCGCGTCGGAGGCTTCCAAGGCCGGCCCGTGGATCTGGGGGAAGCAGCGGAAGGCGTACGGGTCCTGGATGCGGCCGGTCGGTGGCGCGGGCCGATCCGGCGCGCCGACGAGCCGGCGGACCTCGGCGGCGGCACGGACGTTGCCCGGATGCGGGCGCGCGGCGTGCACCGGTTCGGCGAAAGCCTCCAGCGAGCCGTCGACGGCCAGCAGGGAGAGCGCGGCCACCACATGGGTGGCCCTGAGCAGGCGGTCCAGGCTGTGGCGGGCCAGCGACGCCTGTCCCAGGGTGAGGGCGTTGCTACTGATCAGGGCCAGCGCGTCACCGGTTTCGAGGCTGATCGGGGGTGGCGGGGTGGGACCGCCGTGCCAGGGGTGCTCTCCGGCGAGGGCCAGGCCGAGCTGGGACAGCGCGGCCAGATCGCCGGTGCCGACCGCGCCGTACTCGTTCACCGGCGGGTGCACTCCGGCCTCGAGCGCCACGGTGAGCCCGCGGACCACCTCGGGACGGAGCCCGGCGCTGCCCACCAGGAGCTGGTTGAGCCGGACGATCATCATCGCCCGGACCTGCCTGGCCGGCAGCAGTGCCCCTATCCCGCCCGCGTGGCTGCGCAGCAGGCGCAGACCGTGCAGGTCGAAGTCGGCGGGATCGACCTCCAGGCTGCGATTGGCGCCGACGCCGGTGCTGCGCCCGTAGACGCGCCCGGTGGCGACGAGGTCGCCCGCCCTGCGCCACGACCGTTCGACCTTGTCGTAGGCGGGCGGGGGCACCTCCACGCGGGCCCCGCCGTCGGCGATCAGCGCGACTGTCTCGCTGTCAAGACCATGTCCGTCGAGCTCGATCCGTGGGACGCCCATGCCTACGATTCGAGACGCCACAACGTTTCAACTCTCTTTCACCTGCGCAAAGCCGACTATTGACATATTTTCATTCATGCATGAGTCTGCATGATTACATGCAAACCGGCAAGGGTGGTGCCCATGATCCGATTCGAGTCAGTCACTAAGAGGTTCGCCAACGGCACGACAGCCGTGGACGACCTCTCCGTGGAGTTCCTCGAAGGAGGCATCACGGTGCTCGTCGGCTCCTCCGGCTGCGGCAAGACCACCTCGCTCCGGATGATCAACCGGCTGGTCGATCCCACCTCCGGCACGGTCAGCCTGGGCGGGCGCGACGTACGAGAGCTGCCCGCGGCTCAGTTGCGGCGCGGCATCGGATACGTCATCCAGCAGGCGGGCCTGTTTCCGCACCGTACGGTCCTGGACAACATCGCCACCGTGCCGACACTGCTCGGCTGGGGCCGGCGCAAGGCCCGCGCCAGGGCCGCCGAGCTACTTGAGGTCGTCGGACTGGCCGCCGAGTCCGGCAAACGCTATCCCCACCAGCTCTCCGGCGGCCAGCAACAGCGCGTGGGCGTCGCCCGCGCGCTGGCCGCCGACCCGCCCGTCCTGCTCATGGACGAGCCGTTCGGGGCGGTCGACCCGGTGGTCCGGACCCTGCTCCAGGACGAACTGATCCGGCTGCAGGCCGAACTGCACAAGACCATCGTCTTCGTCACCCACGACATCGACGAAGCCGTACGGCTCGGCGACCGCATCGCGGTCTTCCGCACCGGCGGGCACATGGTCCAGTTCGCCCCGCCCGCCGAACTGCTCGCCCGGCCGGCCGACGACTTCGTCGCCGGATTCCTCGGGGCCGAACGCGGGCTGAAGCTGCTCTCTCTCATCTCCCTGCAGAATGTGCCGTACGAGCCGATCTCAACGGTACGGACCACGGACACGGCCGCGCAGGCGCGCGCGGAGGCGACGGGGCGGTGGCTGCTCGCGGTCTCCCCCGACGGCAAACCCGCGGGCTGGCTGGACGTCCACGCGCTCGACGGGTCGGATTCGATCGGACAGGCGGCCCTCACCCCGGTGCGCGGCCTGACCGATGCCGACTCACTGCTCTCGGCGCTCAACGAGACCGTCTCCTCGCCCACCGGGATGGCGGTGCGGGTGGACGCGGCGGGCGTGCTGGTCGGGGCGTCCAGAGACGACGTCGTGCACGCCCATCAGCGGAGCCTCGCATGATCATCGAATGGGGCTGGCTCACCACGCACACCGACGACCTGCTGGCGCTCACGCTGGACCACCTGGCGACGGCGGTCCCCGCCGTGCTGCTCGGCCTGCTGATCGCGCTGCCGCTCGCCGTGGTCGCCCACCGGGTCCGTCCGCTGCGCGGACTCCTGCTCGGGATCTCCAACATCATGTTCACGGTGCCGTCGCTGGCGCTGTTCGTCCTGCTGCTGCCGATCACGGGGCTGACCAGGACGACCGCGATCGCCGGGCTGACCGTGTACACCCTGGTCGTCCTGCTCCGTAACACCGTCGAGGGGCTCGACAGCGTGCCCGCCAAGGTCCGGGAGGCCTCCCTCGCCATGGGTACGGGCCGACTCGGCACTCTGGTGAAGGTCGAGTTCCCGCTCGCCCTGCCGGTGATCATGGCTGGGGTCAGGGTGGCCAGCGTCATGACCATCTCCCTGGTCAGCGTGGCCAGCTACATCGGGTACGGCGGCATCGGCCAGCTGTTCACCGATGGCTTCCAGCGCAGTTTCCCCACCCCCGTGCTCGCCGGAGTGGTCCTCACGCTGATGCTCGCGCTGGCCGCCGACGCGGTGCTCGTCCTTGTGCAATGGCTCTGCACCCCCTGGATGCGCAAGGGAGCGCGCGCATGATGGATCTCTTCTCCCAACTGGCCGCCTGGCTGACCACCGCCGGTCAGTGGGCGGGTCCGGAGGGCATCGGCCAGCGGCTGCTCGAGCACGTGGAGTACTCCCTGCTCTCCACTCTCGTCGCCGCGCTGATCGCTCTGCCCATCGGGTTGTTCATCGGCCACACCGGGCGGGGCGCGTTCCTCGCCATCAACCTCTCGGGCTTCGGTCGTGCCCTGCCGACCGTGGGCATCGTCACCCTGGTCTTCCTGGTCAGCGGCCTGAGCATGACCCCGGTGTACATCTCCCTGGTCGCGCTGGCCGTCCCGGCGATCGTGACCAACACCTACGCGGGCATGGCCGCGGTCGAGGCGGACACCAAGGACGCCGCCCGCGGCATGGGGATGACCGGGCTTCAGTCGTTGTGGCGGGTGGAGATCCCTCTCGCCGCCCCGCTGATCATGACCGGGGTGCGGCTGGCGACCGTACAGGTCATCGCGACCGCCACCATCGCGGCCTACGTCAGCTTCGGCGGTCTCGGCCGGTACATCTTCGACGGACTCGCCCAGCGCGACCTCACCCAGGTCCTGGGCGGCGCCGTCCTCGTCGCGGCCCTCGCCGTGGCCGTGGACCTCATCCTCGCCGGAATCCACCGCATCCTCTTCCGCCACCGCCTTACCTGATGGAGCCTTCATGAATCGCCGGAACTTCGTCGCGGGCGCGCTCGCCCTCGCCGCACTCCCCGTACTGGCCGCCTGCGGCGGCGGCACGACCAGCCTGAACACGCCGACATCCGCCACCGGGTCCGCCGCCGCGCCGGCGGAGTCCACGATCGTGATCGGTACGGCCAACTTCTCCGAGAACCAGATCCTCGGCTACCTCTACGCCGACGTCCTCGACGCCGCGGGCGTGAAGACGACGGTCAAGCCCAACCTCGGCTCGCGGGAGATCATCGTGCCCGCGCTGCAGAACGGCGACATCGACCTGCTGCCCGAATACCAGGGCAACCTCCTGCTGCACTTCGACCCCAAGGCCACCGCGAGCGACTCCGACGCCCTGCAGCAGGCGCTCACCGCCAAGCTGCCGCAGGGACTGGAGGTCCTGCCACCCGCGGCCGCCGAGGACGCGGACGTCTTCACCGTCACCAAGGAGACCGCGACCAAGTACGGCCTCGCCACCCTCGCCGACCTGGCCAAGCACAACGGCAAGCTGGTCTTCGGCGGACCCCCGGAGGTCAAGACCCGCCAGGTCGGCGTGGTCGGGCTCAAGGACGTCTACGGTGTCGAGTTCAAGGAGTTCAAGTCCCTCGACGCCAGCGGACCGCTGGTCAAGGGAGCCTTGAAGAGCGGCGGCGTCCAGATGGCGAACCTTTTCAGCACCGACGCGGACATCGCGAAGAACGGCTGGGTCGTACTGGCCGACCCGAAGCACCTCATCCCGGCCCAGCGCGTCGTCCCGCTGATCCGCACCGACAAGGCCACCGACACGGTCAAAACCGCTCTGGCCAAGCTGAACACCGCGCTGACCACCGAGGAGCTGACCAAGCTCGACTCGCTCGTGGACAACGACCACAAGGACCCTGACGACGTCGCCGCCGAGTGGGTCAAGGCCCACGGCCTGTCGAGCTGATCCTTAATGGCCGGAAACCAAGGTCTTTAGCGCGACAATGGCCAGGCCGAGGATGAGGTTGGCGATTCCGGAAACGACAACGACACCTCTGGAAGAGCCGATCTGGACCGCAGCCGTAACGGCCCAGCCGACCTGACTGGCCACGGCGACACATAGCGCCGCCCAAGCCGCAACCGTGTTGGACATCCCCAGCCCAGACGCCAGAGCGGCGGCTATGGAGGGCGGAAACGAAGCCTGTGCCAGCGGCCATTCGCGCCTGGCGACCGCCCGCAAGTTCCCCAAGGTAAGGGGCCTGGCGGGATATCCGGAACTCACGACCTGAACGTAGACATGGGTGATCCAGAACACCACCCCCGTACAGATCAGCAGAATAACCAGATCCGCCGGAGTCGGCGGTCCACCCTCCGCGGCGGAGCCGGCGACCACGGAAGCCGCCAGCAGCGACCCATACACGGCACCCCCGGAGTGCACCCGCTCCGCTGCCGCACCCGTTTCACGCCCGTTCATGAATGCAGTGTCCTTTGCGCCCGTCCGATCAGCCGATCGACGGGCGCAGGCATGTACAGACTTGGCGCAGGACTTCCCAGGATCTGCCGACAAGTCGATCAGGCAGGCCCGGGACAGGTGGCACCACCGCGCAGCGGACCCTGATCCGCGGAACGAAGGCGGGACGGCACCTATCAGACAGCAGCTCTATGTGATGTCATAACTACTGTCTGTAATCGCCATGCACCGTCCCCCTGCCCCCGAAGGAGAACAAGCATGCGCTTGAATCGTGCGGCCCTGATAGCCGGTGGCACCGCCCTGGCCACCGTCCTCCTGTCCGCCCACCCCGCGATGGCGGCTCCACCCGGTTCGCCGGGAGGCGGCTGCCTCTCGGAAGGGCAGATCGGCAGCTACCTCTCCAAGGAGGGCAGCGCGAAAGCCACCTTCTCCACCGAGTTCCTCAACGAGCTGAGCAGGGCCGGAATCAGGTTCGAGACACTGGACCCGATCGAGCCGGCCGACGGCGGCATCGCCGCCTGGATGCCCATCGGCGAACGGTACGACAACATCGAGACGCCCAGCGGGCGGGTCTGCTACCCCGGCGGTTTCCGCTTCAGCAACGACGCGACGGGCGCGACGTACGAGATCAACACCTTCTGGGTGCTGTTCGCGGCCATGGGTGACAGCAAGTTCTTCGCCACACCGACCGTCAACGGGCAACCCCGGTCCGGCGGTGAGCTGACCATGGTGAACTTCAGCGTCCCGCAGGCGCTGGCCCCCGGCAATTTCGTCCCGCACAACGGAGGCGTCGGCCCGCTCAAGGTCATCCTGTCCATGGATCGGGGCTGGGCCTCGGACCTCAACAAGGAACTCGGCACCAAGTTCTACGGCGGCATGCACTGGGCCGACCTGGACATCGCCTGGCAGGGCCCGCCCAGCCGGCCCGTCAAGTCCGGCTCCTCGCTCGGCATGCTCGGGCTCAAGGTCGTGAGCGACGCCATCCAGGGCCAGGGCGGCTCCGGCCTGCCCCTGCCGAAGCCAGGAGGCTTGTTCTAAGCGACGTCCACTTTTGCCCGCAGGCGGCCCGTACGACGGGGCGCCTGTGGTCATGGATCGCCGTCGACAACATTCCCGGCATTTTCTCTCCGCGCCATTGATTGCTTTTCCCATGCCCGAATTCAGGACGCGAATTTCCGTGGTGAGCTTTTGAAGATTCCTTTACAAAGAGTTATTAGACAACTACTTTAAGTGAGTCACTGCACGTCAGAGGCACTTCGATGTCTCACCGACGAAAGGTCACGCCGTGCGTGCTCTTGTTCGCGTCGCTCAAACAATCGTGATCGGCGCCGTGGTTTTCACGGCCGCACCGGTCTCCGCTGCCCAGGCCAGTCCCCCGTCCATCCCGCCGCCCAGCGCTTCTTGTTTCCGGTTTCCGTACTTCGGCCCGAAGGGACACGCGAACTTCGACTTCGGCCGCGATGTCGTCCGGCTCCTCGACGAGCGCGGCGTGAAGGTGGAGGGCATCGCGCCTATAGAGGCCAAGCCCGGTAACAAGGGCATCTATATGCCCATCGGCTGGAAGCAGGACCATATCGACCCGTGCAACGGCGTCTACTACCCCGGCGGCTTCATCCTCAATGACGTCAAGAGCGGGCACAAGATCGCCATCCACGACATCTACCTGCGTGTCGACGGGACACACGCCCAGGTGGAGATCGACGGGCAGCCTCAGGGCGAGCAGCTCGTGGCCACGTACAAGCTGCTCGAGTTCGCCTGGAACGTGCCCACGCCGCGCCCGCTCGAGGGCGGCATCGGACCCAAGTACTGGCCTTTCTACACCAGCGCGTACCTCAGCAAGACGGTCAAGGACCTGACCGGCATCTCGCTGAACGAGGGCGACTACCTGGCCAACCTCGACGCGGTCGTCCAGTACCTGCCGTAGGCGACGCCCCCTGACCTGAGGCTCCACCGGGCCGTGCCCCTGGGCGCGGCCCGGTACTCGCGAAACGAGAGACAGATGCAACTGACCAGCGCTCGGAGCCGGTGGACGTGGATCGCCGGCGCCTCCATCGCCGTCCTGACGGCCACGGTGCTCCTCGGTCCCACGATGCGGCCGAGCACGGCGAGCAGCCACTGGGACGCCCCCGCCACCACCCTCAACAAGCAGATCGACGCCACCGACCTGTACGCCTTCACCAGCCCGGAACGGCAGGACACGGTCACGATCGTGGCCAACTACATCCCTTTCCAGGCTCCGTACAAGCCGTACCAGTTCGACACCGACGCCCGCTATGAGGTGCACGTCGACAACACCGGCACCGGCAAGGCCGCCGTCACCTACCGATGGACCTTCGCCAGCAAGGGCCTGCCGGTGCCCTCCTTCATCCGCAAGCGCGAGCACAAGGCAGGCCCGCTGGACTCCCTGGTCGAGCAGAGCTACACACTGACCAGGTTGCGCGACGGCAAGTCGGAGACCCTGGTCCGCGACGGGTACGCCGCCCCCACCGACATGGGCGTCCTGGTCACTCCCAACTACCCGGCACTGCGCCGCAAGGCCGTCGTCGACCTGCCCGGCGGGGGCAAGGTGTTCACCGGCACCACCGCCGACCCGTTCTACTCCGACAACCACGCCGTCAGCCTGCTCAGGTTCGGGCTCCCGTTCTTCCCCGTCAAGACCGGGGTGCCGATGAACGTCAGCTCCCTGGCTCTGCAACTCCCCAAGTCGGAGCTGGCGCTCGGCGGCGACCCGGCCCGCAACCCGGTCATCGGCGTCTGGACCACCGCCTCCCGCAAGTCGAGCGGCCTGCTCGGCTCGGGCTCGGCCGATTACAAGCAGGTCTCCCGGCTGGGCAACCCCAACTTCAACGAAGTGATCATCCCGCTCAAGCAGCGCGACCACTTCAACACCCTGCGGCCGGACGGTGACGAGAGCGGCAACCTCGTCGTGCCAGCCACGCTCGACCCCGACCAGGCCACGGTCGTCGCCAAGCAGGCGAATGTCACGGCGCCGCCGGCCCCGCGCAAGGACCTTGAGCAGATCTACCTCACCGGCCTCACCACGCGGGCGGACGGGCCGATCAAGCAGGATCTCAACTCCCACCTGCTCAACCAGGACGCCCCGCGCGTCGCCAAGGCGGAGGAACTGCGGCTCAACATGAGCACGCCCGTCGCCACCGCACCCGACAAGTACGGCATCCTCAAGGGCGACGCCCAGGGCTATCCCAACGGCCGACGCCTCATCGACGACGTCGTGACCGTCAACCTGCGGATGCTCCTGGGCGAACCCGCGGGCCGGGGCGCGCCGGGCCTCATCGCCGAGGACAACCCGGCGTTCCTGCTCAAGCCCATCACCGGCAGCTTCCCCTACCTGGCGCTGCCCGTCACCGCCACCGGCTGAACCCAGATGAGCAACGTACGGCGATTGCTGCCCCTGCTGGGATGCGTGCTGCTGGGCTGCGTCCTGCTGACCCTGTACGCCCCCGGCGGACTCCTGCGCCGGGACGAGCCGCCTCCCGCACCGGCGGACTGGTCACCGTACGACCTGGCCGGATCGATCGAGGCCGCCCAGACGCACCTGCGCCGTCACCCCGACGACGCGGCGGTCTGGGCGAGCCTCGGCGGCATGTACCTGGAGCAGGCCCGCCGCACCACGGACACCGCCTACTACGGCAAGGCCCAGGGCGCGTTCGAACGTTCACTGCGCCGGCCCACCGGCGACGGACAGCCGTACATCGACGCCGTGATCGGCATGGGCGCGCTGGCCAACGCCCGGCACGACTTCGCCGGCGCGGTGCGCTGGGCCGAGCAGGCCCGCAAGGAGGCGCCGTTCCGCTGGGCTCTGTACGGCGTGCTCACCGACGCCCACCTCGAACTCGGCCAGTACGAACAGGCCGAGACCGCGCTGCGCCGCATGCTCGACGGCCGCCCCGACCTCGCCTCCTTCACCAGGGCCGCCCGTCTGGAACACCTGCGCGGCAGGCCCGGCCCCGCCCGCGAGGTGCTGCGCCGCGCCTGCGCGATCCCCGGCGACGCCGCCGAGTACGCCTTCTGCCAATGGCAACTCGGCGAGCTCTCCTGGAACAACGGCGACCCTCGAACCGCACTCACCGCCTACACCCAGGCGCTGGCCGCCGAACCCGAACACGTCGCGTCGCGGGCCGGCAAGGCGCGCGCGGAGGCCGCGCTCGGCCACACCGACCAGGCCCTGCGCGACTACGCCACCGCCGTCGCGCGTTCCCCGTCGTTCGTCGTCGAATACGGGGAACTGCTCGAGCACCTCGGCGACGGGGACGGGGCCAGGCGGCAGTACGCCGTCTTCACCGCCCAGCACAAGCTGCTGGCCGCGAACGGAAACGTCGACAGCCTGGCCATGGGCATGTTCGAGGCGAACCACGGCGACGCGGATGCCGCGGTCCGGCACCTGCGGGCGGAATGGAACCGACGCCGGAGCGTCGAGGTCGCCGACGCGCTCGGGTGGGCGTTGCACCAGGCCGGGCGCCATGCCGAGGCCGCCACCTACGCCGCCCGAGCTGACGCGCTCGGCGGGCGCAACGCGCTGTTCGCCTACCACCGGGGCGAGATCGAGCACGCGCTCGGACACACCGCCGCCGCCCGCACCCACCTGAGCAGAGCGCTGTCCATCAACCCGCACTTCTCCCCGGCCGGGGCGACGCGGGCGCGGGCGCTGCTCGCGGAGATGCCATGATCACAGCACTCGCCACCGCCGTGATCATGGCGGCGCATCCACTGGGGAACTTCAGCATCAACCACTACGACGGGCTGACGATCCACCGCGACAGGATCGAGCACCTGGCCATCGTGGACCTCGCCGAGATCCCCACCCTGCAACAGCCGCCGACCGGCCCCGCGGACACCCACGCCCGTCGCACCTGCGCCGAGTTGCGTGACGCCGTCCGCGCGCAGGCCGGAGGGCGGCTGCTGACCTGGCGCGTCACCGACGCCTCCTTCGTCTACCAGCCGGGCGCCGCGGGGCTGCGCACCAGCAGGCTCACGTGCCACCTGACCGCGCCGCTCCGCGTTGACCGGCCGCTCGCCCTCACCTTCGCCAACGGCTACCGTGGCGACACCGTGGGCTGGCGGGAGATCACGGCCAAGGGGAACGGCGTGCGCCTGCGCGACTCCAGCATCCCTGCGCAAAGCGTGTCGGGCGAGCTACACGACTACCCCGCCGACCTGCTCAGCTCACCGCTCGACGTACGCCAGGCGCGCCTGACGGCGGAGCCGGGCGACGGCGGCTCCGGCGCGCCGGCGGACGTGCCGGGTGTGGATGCCGTCACCCGCTACACCGGCCTGCTGGCCGACCGGCTCAACACACTGATCGGCGCCGACCGGCTGACCGTGCCGCTCGGGCTACTGGCCTTGCTGTTGTCGCTGGCGCTGGGCACCGTGCACGCGGCCATGCCCGGCCATGGCAAAACCGTCATGGCCGCCTACCTCGCCGGACGGCAACGACGGTTGCGGGACGCCGTCACCGTCGCGGCCACGGTCACCGCCACCCACACGGCGGGCGTGCTGGCTCTGGGGATGCTGGTCACGGTCGCCAGCGCGATCGCCGGTGAGGTGGTGCTGAGCTGGCTCGGCGTGGCGAGCGGACTCCTCATCGCCATGATCGGCGCCGGCCTGCTCCACTCCGCCTTCCGCAACCGGACCCGCCACGGTCATGGACATGGTCACGGGCACGGCCAGGGGCACGGTCACGGTCACGGGAGGGGGTCGGGTGGGGTCGTGGCGCTGGCTGTAGCCGGTGGGCTGGTGCCCAGCCCGTCGGCCCTGGTGGTCCTGCTCGGCGCGATGGCACTGGGACGCACCGCGTTCGGCGTCCTGACCGTGGTGTGCTACGGACTCGGCATGGCGGTCACGCTACTGATCACGGCGCTCGCCCTGCGCAGGCTGGGCGACCTTACCTTGGGAGGGCGGATGCAGCGGTTGCGCCCGTACAGCGCCGCCATGACCGCCACACTCGTCCTGCTCGTGGGCACGGGTGTCACACTGCGCGCGGTGGCCGCTCTCGTCTGAAGACCTCATGCGCCGATGGGTGATGAGGCACGGGGTGCCGTGCCCGTCAGTGATCAAGTGGCACTTCGAGCCCGTCCGGCTCCCTACGGCCCACGCCCACTACGGTGCGTGACAGGGCTGTTGTCCGGCTGATCCCGCTGGGTTGTCCGGCTGACCATCGATCGGCGATCCTGCGTACGCGCAGCCCGCGAAACAGGGAAAACTTGGCCTGCGAAACAGGGAAAGCGGCTCTGCGTAGCCGTCCGCCGCTGGTCAAAGCTAGTAAGACCAGTCAGTGCAACGCTGCCTCGACCGCACGCACCCTGGACATGACGCGCTGAACGATCTCCTGCTTCTCGCCTACAGGCGCCGCATACTCGATCACGGCCCAGGCCGCAGCCTCGCCGACCGTGTGGAGCAGCGTCCACGCTGCCAGATACACAGATGCCAGGCATCCGCCCGCGGTCGCGATCGCGCCCTCCGCATGGAACGGCGCGTCCAGTACCGTCACCCCGCACTCCTCGAGCCAAGGCCGCGTGATGGTGTCGGTGCAGGCAGGTCGCCCGGCAAGGAGACCGAGGTGCGCGAGTACCAGGGCTCCGGAACACTGCGAGCCGATCAACTGTCGGGCGGGGTCAAGCGGCAGACGCGCCAGCAGCGTGTCATCAGCCACGACATCGCGCGTCTTGATGCCACTGCCGAGGAGAACGACGTCAGCCTCGGCGACAAAGTCCAACGGCCGCTGACCGGTCACCTCCACGCCATTCATCGAGGTCACAACAGGCGCGGGTGTCGTGATGTACGCAGTTACGCCGTGCCGGCGAGCACGATTGATCAGCCCAGACGCGATAAAGCTGTCGAGTTCGTTGAATCCGTCAAATGTGACGACCGCGACCTGCAAGACCACTCCCTGTACAGCTATTCATCACAAGCTCATACGGTACAAGTCTCACACACGAGCCGACGCGTCCATTTACTGCCAACGCCCTACCGGCAGCCCAGCGCTGGTTCCCCGGTCACCTGGCCTTGTTGTCGATCCATACCACGGCGTTATGGGCAAATTGGGAGGTATCACTTAGGTCACTCGAATGTCAGTCTGAGTACACCCCAGCCGGCCGGGGCTCGTCCACTCCACCCCCCTGAGGAGCAACGAGCGTGAACCCCAAGCTCAGGTTGGGCACTGCCGCCATACTGGCGTTAGCCCTGGCCATCACCGCACAGGCGGGCGTCACAAGCGCGAACGCCCAGGTGACCGACCCGCCCTCACCCTCGGAGCGCGGCACCGCGGTGGCGACCACACAGAGCGTCATCGCATCCAGCCGAACCCAGCTCCTGGCCGCCGACCAGGACGCTTTCTCCCTGTCGTCGGCCATCGCCGGCGTCAACGGCATACAGCACCTCACGTACACGCGTACCTACGCCGGCCTGCCCGTCTACGGCGGCGAGGTAGTCATGACGACCGACAAGTCCGGCAAGGCCGTCAGCACGATCGACACCGGCCAGCAGGCGAAGATCGCCCTGGACACCAAGCCGCAGATCGCCGCGCAGGCGGCGGCGGACACGGCCCGCAACGTGGCTCCCAAGGCCACCTCGATCAGCGCACCGGCTCTCGTGGTGCACGCCGCCACGTCCACGCCACGCCTGGCGTGGGAGGTCGTGGCCGCCACCGACGACCAGTCCAGCATCCTGCACGTGTACGTGGACGCGCGTAACGGCCAGGTCATCGACAAGTGGGACCAGGTAGTCGACGGCACCGGCAACAGCTACTACAACGGCAACCCGGTCACCATCGACACTTCCCCGTCGTACTCGATGGTCGACCCCACGCGCACCGGCGTCCAGTGCGGCGGCCAGAACGGCGCGGTGTACACCAAATCGACCGACAGCTGGGGCACCGGCAGCGGCACGAACCTGGAGACGGCCTGCGTCGACGCGCTCTTCGCAGAGCAGCGCGAGTGGAACATGCTCCGCGACTGGCTCGGCCGCAACGGCATCAACGGCTCGGGCCGCGGCTACCCCGCGAGGGTCGGGCTGAACCAGGCCAACGCCTTCTGGAACGGGTCGTACGCCTCCTTCGGCCGCAACTCCGCGAGCACTCGGCAGGCCACCTCGATGGACGTCGTCGGGCACGAGTTCGGCCATGGCGTCTTCCAGTTCTCCGGCGGCAGCGGCGGCAGCGGCAACGAGTCCGGCGGCCTGAACGAGTCGACGGGTGACATCTTCGGCGCGCTGACCGAGGCGTACGCCAACGAGCCGGCCAGCCTCGACCCGCCCGACTACCTGGTCGGCGAGGAGGTCAACCTGGTGGGCAGCGGCGCGATCAGGAACATGTACAACCCGTCGGCGCTGGGTCACCCGAACTGCTACAGCTCCTCCATCCCGAGCACCGAGGTGCACGCGGCGGCCGGACCGCAGAACCACTGGTTCTACCTACTGGCCGAGGGCACGAACCCGAGCGGAAAGCCGGCCAGCACCCGGTGCGACGGCGGCGCGGCCATCACCGGCGTCGGCGTCCGCAAGGCGGGCCAGATCTTCATGACCGGCCTGAACATGAAGACGTCGCCGTGGACGCACGCCAAGGCGCGCGTGGCCACGCTGCGGGCGGCCAGGACGCTGTACACCGGCTGTGTCGAGTTCAACGTCATCAAGGCGGCCTGGAGCGGGGTGAACGTACCCGCGCAGAGCGGCGAGCCGACCTGTCCCTGAGCACGATGGCGGCCCTGCTCAGCGCGGATCATCCGTAATCCGCCTGAGCAGGGCGATACCCCTCAATAGGGGTATTACTGCTGTACGGTTCGCGCTGTGGCCTACCGCATTCGCGTGTGCATCGGTGCTCTCATCTCGCTGGCCTGCCTCGGGCTCGCGCTCTACGCCTTGTTTCAGCTTGTCCGTGGCGGTAGCTGTTCCTCCGGCGGGGTTCACGTCTCCGCGCGCCAGTGTCCGCCGGGCACCGAGAAGTGGGCCTGGGTGCTGCCGGGCGCGATCATCGGCGGGCTCCTCAGCTTCTTTCTGGGTACGTTCAAGGGCTTCGGCCCGGCGCCGGAGGCGACGCGGACCCGTGGCGGGATTCCCCTGGGCAGTCCTGGCCGCGCCACCGGCGCGGCGGCACCAGACCGCGATCCGATCGTCCGGCTGCGCCTGCTCCGCGAGCTGCTCGACGCGGGCACGCTGTCGCCCGCCGAGTTCGAGCTGGCCAAGGCGAAGATCCTGAACGAGATGTGACCAGCGGGGCAAGGCAACCGGCCGGCCAACTGCGATACCGGACCGGTCGGGTCGCCAATCCGCCGTACTCTGCGACAAATCAGGATGCGTCAGTGCTTGCGCTTCTTGCCGTGGCCGCGACGCCGCTCGCGTGACCCGGTTGCGTTACCGGGCACGAGGCGCAGCGGGTGGGCTCGGGCCAGCTGTGGCAGGAGCGCGCCCAGTTCCTCCAGGCCGACGACGTCAGGATGCCCAGAGCTCAGGGCCGCCTCGATCACCTCCGCCGCGTCCTTCCCCGCCATGTCGGTGATCTCCTGAAGGACTGCCTCCGGTCCCCCGAGCTCAAGGAGGATGAGCAGCTCTTCCGCCAGGAGCAGGAGTTGTTCCCGAGCGCTGAGGGACTCGGGCTGCAGGTGTTCGCCGTCGAGGAGCGAGGCCAGGGCGATGGGTCCCAGGACCGGGTCGTCGCGCAGGCTGCGGAGGATCGACAGGCCGTCGGTCAGGGCTTCCGTCATGGTGCCGAGCATGGCCGTCGCACGCGTACGGAACGGGCAGCCCCGTATGGCCCGCAGCAGCGTCTCGACGTCCTGGCCCGGCACCGCCAGCCAGCCGGACAGCTCGACCGCGACTGCCTCCGGCGGGTACTGCTGGGCCAGCAGGCCCAGCATTTCGGCGGGCGGTGCGGTGGCCAGTTCGCCGATCAGCGGAGCGTCGCGGCCTTCGGCGAGCATGCGTTCCCGCGTGGCCCGCAGGCCCAGCGGCGTCAGCCGGGCCAGCAGCAGGTCAGGATCGCTCAGGCGGGCCAGCAGCCGGACGGCCGCCGCCGCGTCCAAGGGCTGGTCTTCGTCATCAAGGTCGCTGGAGTACAGCTCGTCGGCCGCCCCACGGCTCAGCTCCACGGCGCCGAGCGCGGCCAGCGACTCGAGCGCCGCCACCAGATCCAGATCGACCTGCCGCCGCCACGCCTCCTCCCGGACGTCCTCGTCGTCGACCAGGTAGTACTCCTTGCAGGCCAGCCACACCGACTCCTGGAGGCGGACCACGGGGACGGGACTCGGCAGGCCGTACATCGAGTTCAGCACGTCCGGCAGGATCTCCTCGAAGGACTCCACGAGCATGGAGGAGTCGTCCCAAGACGTGGGCGGCGCCCCGATCGTGCTGCCCAGCTCGAAGAACACCTCGAACGCGCGTCTCCACAGGGCTTCGGGATCGCGCAGGATCGGCGCGGCCTTGGCCACCCGGAGCAGCCGTCCCTTGCTCGTACGGGTCAGGCGTGCTTTCTTCGCCCAGGTCAGCAGGCGGTTCACCTGGCTCATCTCGATGACGCGCAGGTTCTCCTCCCCGGTTTCCAGCAGCGTCGCCAGCTCGCGGGCATCGGGGCGCCGGAGCGCCCCCGCGGCGGTGAGCGGTCGCCCGTCCGTCCCGGCCCACTCCGCCACGGCGGCGAGTTGCCGGACGATCTCGCTTTGAGCCGCCGCCTCAGCGAGCTCGGCCGCGGGGGCGAGGGCGATGGGCGGCTGGGCGTACGCGCGCTCCTCATCCGGCCCCGGTTCGGTGAGCTGGGCCATCGTCAGCTGGTCGAGGACCTCGGTGTCGTACGGCACCCGCCCGGCGTCGATGTCCCGCTGGAACCTCTCCACAGCCCGGCGATCGTCGAAGTCGACACCACTGTCGAGCGCGGTCTGCGTCCAGAACTTCGCGACGCTCCGGCGGAGCGGATCGTCCAGCGCCGCGGTGTACTCGGCCGTGGTCACGGCGGCCGGCAGCTTCGCCACCTCGGTGCCGCGCGGGTCACGCAGACCTGACGCGTCGAGGTATCGCAGGAGCGTCTGCAAACTTTCCGGCGCGGCGTCGAGCACGTCCCGAGGGGCGACGACGTAGTGGGGGATCCATTCCAGCAGGAAGCGCCGCACCTGCGCCGGGTCCCAGTAGGCCAGGCGGCCGTCGCGGCTGCTGTGTCGCGATTCGAGGGCCGCCGCCAGCACCGTGGGGTCGGCGGGCAGGCCGCGCTCGTCGGCCCAGGCGAGGCAGCGGCGGGTCAGCAGGTCCGCGGCCGCCTCGTACGCGTCGGTCTCGTCTGGTTCGAAAAAGGTCCGTGTCATCGTCGTCCAGGCTAGCCAGCCGGGAAGGCCGGCATCGGTCGTTCAGGCTAACCAGCCAGGAGGCAGGTCAAACGGTCACCGCGCCGTCCGAGGCGGACCCGACGGTCGCCGCGTACTTGGCCAGCACCCCCCGCTCGACCGGCCGCTCCGGCCGCACCCAGGCATCCCGCCGACGCCCCAGCTCCTCCTCCGGCACGCTCAGATCGAGCGTCCCCGCCGCGCTGTCGATGACGACCACATCACCGTCGCGTACCAGCGCGAGAGGCCCGCCGACGTACGCCTCGGGCGCGACATGCCCGATGACCATTCCATGCGAGACCCCACTGAACCGCCCGTCGGTGACCAGCGCCACCGAGTCCCCCAGCCCCGTCCCCACCAGCGCCCCTGTGATCGACAGCATCTCCCGCATCCCGGGCCCACCGGCCGGGCCCTCGTAGCGGACGATGATCACATCGCCCGGCCGGATCCGCCCCTCCTGGATCGCCGCGAAACAGGCCTCCTCGCCGTCGAACACCCTGGCCGGCCCCTCACGCCGGAAATCCTCCTTGCCGCTGAGCTTCAGCACGCACCCGTCAGGAGCGAGCGAGCCACGCAGGATCGCCAGTGCCCCGCGCGCCTTGGCCGGGTGTTCCACGGTCGCCACCACCTGCTGCCCCGGCGTCTCCTCCGCCGCCGCGGCGACGTCGGCGTAGGTACGGCCGTCGACGAGCAGGGCGTTCGGGCGCAGCAGGCCCGCCTCCAGCAGCCGCCGCGCCACCAGCGCCGTGCCGCCGGCGCGCCACAGGTCGGCGGCGGTGTGCGCGCCGCTGGGCATGAGCCTGGTGATGATCGGGACCTGCCGGCAGATGGCGCCGATCTCGTCGACGCGCAGCGGCAGCCCGGCCTCGCGGGCGATGGCGAGCAGGTGCAGTACGGCGTTCGTCGAGCCGCCCATGGCGGCCACCGAGACGATGGCGTTGTGCAGGGCGTCCTCGGTGAGGACGCGCGAGGGCCTGGCGTCGCGGGCGAGCGCGTCCATGACGATCTCGCCGACGCGCTCGGCGGCGGCGTTCTTGGTGCCGGCGACCGCCGGGATGTCGCCGATGCCGAACGGGGCCAGGCCGAGGAAGTCGGCGACACCGGCCATGGTGTTGGCGGTGTACTGGGCGGCGCAGGTGCCGGGGCCCGGACACGCGTACTTGGCCAGGTCGTCGACGTCGGCCTGGTCGAGCCGGCCGACCGCGCGCTCGCCGAGCGCCTCCCACATGTCCTGGATGGTGACGTCCCGGTCGCGCCAGCGGCCGGGCATCATGCTGCCGCTGTAGAGGACGACGGCGGGTACGTCCAGGCGCGCCAGCGCCATGATCGCCGCCGGTACGGTCTTGTCGCACCCGACCACGCACACCAGTGCGTCGAACCCGTGCGCCCGCCCCATCAGCTCGATCGAGTCGGCGATGATCTCGCGGCTCACCAGGGAGGCGCGCATCCCGGGGGTGCCCATGGTGAGGTTGTCGGAGACGGCGATCGTGTTGAACTCCATCGGCGTGCCACCCGCCCTGCGTACGCCGGTGGCGACGTGGGCGGCCAGTTCGCGGTGGGTGAGGTTGCAGGGCATCGTGCCGGTCCAGGTGGAGGCGATGCCGATCATCGGACGGCGCATCTCCTCCTCCGACATTCCCATGGCGTACAGGTGAGAGCGGGCGGGCGCGCGGTCCGGGTCATCGGCGATGCTCATGAAGCCACCCTACGAACAGGGCCGCCTCGGACGTTAGGCGGCATCGGCCCAGGGCAGTTCACGGGCGAGATGGCAGACTCCCCGATGGACGCGAAGAGCGTCGCCGCAACGCTTCGTGAGCTGTCCGCCGTCATGCACGGCGCCGAGGACCTCGGCATGGCGCTGCGTCACCTCGCCGACCTCGCCGCCGCCATGCCGGGGCGGCCCATGGCGGGCGTGACCCTGCGCCAGGACGGGCGCGTACAGACCGTCGCCTCCTCCGCGGCGCACGTCAGGGTGTTCGACGAGATCCAGTACCGCGGCGGCCAGGGCCCCTGCCTCGACGCCATGGCGACCGGTGAGCCCGTCCTCGCCACCGATCTCGCCACCGAGACGCGGTGGAGCGACTATCCGCCGCGGATGCTCGCTCACGGGGTCAGGAGCGTACATTCCGAGCCGTTGCGGGTCGAAGGCGTGTGGCTGGGCGCGCTGAACCTCTACTCCCGCCGGCCCGGCGCCCTCGTCCACGAGGCCAGGCGGGCCGCCCGCCTGACCGCCGAGCACATCGGACTCCTCCTCGACGCGGCCCTGCGCTCGGCCCGCCAGATCGAGCTGGCCACGCAGCTCCGCGAGGCCCTCGGCACACGCGCGATCATCGACCAGGCGCTCGGCATCCTCATGGGCGAACACCACTGGACCGCCCACGACGCCTTCGACCTGCTGCGCCAGATCTCCCAGCAGCAGAACCGGAAGGTACGCGAGGTGTCCTCCGACCTCATCCAGTCGGTGAGCGGCCATCCCCCGGAGAGCCTGCACTTCGACGACCCGCCGTACTAAGTGCCCGGGGAATCCGCCGTCCGGGTCTGGTCATCGGTGGAGTGACTCCGGCCGAGTCCGTCCGAGTCCGTCCGCACCCCTGTTGGACACCCGGACCACGGGCTTTGCTGGCTAGCACCGCGGCGACCTGGCGAAATAGCCGCCGCGGTTCAAGACCAAGGAGGAACTCATATCCATGAAACGCCTGACGTCACACGTACGACGCGCAGCCGCCGGCATCGCCATCGCCGGCACGCTGACTGCTCTTCCGGTGGCCCTTCCCCTCGCTCAGGCACATGCTGACGGCTGCGGCTTCAAGGTGGAGGGAGTTCGCACCGTCTACTACCACTGCGACAGCCGCACGAACGTGTGGATCCACATCAACTTCACTACCCAGACGAACGAGCCGGATCTATGCGTCCCTCCCGGACGCACCGACATCGGCCACGTCTTCATCGTCAAGAACGCCTGGTACGCCGGCCAGACCTGTGACAAGCCCGGCGACATCCGCTGGCCGTGACAAGGAGAATCACATGCTCGGCAAGCTGGTAACGGCGACGGTCGCCGCGTCCGTCCTCCTGGCCACGATCGCGACCTCCGCGGTGACGGCCTCACCCGCTCACGCAGACGACTTCTGCGGCTTTGTGCCTGGCACGACCGGGCTCGGGCAACATCCGCCGTACTACGTGCACTGCGATGCGAACACCCGCGTCTGGGTACGGGTGCTGGTGGCCGCAGCCGAAGACTACGACCTGTGCGCGGGTCCCGGCCAGAACGTACTGCACTCCATGGCTCATTACGCCTACTACAAGGGGGCGCTCTGCTGAACTTATTCGGGCACTCACATTCGTTCGATTTCGAGTAGGAGCTTGCCGGTCGTGCGGCCGGACTCGATGCGGCGGTGCGCCTCCGCGGCCTGCTCCAGCCGCAGCGACTCGACCTGCACCCGCAACTCCCCGCTCGCGGCCGCGGCCACCGCCCGGTGCAGCGCCCGGCCCGCCTCCGTGGGGAAGGCGGCGGAGAACGCGGCCAGGTTGAATCCGGAAACCGTGCTGGTACGGCGGGCCGCACCTCCGACCATGTCCACCACGACGTCGAACCGACCGGCCTCGGCCACCTGCTCGCGCAGGACGACCTCGTCGTAGCCGAACGCCCTGGCTTTCTCGATCTTGGCGGGGCTGCCCACGGTGCCCACCACGCGGCCCGCGCCCAGCAACCGGGCGGCCTGGCCGAGCTGGCTGCCCACGCCTCCGGCGGCGGCGTGCACGAGCACGTTCTCCCCCGGTTCGATGCGGGCCACCCGGTCGAGCACGAGCAACGCGGTGGTGCTGTTGGACGGCAGCGCCGCCGCGATGCCCAGCCCGAGGTCGTAGCCGTCCAGCGGGGACACCAGCTCGGCGGAGGTCGTCACCACCTCGGCGTAGCCGCCGCTGCCGACGATCGTCAGCGCGCGGGCGACCGCGTCCAGCACGGCGTCGGAGACCTTGATGTCGCGTCCTTGCTCCAGCCAGGTGTACCAGGACACCCCGACACCGGCGAGCACGGCCACCTCTTCCCGGCGCAGTCCGGGAGTACGGCGGCGCCCCGCGGTGGGCATGCCGACGGCGGCGGGTGTGAGGGCCTCCCGCTTGGCACGCAGGAACTCTTTGAGCTGATCACGGCGGCGTTGGCTGGCGGTCACGAACTCACCCTAAACGCTGCCGGATAAGCCCAGGTCGAAGCTTGACAAAAATAATTGTCGGTGAGAGGCTGCAACCACCTGAAAAGGAGACGGACATGGACAAGGTCACTTCCAAGGACGGCACCCAGATCGCCTATGACCGCATCGGTCAGGGCCCGGCTGTCATCCTCGTCGACGGCGCGCTCTGCCACCGCGCGGCCGGGCCGAACCCGGCGCTGGCCAAGGAGCTGGCCCGCGGCTTCACCGCCTACACCTACGACCGCCGTGGCCGCGGCGCCAGCGGCGACACCGCGCCGTTCGCCCCCGAGCGCGAGATCGAGGACCTCGCCGCGATGGTGGAGAAGGCGGGCGGCACCCCCTTCCTGTTCGGCATCTCGTCGGGTGCGGCCCTGGCCATGGCGGCCGTCGAGAGCGGGCTGCCGGTGTCGAAGGTGGCCGTCTACGAGGCTCCGTTCGTGGTCGACGACACCCGGCCGCCGATCCCGGACGACTACGTGCGGCAGATCGACGAGATGGTGGCCACCGGCCGCCGGGGCCAGGCGGTCGGCTACTTCATGCGCAAGGGCGTCAACCTGCCCGGCGCGATCGTCTTCATGATGCGCTTCATGCCCGCCTGGTCCGGCATCAAGGCCGTCGTCCACACGCTGCCGTACGACGTCGCGTTCGTGGCCGAGTACGAGCACGGCAAGCCGCTCCCCGCCGCCCCCTGGGCCTCGGTCAAGATCCCGGCCCTGGTGATCGACGGCGGCAAGAGCCCGGCGTGGATCCGCAACGCCATGCGGGCCTGGGCCGGCGTGCTGCCCAACGCCGAGCACCGCACGCTCGACGGCCAGACGCACATCGTCAAGGCCACGGCCCTGGCGCCGGTTCTGGAAGGGTTCTTCGTATGAGGTTCCGCGCCGTCGTCCAGCTGAACGGCAAGACCGCCACGGGCATCGAAGTCCCCGCCGAAGTGGTCGAGGGCCTCGGCGGGAGCAAGCGGCCCGCCGTCAACGTCACGATCAACGGGTACGGCTACCGCAGCACGGTCGCCTCCATGAGCGGCCGCTACATGCTGCCGATCAGCGCCGAGAACCGGCAGGGCGCGGGTGTGGCCGCGGGCGACGAGATAGAGGTCGCGCTGGAGCTCGACACCGCGCCCCGAGAGGTGGCGGTGCCCGCCGACCTGGCTGCGGCGCTCGACGACGCCCCCGAGGCCAAGCGCTTCTTCGACGGGCTGTCGTACTCACGCAGACTCCGCTATGTGCTGCAGGTCGAGGGCGTCAAGAAGGCCGAGACCAGGCAGCGGCGCGTCGCGGACACCATCACCAGGCTCGCCAACGGTGAGGCCTGATCGCACTTTTGCGGGTGAAGTGGCGTCTTGCCGAGCAAGTGGGCATATACCGACGACATGCAGAGCCTGCTCGAACGCATCCCCTCAGACACCTGACCGTTCCAAAAACTGAGCGGGGGTCCCGTCTAGTGGGGCTGACCGGCCTCGATGGTGACGGGCCGTTCGAAGACCGTACGCAGGACGACCGTGGAGTTGGTGTGTGAGATGGCGGGGATCGCGCGAATACGGTCGAGCGCGTCGGCCAGTTCGACGGTGGTGCCCACCCTGACCTTGATCAGGTAGCAGTCCTCGCCTGCCACCTCGTGCACCTCCAGTACGCACGGCTCCCGTTCCAGGGCCGCGTTGACCTCCGCTTTGGCCCCGGGCTCGGAGTTGAAGCGCAGGGCGACGAACGCGGCCGTGCCCGCGCCGACCTCCGCCGGGTCGACGGTCGCGCGGAAGCCGGTGACCACTCCGTCCCGGGAGAGCTTGTCCAACCGGTCGCGTACAGAGGGTTCGGACAGCCCCACGAGCGCGGCGAGCGCGCGGACCGTCTTGCGTCCGTCGCGGGAGAGCTCCGACAGCAGGACGCGGTTGATGGCGTCCAAGGGCTGCACAGACACGGGATCCTCCGATAGCCTCTAGATATAAGGAGCATATCCGATAAAACCTCATTAACTAAGGAGACTTACGTGCATCCGCCGTCGCCTGATCTTCCGTACCAACCGCGCAGCGTGCGTTTCCTGCGCCGGGCCGAGCTGGGTGACTGGGTGGTCAAGCTGTACTCGATCGCGCCGCACGGGCAGCCTGCCCGCACGGAAGTCGCCGAGGCCGCGTTGCGCGCCGCCCGTGAGGTGCTCCCCGCGCCCGCCGTCGCGACCGACCGGTACGGTGTCGGATTCGTCATCGCCCATGACGCGCCCCAACTCTGCTACGCGCTGGTCTGCTGGTGGGCCGAGAAGAACGAGGTCCACCAGAGGATCCTGTCCGCGCCAGCCGACCGGCCGGAGCACCTCGCGCCGCACCCGAGCGAGGCGGCCGGGTGCGTGTGGGAGCTGAGCGTCACCGACTTCGAGCGCCGCGCCTGGATCACGCACGTCCTCGCCAACCCCGGCGGTCCGGACCTGGACGCCTACCTCGCACAGGAGTACAACGACGATGTCTGAGACGCGCCCGCGTGAATGTCTGGAACGCTTCGCCGACGCCTGGGCCAGGCGCGACGTTGGCGGACTGCTGGAGCTGATGACCGAGGACGCGGTCTACGCCGCGTCCGTCGGCCCCGAGCCGGGTCGCACCTTCCGCGGTCATGCCGAGCTGGCCGACGGCTTCCGTGCCATGTTCGAGCACGATGCCGGTGCGGTCATCGAGCAGGGCGAGCCGCTCATGAACGGCGAATGGGCCGTGTGCACCTGGACGTACCACCTCGTCGCCGATGACGACTCGCCGTACTGCGAGTACGGCATCGACCTGTGGCGCTTCCGCGATGGGAAGATCTGCCTCAAGGACGCCTACCGCAAGACCCGCGGCTGACCCTCTGCACGCCCCAACTGTGCCACACCGTGCCGTTGACCTGCGACTTCAGGATGGAACGACCTCTATGAGGGCTCACCACTTCACGGGCAGCGAGACGAGACCCGACGTCAGCGTGTCGGTCTGCACCCGGAGCTCCTCGACGGGCACCGCCAGCCGCATCCCCGGAAAACGCGGGATGAGCTGGGCGAACACCGCCTGCAGCTCGATCCGGGCGAGCGGCGCCCCGATGCAGTAGTGAGCGCCGTACCCGAACGAGACGTGACCCGCCGCCTGCCGGGTGACGTCGAACCGCTCCGGATCCGCGAACACCTTCTCATCGTAGTTGGCGACGCCGATGTCCAGCAGGACCAGCTCGCCCGCCCTGACCGTGGCGCCGGCCACCTCCAGGTCGACGCGGGCGTACCGGGGGATGCCACCGGTGCCGTTCACCTGGGGCGCCCGCATGATCTCCTCGATCGCCCCGGTGAGCAGGCCGGGCTCGGCCAGCAGCGCCTCCCACTGCCCGGAGTTGGCCAGCAGGAACAGCGCGCCCATGCCGATCTGCACGACCGTGGTCTCGTGACCGGCGAACAGCAGGCTCATGCTCAGCATCGCGATCTCGTCCTCGTCCGTGTCCGGCACCGCGAGGAGCCGGGAGATCACGTCGTCGCCCGGTTCGTGCCGCTTGCGCCCGACGAGCCGCTTGCCGTACTCGTACAGGTCGGTCAGACCCTGCATCGAGTGGGCATGGTCGGCGGTGTTGCCCGCCGCCTGCGTCCAGGCGCGGAACTGGTCGCGATCCTCGTACGGCACGCCGAGCAGCTCGCAGATGACCAGGATCGGCAGCGGCAACGCCAGCGCCTGGTGGAGATCGGCCGGTGAGCCCTGTTGCTCCAGCTGGTCGAGCAGCTCGGTGGTCAGCTCCTCCACCCGAGGGCGGAAAGCCCGCATGCGTTTCGGCGAGAAGTGCGGCTGGAGCAGCGTCCGCATCCTGGCGTGATCCTCGCGCTCGGTGTCGAAGTCGCCCATCGGCCCACCGAACAGCGCGGACTCGCCGATGCGCGCGGCCTTCTCCGGCTGGGGGTGCGAGCGGCCGAGCCGGTCGTCGTCGAGCAGGCGGCGCACCTCCTCATAGCCGGTCACCAGCCAGGCATCGTCGCCCGTCTGCGTGTGAACGCGATGCACCGGTCCCTCGGCCTGGAGCCCGCGCAGCAGCGGGGCCGGCCGGAGTAGCTCGGGCTGGTCGAAGGGAAGCTTGTTTACTGGCATGTGTACAACGGTATTTGTAGACTGGAGAGTAAACAAGAGGAGCGCGCATGGAAACCGTCCGGCGAATGCCCCGAGCCGAGCGCCGGGAGCAGATCCTCGACGCCGCGACGCGCGCCTTCGCGGGCAGCGGCTACACGGCCACCGGCCTCGACGACGTGGCCGCCGAGGCCGGCGTGAGCCGGGTGATCCTCTACCGGCACTTCGAGTCGAAGACCGATCTCTATCGGGCGGTGCTCGACCGGGCGTGCGCGCATCTCGCCCAGCGGGTGGGGGACGCGGGCTTCACCGACCAGACGATCCCGGCGCTCATGCGGGCGGCCGAGGCGGACCCCGACGGGTTCAGGCTGCTGTTCCGGTACGCGGCCCGCGAGCCGGAGTTCCGCGACCTCGTCGACGACTTCTCCAGGGAGTCCGTCCAGATCGCCCGCGAACATCTGGCCGCCAGGATCGCCGACCGGCAGTGGGCGGACTGGGCGGCGCGGCTGGTGTTCGCGGTGGCCATCGAAGGGGTCATCGCGTGGCTGGACGCCGGACGGCCCGATCCCGGCACGGCCGCCGAGCGCGTCTCCCGGGCCATCCACGGCGTCATCGAAGCAGCCTCCTGAGCGGAAACAGCCAGGAAACCACCGCTGCGTTACACCTGTTCCGCATGACCTACCGAACATCACTCACGGCACTGGCGCTGGCGCTGGTGGGGCTGGTGGCGCATCCTTCCGCGGCAGGCGCCACCGCTGATGCCGCCGCACCGTCCGTGCAGTGGAAATCCTGCCCGGCCTACTCCGATGAGGTGATCCGGAGCCTGGGCGTGGCGGAGGAGCGGGTTCCGGACTTCCGCACCCTGATGAAGCGCCTGGAGTGCGGGACGGTCAGCGTCCCGCTGAACCACCGCGACCCCGCCGGGCGGAAGATCGACATCGCGGTCACCCGGCTGGCCGCCACGGACAAAACCCATCGCCTCGGCGCCACCGCCGTCTTACCGGGAGGGCCGGGCGGCAGCGGATACCTGGACCCGGTCCTGCGGGTCGTGCTCAGGAACGAGGAGATGGCCAAGCTCAACGAGCGATACGACATCATCGGCCTCGACCCGCGCGGGGTGGGCTACAGCACCAAGGTCGCCTGCCCCATCTCGCCAGGAGGCCCTCAGGAGCCGGGCACGCTGACCAAGGAGGCGGCCAGGAAGATCTACGACGCCCAGGTCGCCGCCAACCAGAAGTGCGGAAACTCCGACCCCGCCTTCCTCGGGCAGCTCACCACCGACAACGTGGCCAAGGACCTGGACCTGGTGCGGACCTCACTGGGTGAGCGCAAGCTCAACCTGCTCGGCTTCTCCTGGGGCACCTATCTGGGCATGGTGTACCGCAGCCTGTTCCCCGAGCACACCGGACGGTCCTTCCTGGACAGCGTGGCGCCGCCGTGGACCCGTTTCGACAAGCACATCGAGGACAGCGCGGAGGCGACCGAGCGCAACTTCGGGCGCATGGCCGCCTGGCTGGCCCGCCGCGATGAGATCTACGGTCTCGGCGCCACCGCCCGGCAGGTGCGCGAGGAAGTGGCGAAGCTGGTCCGCGCGTACGACGAGAGCCCCAAGACCTACACCGACCTGCAGCGGCCCATCGACGGATCGGCCGTCGCCGATCTGGCCAGGCGCAACTCGACCGAGTGGGCGCGCGCGGGCAAGGCGCTGGCCGAACTGCGGACGGCGACGGGCACCACCGCCCCGCCCACCGTCAAGGAGCTGCTCGGCGCTTCGATGATGGTGACGCCCGTTCCCGGCGCGCCCGAAATGCAGAACATGACCATGAACTTGGCGGTCGCCTGCAACGAGGACAGCAGCCGGGCCGGTTTCGACACCGCCTGGCGTACCTACCAGCAGCTCGTGAAGCGCCATCCGGCGACCGGCCGGGCCTGGGGGCTGGTTTCCCTGTGTTCCGGCTGGCCGCTGCCGGTGCAGCAGGCCACGTTGAAGCGGAGCCGCGGGTCACTGGTGCTGGCGGGGCATCTGTACGAGTTCATGTCCGTCTACGACTGGACGCTTCAGACGCGGCGCGCCATCGGCGGCACCGTCTACACGGTCGCCGACGACGTGCACGTGTCGACCACCCGGATACCTGAGTGCGCCGCCGACGTGGTGCGCTACTTCGAGACGGGCCGGATCGACAGAGGCTGCGCGGGCAGCCCCATCCCGAGCTGACCACGGGTTCCCGGGCCCGGCAGCCCAACCGGGCCCGGACATCCTCCTAAGCGAAGGTCTTCGCCAGCCAGCCCTGCCAGGACTGCTCCAGCGCCTGCCCATCGATGTCGGTGTAGGCGTGGTGCTCGACCACGACTGTGCCCTGCCCGTGGATGAACATGTAGAGCCCGTCCGTGGTCCGCACCCCGATGAACGCACCCGGATCGGTGACCCACTCCACGACGCCCTCCTCCGGTGCGACCCCGTCAAGCGTGACCGTGACCCGGTCGCCCGCGGTGATGCCGCCGGTCAGGCCGAGCACGTCCTGGAAGGCGGCCCAGGCCTGAGCGTGCGACGCCTGCGGGCCCCAGAGCATGAGGTTGTGCGTCGAGATCCGGCCGCGGAAGTGCTTGAGGTAGGCGGCCAGCTTGTTGAGGTATTGGAGGTCGCCGATCTTCAGCGCGTCGTACTCGGACTCCCAGTCGTCGCCGAGGAAGCCGTTGTGCACGAAGCGGAGCACCGTGCTGCCGCGCTCACGGCCTTCGATGAGGTATTCGAAGGCCATGAACGTGCCGTCTTCGGGGTTCTCGTCACCGCGGTAGGCCAGCCGTTTGCCCGGCTCCCACGCGGTGACGGTCGAGCCCATGGTGAAGTCGCCGCCGAAGGTCTGTGAGCCTCTGCCGCCCTCGCGGGGCTCCAGTTCGCTATGGCCCATGAACCAGGAGTCGATGCCCGGCCCTTCGGCGATCGCCTGCCAGACCTCCTCCGGTGAGGCGTCCAGCTCGATCTCGTGACTTACCTCGAACTCGTGCGGCATGACTGGCTCCTCGGTGGATGTCTCTTCCGTGTCATCGACCCTTCCACCGACAATAAGACTTGTCAAGCACTCCATGATTGTCGGCGCGATCGCCCTCGCGGGCGACCGGACTCCCTCTTGGGAGGGAGGCCGAGGATCGCCCGTCGTGGCGATCCCTTTCGAGCGGAGAAATCCGAGAATTGGCTGCATATCCCCCACCTCCGAGGAGAACCGGCCATGAAGAATCGCACCGCGCTCATCGCCGCCCCGCTGCTCGTCCTGGCCTACGGCGTGCTCAGAATCGCCGACGGTCTCGACGGCGTCCGCGGTCCCGGCGTGGCCTGGACCGTCGGACACCTAGCCTTTCTTGGCGCTTTGGCGCTATTCGTCCCGATATTTTGGGAAATGCGGAGCATGCTGGGGCGGTCGGCGCTCGCCACCACGGCCCTGGTCGGGGGCGTCGTCGGGATCGGCTGCGCGGCCGCCCAGTTCACGATCGACATCGTCGTCGGCTTCCTGGCGGCCGACCATGACGCGATGAGCTCGATGTTCACGCAGGTACAGGCGGTGCCGGGCGTGTCGGTGGTCGTCTACAGCGCTGGCCCGATCCTGTTCTACGTCGCCCAGCTCGCCTTCGCCGGCCTGCTCGCCGGGCACCGGATGGTCAAGGCCTGGGTGCCGGTCGCGGTGCTGGCCGAGATCGTGCTGTCGGCGGTCGACAAGGACCTCATCCCGGTGGGCGCGGTCCTGCTGTTCGTCTCGTTCCTGCCGCTGATGGGCCGCCGCACCCCGGTGGCGCGGCACACCCCCGCTCACGCGTGAGAGCCCTCCGGTAAAAGTGCGGAAAGATGAGGCACTGTGTCCGACTTGTCGCTTATTGACATCGTGCGGCGAAGGATCCGGGCGCTCCCTCCCCTCTGGGTGGACGGCGCGCTCACCGCGGTGATCCTGATCGCCCAGCTCTGGCCGCTGCTGTCCAATGACGAGCGCACTAGCCAACCCTGGGACTGGTGGGGGTACCTGGTGGTGATCCTCGCGTCACTGCCGCTGATCTGGCGGCGGCGGGCGCCGATCACCGTACTGACTGCCAGCCTGTGCACGGGCGCCCTCTACGATCTCGCCGACCATGTCGCGCGCCAGCCCATCTGGTACGGCGGGATGGTCGCGCTCTACACGGTCGCCGCCTACTCCGGGACCTGGCAGCGGATCACCGTGTTCGCCATGACCATCGCCGGTGGCCTGCTCCTGGTCGGCTCGTCGGAGACCGCGCTGCGCGGGACCGTGCTGTTCGTCGCCGCGTACGCCATCGGCAGGGCCACGGCCACCTCCCGCGCCCACGCCGCCGCACTGGAGGAACGGGCCGAACGGCTGGAAAGGGAGCGACAGGTGGAAGCGGAACGCGCCGCCGAACACGAGCGCGCCAGGATCGCCCGCGACATGCACGACATCCTCGCCCACGCGGTCAGCCTCATGGTCGTCCAGGCCGAGGCGGGGCCCGTGGTGGTCAGGAGCAACCCGGCCCGGGCGGAGGCCGCCTTCGACGCGATCGCCGCGGCGGGGCGGGACGCGATGATGCAGCTCCGCCGGATGCTGGGCGTGCTGAAGGACGAGGAGGCGCCGCGCGCGCCCCAGCCCACCATCGACGACCTGCCCGCCCTGGCGGACCAGGTCTCGCATACGGGGCTCCGGGTGGGGTTCGCCTCGGTCGGCCGGCCGCGTCCCGTCTCGCCCGACTGCGCCGTCGCCGCGTACCGGGTCACGCAGGAAGCGCTCACCAACATCGTCAAGCACGCCGGCGCGAACCACGCGAACATCCGGCTCACCTGGGAGGACGACACCTTGCTGCTCGACATCACCGACGACGGCCGGGGCCGCGCGCTCGACGGGCGCGGGCTGCCTTCGGGCGGGCACGGGCTGATCGGCATCCGGGAGCGCGCCGCCGCCTGCGGGGGCACCGCCGCGGCCGGTCGCCGCACGGACGGGCCGGGCTTCCAGGTGTCGGTACGACTCCCGCTGGCCCAGGCATGACCGGCCCGGATGTGTCCCCGAGCATCCGGGTCGTGGTCGCCGACGATCAGGAGCTGGTCCGGGGCGGGTTCGCGATGATCCTCGACGCTCAGCCGGACATCGACGTGGTCGCCGAGGCGGGCGACGGGGTGCAAGCGATCGCCGCGGTCCGCGCGCACGAGGCGGACGTGCTGCTGCTCGACATCCGCATGCCCAGGATGGACGGCATCGAGGCCGCCAAGATCGTGTGCGCGGAGACGGACTGCCGGGTGCTCATGCTCACCACGTTCGACCACGACGACTACATCTATGACGCGCTGCGGGCGGGCGCCAGCGGGTTCCTGCTCAAGGATGTGCGCCGTGATGACCTGGTCAACGCCGTACGGGTGGTCGCGGAGGGGGAATCGCTGCTGGCGCCGACGGTGACCAGGAGGTTGATCTCCGAGTTCACCTCCCGGCCGGCTGCCCGGCCCACCGGGGCGCTGGACGTACTGACCGCCAGAGAGCGCGAGACGCTGCAGCTCATCGCGCGCGGGCTGTCGAACGCGGAGATCGCGCAGGCCATGGTGGTCAGCGAGCACACCGTGAAGACGCACGTCAGCAATCTGCTCGCCAAACTCGGGCTGCGCGACAGGGTACAGGCGGTGATCACCGCCTACGAATCGGGCCTCACGGTGCCTGGTGCGTAATACGTGGCCGGACGGGGTAGGCGGGGACGTATTCGACCGACGAACCGGGAACGGCCCTAACAGTGGATGAAACACCCTTCCAGGTGATGCAATGGGCCGACCCGCTATCACCGAGGAGGCCCGTTGAGAGACAACCTCGACCTCGCCGCGAGCGCCCAGCAACTGGCCGACGCCGCACCGGCGGGCTCGCTGGACCGCGCGGCGGCCGCGTCCGTGGCCATCACGCTGGCCACCACGCGCGACGTCTTCCAGGCAAGGCAGACGCTCGACGGACTCGCACCGCAGGACGTACGCCAGGCGGCGCTGACACTCTTCGAGGAGCTCTCGGCGAGCTGACCAGACCGACCCCCATGCCGACGCCGCACCCAGCAGGGACGCGCGGCCTCTTAAACGCGCCGTCTTACGCACCGCCGGCTGGCGAAATGGCGGCCGGCGAAATGCCGAGACGAGCCCGTACGGCCCGGCGCGCCCAGGTGACGGCCTGGCGGTCGCCGTGCAGTTGCAGGGTGTGGTTCAGCGACATGACCAGGCCGTGCAGCTCGAACACCAGTTGTTCGGCATCGGTGCCGCCCGGCAGGTTCCCTGCGGCCACGGCCCGCCGCGTCTCCTTGAGCAGCCGCGCCCGCCAGGTGTCGAACCGGGCCTCCACCGCGTCGCGCACCGCCCCCGCGCGCCCGTCGAACTCGTGGGCCGCGGCGACGAAGAAGCAGCCGCCGGGAAAGACCCCGCGCTCCAGGTAGGAGATCCACGCCTCGCAGAGCGCCCGCAGCCGCGGCATTCCGGGCTCGATCCGTACGACGGGCTCCCAGACCTCCGCGCGGAAGACCTCGCCCGCCCGCTCCAGCACCGCCAGTTGCAACGCCTCTTTTGAACCGAAGTGCCCGAGCACACCGGACTTGCTCATGCCGAGCTCGGTCGCGAGGCGGCCGATGGTCAGCCCTTCCAGCCCGGCGACGGAGGCGATGCCGACCGAGCGGTCGAGGATGGCGGAGCGGGTGCCGAGGGCCTCCGCCACGGATCTGCGCGGGCTCATCGGGCCATTTTAGCGTCCGAACGGTCGGTTGCTATAGTCCGGCCCATGAACGGATCACGCATCGTCGCCACCGGCCACTACCAACCCGCCAAAGTACTGACCAACGACGACCTCGCCGCCATGGTCGACACCTCCGACGAGTGGATCGCCAAGCGGGTCGGGATCCGTACCAGGCACATGGCCGGGCCGGAGGAGGGCGTGACCGAGCTGGCCGGGCACGCGGCGGCCAAGGCGCTGGCGGGCAGCGGGCTGGACGCGTCCGACATCGATCTCGTGCTCGTGGCCACCTGCACCCAGACCGAGCGGGCGCCGAACATCGCCTCCCGCGTCGCGGCCAAGCTCGGCGTGCCGGACGCGGCCGTCATGGACCTGGGCGTCTCGTGCTCCGGTTTCACCCACGCGCTGGCCATGGCCGACCACACGATCAAGGCCGGGGCCGCCACGCACGCGCTGGTCGTCGGTGTGGACAAGATGACGGCCGTGACCGACTGGACCGACCGTACGACGTGCGTACTGACCGGCGACGGCGCCGGGGCGGCGGTGCTGAGCGCGGCGGTGGAGCCGGAGATCGGGCCCGTCGTATGGGGTTCGGCCCCCGAACTGGGCAGTGCGGTGCGGATCGGCGGCACGCCCACCCGGTTCGCCCAGGACGGCCAGACCGTCTACCGCTGGGCCACCACGCGGCTGCCGGACATCGCCCGGCGCGCGTGCGAGCGTGGCGGCGTCAAGCCGGAGGAGCTGGCGGCCGTGGTGCTGCACCAGGCGAACCTGCGGATCATCGAGCCGATCGCGCAGAAGCTGGGCGCGGTCAACGCGATCGTGGCCCGTGACGTGGTCGAATCGGGCAACACCTCGGCCGCGAGCGTCCCGCTGGCGCTGTCGAAGCTGCTGGAGCGGGGTGAGGTGCGGCGGGGGGCGCCGATGCTGCTCTTCGGGTTCGGCGGGAACCTGTCGTACGCGGGCATGATCGTCCGCTGTCCCTGAGCAGGGACGGGGTCCGGGCGCGGAGGCCGTCTGGACGCGCAACGCGGTGCGCGACCGGCTTCGCGCACCCAGATCGCGAAGCGTCGCGCGCTGACGCTAGCGTTGGAGGGGAAGAGAGGGGTTCCGTTGTCAGTCGTGAAGATCAACGTCCTGACCGTGCCGACGGAGATGCGGGAGGAGCTGGAGCGACGCTTCTCCAACCGGGCGGGCATGGTGGAGTCGGCCGACGGGTTCGAGTGGTTCGAGCTGCTCAGGCCGGTCGAGGGCACCGACCAGTACCTGGTCTACACCCGCTGGCGCAGCGAGGACGACTTCCAGACGTGGCAGCAAGGTCAGGCCTTCCAGCGCGGGCACGCGCAGGCCGGGGCCGCCCAGGGGCATGGCCACGGCCAGGGGCCCGCCGCGTCCGGATCGCAGATCTGGTCGTTCGAGGTCGTCCAGAGCGCCGGCCCCAAGAGCTGAGCCGCACCTGCACCTGTGGCGTTGATCACGACCTTCTGCCAGGATCCGGTGGCTGCCCGAGGCCCACAGCGAGGCGGCGGCCCAGCATCCGGTCGCTCGCGCCCGATGCGACCGGTCCGACGACGCGCGGCAGGCCGCGCCGAACCCGCGCAGCGGCCCCCGTACGAGGCACGGCAGCACGACTTCAGTTGACATGCAAGTATCTGCTTGCCTATGGTGCGGCGTGTGGGTGACGTCTTCAAGGCCTTGGCCGATTCCACGCGCCGGACGATCCTCGACGAGCTGACCGACCGCGACGGCCAGACGCTCTTCGAGATCTGCGCCCGGCTGGCCACCAAGCATGGGCTCGGTTCGTCGCGGCAGGCGGTCTCCCAGCATCTCGACGTCCTCGAGGCGGCCGGCCTGGTCGAGACCAGGCGCGAGGGCCGGTACAAGTTCCACTACATCAACACCAGCCCGCTCGAACCGATCATCGAGCGGTGGCTCGGGAAAGGGGACCGACATGAGAATCAACCTGGCGAGCGTGCTCGTTGACGACCAGGCGAAGGCGCTGCGCTTCTACACCGAGGTGCTGGGGTTCGTGAAGAAGCACGACGTCCCGCTCGGCGAGCACCGGTGGCTGACCGTGGTGTCCCCGCAGGACCCGGACGGCACCGAGCTGGTGCTCGAACCCAGCAGCCACCCGGCGGTGCAGCCGTTCAAGGAGGCGCTCGTCGCCGACGGCATCCCGTACACCTCGTTCGCCGTCGACGACGTCAAGGCCGAGTACGAGCGGCTCCGCGGCCTCGGCGTGCGCTTCACCCAGGAGCCCGCCGACATGGGGCCGGTGACCACCGCCGTGCTCGACGACACCTGCGGCAACCTGCTCCAGATCGCCCACCAGGCCGGCTAGCCGCTCCCCGCCAGGCCGCTCTGGTAGGCGATGATGGCCAGTTGGGTGCGGTCGCGGGCGGGGAGCTTGGTGAGCAGCCTGCTGACGTAGGTGCGCGCGGTCTCGGGGCTGATGAACAGCTCGGCGGCGATCTCCTGGTTGTTCAGGCCGCGCCCGATCGCGGCCAGGACCTCGCGTTCGCGGCCGGACAGGCGTTCGACCAGCTCCGGTCTGGTTCGCGGGTGCGCCGAGGCGGCGGCGCGCATGACCTTCTCGGTGATCGACGGCGCGAGGAGCGATTGGCCGCCGGCCACGAGACGGATGGCGTCGCGCAGGTCCTGTGGCTGGATGTCCTTCAGGAGGTATCCGGAGGCGCCCGAGCGGATCGCGTCCAGGACGTTCTCGTCCTCGTCGAACGTGGTGAGCACGATGATCCGGACGCCGTCGAGGCCGGGGTCGTCGAGGATGCGCCTGGTGGCGGTGATGCCGTTGAGCACGGGCATGCGGATGTCCATGAGCACGATGTCGGGCCGGTGCTCGCGTACCGAGTCGACCGCGCTCTGGCCGTCGCCGGCCTGGGCCACGACGGTGATGTCGCCGTCGTGTTCGGCCAGCGCGCGCAGGCCCGAGCGCAGCAGCGGCTCGTCCTCGGCGATGACGATCCTGATCATGTACGGGGCTCCCGGGTCAGCGGCAGCCGGGCGGTCACGGCGGTGCCGGACGTTGACGACCTGCTGGTGCTCAGCGCGCCTCCCAGGAGGGCCGCCCGCTCGCGCATCCCGGCGACGCCGCGCCCGCCCGCGCTCGGCTCGGTCGTCGCCTTGCCGTCGTCGCCGATGGTCAGGTAGAGCGTGTCGTCTTCGATCCTGGTCGTGATGGTGAGCGTGGTCGCGCCGGCGTGCTTGATCACGTTGGTCACAGCCTCCTGGGCGATGCGGTGGGCGGCGGTGGCGATCGTGGGTGGCACGCGCGCCGGGTCGGCGGCCAGTTCGGTGCGCGTGGTGAGGCCGGCCTGCCGGGCGGTCTCGACGATGGTCTGGATGCCTTCCAGCGTATGAGGCGCGCGGTCGTCGCGGCCCGTACGCGCCGGGGAGTGCAGCATGGACACGGTGGCGCGGAGTTCGCGCAGGGATCTCGTGGTGGCGTCGGTCACGTTGGACAGCGATCGGGTCACCGTGTCGTCGTCGCGTCCGACGGCCTCACCGGCGACGTTGGCGTGCACGGTGACGATGGCCAGGGCGTGCCCGATCGTGTCGTGCAGGTCGCGGGCGATGCCGATGCGCTCCTCCTGCATGGCGTGTTCGACGCGGTCGCGTTCTCGCTCGCGTTCCAGGGTGATGATGAGTTCCTGTTGCTCGCGCAGTTGGTGGCGGCTTCGCACGGTTGAGGCAAGTGCGATCGCGCAGCCGATCAGTGCGGCGTTGGTCAGCAGGTCGTAGGACAGGACGTCGCCCGCCTCGTGCTCGTTGACCGCTCGGAAGTAGGCGGACACGGCCAGCAGCACCAGTCCCGCGCTCAGCGGCCATCGGATGTTCCTGCGTTCGGCGGCGAAGTAGAGCGCCGCGGCGGCGGGGGCGGCCATGCCGATCGGTGGATAGCCGTTCATGGCGTAGTAGGTGAAAATGCCGGCGATGGTCGTCGCGAGCACCGCGAGTGGGGCGGCCCGGTGCGCGAGCAGCAGGACGCCGAACCCGCCGGCGAAGGCGTAAGCACCCCACCCGCTGTAGCCGCTGCTCGGGGCGCCGACCGCGATGATGAGCGAGATCGCGAACGCTTGTCCGGAGGCGACGAGGGCCAGGAACACCCCGTCCGGGATGCCGTCGGCGTCCTGGGGTCGTACGTGGTGGAGCATGCGATCCGTCCTGCCCTGATATGTCTCGCCCGTCCCGTCCTAGTCTGTGGCCTGGCGTGCGGCGGGACAGACCGGACCGCGCAGATGTCGCTTCTCGACGTACAAGCGGGCCGCGAAATGACGCTTGAGGGGCGATGCGCGGCGGGACCACGCGTTCGTACGTTCGACCGCATGACATCGAACCAGCAACCTCCGGGGTCCCTTCTTCATTCGCTCAACTGGCTGCTCATCGTCGGCCTGGCGGCCATCGCACTCATCCGGCCGCTGTTCTCCATGGTGGGCCTGTCGGACACGCTCGGAAAGCCGGCCACGCCGATCGTCCTGACGGTCGCGATCTCGCTGGCCTGGGTCCTCATCGTCGGACTGACCCAGGTGCGCAGGCCCGTACTGACGCTCGTGCTCGCCGGTCTCCTCTACGGGGTCGTCGCCGTCGCGACCAGCGGTCTGGCGCTGCGCGGCGGTCCCGCCGTGATCTTCGGCAGCGTGTCCATCCTCATCACCAACCTGCTCTGGGGGGCGGCCTGCGGCCTGCTCGCGGTGCTGCTGCAGCGGCTGCGCGGGGTGCGTTGATGCTGTCCAGACGGGCGCTGTTCCGCCTCGGTGGCGCCGCACTCGTCCTGCCCGCCGGCCTGAGCGCCTGCTCGGGCGGCGATGGAGGGGCGCTGATCGGGGCGGGAGGGGCCAACAGCAGCGAGGAGGGCAGCGGCGGGGCGCTGCTCACCAGCGAGGCGCCTCTTCCTGCCCCGTTCACCGTCGCGCTGGCCGTCCCGCCGGTCCTGCGGCCTGTGCGCAAGGACGCCGGCACCGACTACTACGAGATCACCCAGAAAGCCGCGAAGGTCGAGATCCTGCCCGGGCTGCGGACGGAGATCTGGGGATACGAGGGCATCTTCCCCGGGCCGACCATCGTGTCACGCCGCGGCCGCCGCACGGTGGTCACCCACCGCAACGAGCTGCCGGTCCCGGTCGCCGTACACCTGCACGGCGGCAGGACCGCCCCGGAACACGACGGCTATCCGACCGACGTGATCCTCCCCGAAGACGGGGGCAGGGAGTACGTGTACGCGATGGAGCAGCGCGCCGCGACCCTGTGGTACCACGATCACCGGATGGACTTCACCGGCCCTCAGGTCTATCGCGGCCTGGCGGGATTCCACCTGATCCAGGACGACGCCGAGGAGGCGCTGGGCCTGCCCAGCGGCAAGCGCGACATCCCCCTGATGATCCTCGACCGGTCGTTCGCCGCCGACGGGAGCTTCCGCTATCCGTCCGTCGATCCGACCCTGATGAAGACCCCGGGCGTCACCGGCCCGTACATGAGCGGCGTGCTCGGAGACTGCATCCTGGTCAACGGCACTCCCTGGCCCGTCCTGGACGTCTCCACCGCCCGGTACCGGTTCCGGCTCCTCAACGCCTCCAACGCCCGCCGCTACCGGCTGCGCCTCGACGGCGGCCCCGGCTTCATCCAGATCGGCAGCGACCACGGCCTGCTGCCCGCACCGATCAAGCACGAGACGCTCGATATCGCCCAGGCCGAACGCTTCGACGTCGTCGTCGACTTCTCCGGCCACCGCGTCGGCGACGAGATCACGCTCGTCAACGACCACGGCAGCGGCGGCACCGCTCAGGTGATGCGCTTCCGGGTGACCCGCCAGGAGAGCGACGACAGTGTCGTACCGGATCGGCTGGCCGACGTCGAGACGCTCTCGGACGCCGATGTCACCGTCGAGAGGGAGTTCACCTTCGCCCGCGGCGGGGCCCACGCGCACGGCATGACGCTGTCGACGGTGAACGGCAAGCCGTTCGACCCTGAGACCATCGTGGCCCGGCCTGAACTCGGCGCCACCGAACGATGGATCATCCGCTCGCAGAACGTCGAGCACCCCATCCACATCCACCTCGCCCCGTTCCAGGTCGTGGGCAAGGACGGCAACGACGACCCCGGGCCGTTCAACCACGGGTGGAAGGACACCGTGAACCTCGACAGCGGCGGGCGGGCCGAGATCCTCATCCGGTTCGACGGCTACCGGGGAAAGTACGTCTTCCACTGCCACAACCTGGAGCACGAGGACATGATGATGATGGCCAACTTCGAGGTCGTCTGAACCCCCATACGTCCGCTGACCGCTCCAGCCTCACGGAGCCGGAACGTCGCGCAGGTGGTCGGCCAGCCGCTCCAGTTGCTCGGCGTAGTAGTCGCCGAACTCGGGTGAGCCCGGGTCGAGGCCGCAGGCGGCCCGGACGAGCTGCGGGAAGGCGATCCCGGCCGCGGCCATCCCGAACAGCGCCACCATCAGCGCGGCCGGGTCCAGGTCGGCGGGGAACTCCCCGGCCTCCTGGCGGGCGCGCAGGTGCTCCAGGTCGCGGCGCACGTCTTCGGCGAAGGCGGGATCGGGCGGACCGTCGTCGGTGAGCCCCTGCCAGACCATCAGCTTGCCGAAGTCGCGGCGGCTGGAGTTGGCCCGCGCGTAGCCCGCGACGAGCCGGCCCAGCGACGACCCCCGGTCGGCGAACACGCTCTCCTCGCTCTGCCAGCGGGTGTTCAGCGCGCGGAAGAGCCCTTCCTTGCCGCCGAAGTAGTAGGAGATCAGCTGCTTGTTGACCCCGGCCCTGGCCGCGATCTCGCCCACCCGCGCCCCCGCGAACCCCTTGGCCGCGAACTCCTCCAGCGCCGCCTGGAGGATGCGGGCCTTGGTGCGCTCCGGGTCGCGCTGCTTCTCCTCCGGCTCTCGTCTCATGACCGGACACTATCATCCATCCGGATGGTTGACAGAATTATCCATACGGTTGATAGTCATGAACATGACAGAACACATCGCGATCATCGGCGGCGGGGTCGGCGGCCTCTGCCTCGCCCAGGGGCTCCTCAAGGCCGGCAAGCACGTCACCGTCTACGAGCGGGACCGCACCCCGGCCGACCGGGTGCAGGGCTACCGGGTGCACATCGACCCCAACGGCGCCCGCGCCCTCCACGACTGCCTGCCGGCCGCGCTCTGGCAGACGTTCCTCGCCACGACCGGGCAGGGTGGCCAGGACTTCGGCTTCCTCACCGAGCGGCTCGGGACGCTCGCGCTGATCGAGACCGCGCCTGCGGCCGACCCGGTCGACGACCACCACTCGGTGAGCCGCATCACGCTCAGGCAGGTGCTGCTGAGCGGGCTGGAGGAGGTGGTGCGGTTCGGCAAGACGTACGAGCGCTATGAGCGGCTGCCCGACGGGCGTGTCGAGCTGTTCTTCGCCGACGGGTCCAGTGACACGGCCGACATCGTGGTCGCCGCCGACGGCGGCAACTCGCGGGTGCGCAAGCAGTACCTGCCGCACGCCGAGCGGGTCGACACCGGCATCACCACGGTGGCGGGCAAGTTCCCGCTCACCGACGAGACCAGGGCGCTCATCTCCCGGCGGCTCGTCGAGGGGCCGAACATGGTCATCCCGCCCAAGGGCCTCGGCCTGTTCTGCGCCCCGCACGACCTGGGCGACGTGGCGCCGGTCGGCGCCATCGGGGCGACCGAGCAGCAGGGCGCGCTGATGGACAACACCGGCAGCTACATCCTGTGGGCCGTGGGCGCCACCAAGGACCGCTTCCCCGCCGACGTCGCCGAACTACCGGGCGTCCGGCTCAAGCAGGCGGTGGCGCGGATGGTCGAATCCTGGCATCCCGACCTGCGCAAGCTGATCGACCTGTCGGACCCCGACACGGTCTCGCTGCTGCCGATCCGTACCTCGATCCCGATCGAGCCGTGGCCGGCCACCACCATCACGCTGCTCGGCGACGCCATCCACAGCATGACGCCGATGCGCGGCATCGGCGCCAACACCGCGCTGCGCGACGCCCGCCTGCTCTGCCTGGCGCTGACCGGCGGGCGCGACACGGTCGAGGCCATCGCGGGCTACGAGGAGCAGCTGCGCGAGTACGGCTTCGCGGCTGTGCGGGACTCGCTGCGGGCGGCCGAGCAGTTCGTCGGCGAGAGCCGGGCCGCCCGGATCGGCTTCAAGACGTTCCTGCGTACCGTCCAGCGCTTCCCGTCGCTCAAGGCGAAGGTCTTCTCCTGAGCCGGTCGCGCCGTACGGTAGGGGCGAGGACGGGCCGGTGGCCGCTGTTGGAGGATGGATGCGGATCGGGATCCTGGGGCCGCTCCAGGTTGCGGGGGCCGCGGTCGGCGGCGCGCGGGTGCGGGCACTGCTGGTACGGCTGGCGCTCGACCCCGGACGGGTGGTGACGACCGACCGGCTGATCGACGACCTGTGGCCGGGCGAGCCGCCCGAGCATCCGATGGCCGCGCTGCAGTCGCTGGTGTCCAGGGCGCGCAGGGAGGCGCCCGACCTGATCTCCTCCCATCCGAACGGCTACCTGCTCGACGTCCCGGCCGGTGAGGTGGACGCGTGGGCGTTCGAGCGGCTGGCCCGCGCGGGCGACGCGCACGCGGCGCTGACGCTCTGGCGCGGCCCGGCGCTGGCCGGTGTCGATCTGCCCTTCGCCGAGGCCCCGGGCGCGCGGCTGGAGGAGCTGCGGCTGGCGGCACTGGCGACGAGGATCGCGGCGGACCTCGCCGCGGGCGGCGCCATCGTGAGCGGCGACATCGCGGGCGGCGACGTCGTGGCCGAGCTGGAGGAGCTGGTCGCCGAGCACCGGCTGCGCGAGCCGTTCCACGCGCTGCTGATGCGGGCCATGGTGGCGAGCGGGCGGCGGGGAGAGGCGCTGGAGGTCTTCGAGCGGATCAGGGCGGAGCTGGCGGACGAGCTGGGCGTCGATCCGGGAGCCGAGCTGCGCGAAGCGCACCTCGCGGCACTGCGTGACGAGGAGCCGGCGCCGCGGACCAACCTGCCCGCCCGGCTGACCAGCTTCGTCGGGCGCAACGACGACGTCTCCCGGATCCGGACGCTGACGGGCGCCCGGCTGATCACCCTCGTGGGGCCCGGCGGGGCGGGCAAGACCCGGCTGGCCGTCGAGGCCGCCGCGACGCTGCGGGTGCCCGACGGAGTGTGGCTGGTCGAGCTGGCCCCGGCCGCCGGGGTGCGGGCCGCAATGGAAGCCGTGCTCAAGACATCCGATCTGGGCAGAGCGCTGCGTGGCACGTCACCCGTGATCGTGCTGGACAACTGCGAGCACCTGATCGACGAGGCCGCGCGGGTGGCGCAATGGCTGCTGGGCGAGGTGGCCGGGCTGCGGATCATCGCCACCAGCCGGGAGCCGCTGAACATCCCCGGCGAGTCCCTGCACCCCGTGCTCCCGTTGCCGGAGGAGCCCGCCGTGGAGCTGCTCCGCGACCGGGCCGCCGCCGCCCGCCCCGACCTGGTGCTGGCGCCGGCCGAGGCGGCGCGGATCTGCCGCGAGCTCGACGGCATCCCGCTGGCCATCGAGCTGGCCGCCGCCCGGCTGCGCACCATGTCGGTGTCCATGCTGGTCGAGCAGCTCGGCGACCGGCTGGCCTTCCGCGGCAGCCGTACCTCCGAGCCCCGGCACCGCACGCTCCGCGCGGTCATCGACTGGAGCTGGAATCTGCTGTCGGAGGAGGAGCGGGAGCTGCTGCGCGGGCTGTCGGTGTTCTCCGGCGGCGCGACGGCCGAGGCGATCGCCCGGATCTGCGGCGGCGACCTGGACCTGCTCTCCTCGCTGGTCGACAAGTCGCTGATCGCGGTCTCCGGCGACCGCTACACGATGCTGGAGACGATCAGGCAGTACGTCACGGGCGACCTGCCGGAGATCAGGCAGGCCCACGCCCGCTACTACGCCGAGCTGGCCGAGGCCGCCGAGCCGCACCTGCGGACGGGCGAGCAGATCAAGTGGCTGGCGATGCTCGACACCGAACAGGGCAATCTGGACGCGGCGCTCCGGCATTCCGACGACCCGCTCCGGGTCATCCTGCCCAGGCTGTGGCCGTGGATGATGCGCGGGCGGCGGCACGAGATCACCGCGCACGCGACCGCCGTGCTGCGCCGGGTCGGCGAGGTCCCGCCCGAGGGGCGGGAGCTGGCCCACGGGCTCTGCGTGATGGCCGCCATGGGCGCCGCGCCGACCCGGGCGGTCCTGGAGTCGGACCATCCGGCGGCGCTGCACTCGTGGGCGATGGGCAGCGCGCTGGGTCCGCCCCCCGACGTGGTGGCCATCACGGAGGCGGGCGCCGAGCGGCTGCGCGATCATCCCGACACTTGGACCAGGTCGACGGCGCTGCTGGTGGCGGGCATCGTACGGTTCGAGTACGGGACGGTCGCCGGCGCCGAGTCCCTGCTGGAGTCGGCGCTCGACGGCCTGCGCCGGACCGGCGACCGCTGGGGGCAGTGGGCCGCCTACTACTGGCTGTCGCTGGCCGCCGAGAATCGTGGCGACTTCGCCCGCGCGCTGGTCCTGGCCAAGGAGCCGGAGCCGATCGCGGCGGAGCTCGCCGGGCTGGGGGCGCCGCTCGGGCCGATGAGTTTCCTGCTGCGGCTCGGCCAGCTCATGACGCGCTCGGGCGACCACACCGGCGCCGCCACCGCCCTGGAGCGGGCCTGGCAGGCGGCGTTGCGCTCCGAAGACCCGCTGACCATCGCCCGGGTGACGCACGCCAGAGCCGAGCTGGCCAGACGCTCCGGCGATCGGGGCGAGGCGGCCCGGCTGCTGCGCAGCGCCCTGGCGATGGACATCGACGCGCCTCCCCAGTTCAGGGCGTTCATGAACGTCGAGCTGGCCCGCGTGGCTGAGCCGGCCGAGCCGTTGCGCAGGGCGCTGGAGCTCATGGCCACCTGCGAGGACAGGACCGCCCGCGCGACCGTGCTCGAAGGCGTGGCCGAGCACCGCGAGCCCCTGACGGCCGCCGAACTGCTGGGGGCGGCCAGGCTGCTCCGCGGGATCACCGAGTCGGCCGACCCGTTCGTGGTCGCGCTGGCCGCCCGGTGCCGGACGGCACTGGGCGAGCAGCGCTATGAGGAGGCCCTGGTCAGGGGCGCGTCGATGCCGAACCCGGAGAGGTACGCGCTGAGCCCGCTCTCGTCCCCGTGATAGCCGACGTAGCCGTCGGGGCGGACCAGGATGACGCCTTCCTGCCCGCCGCGGCGAGCGAGCTCGATGGCCAGGGTCAGTCCTGTCGGCCCGGAGCCGACGATGAGTACGTGTGTCATGCCGGCCACGATTCGCGCGGATCTCTGTCAGCCGCTGCCACGGGGTTCGAGGGTGACATGGGCGAAACCATGTCTTGACTTAGACGAGACTATTTGCAGGCGCGACGGCGGAGAACTAGCCGTGATCTCCCGACATCACGGAGAATGCGCAGGGTGGGGGCAACTTCCACCTCTAAGTGAGGAGACCTGTGGCCGATACAGGCACGCTCGAAACCCGTGGTAGTGACTTCGCGAAACTCGCCCGGCAAATCCAGGACGCCGGCCTGCTGAACCGGCGTCCGGTCTACTACGCCGTGCGGCTGACCCTGGTGCTGGCCGCTTACGTCGGTATGTGGGCGCTGTTCTGGTGGGTCGGCGACTCATGGTGGCAACTGCTGGTGGCCGTCGCGCTCGGCGTGGCCTCCGCGCAGATCGGGTTCGTCGCCCACGACCTGGGGCACCGGCAGGTTTTCCGGACCCGGCGGGTGAGTGACATCGTCGGGCTGCTCATCGGCGACTTCGGCATCGGGCTGGGCTGGGGCTGGTGGAACACCAAGCACAACCGCCACCACGCCAACCCCAACCACGAGGACGAGGATCCCGACGTCTCGCCCGCCGTGATCGTCTGGTCGACCGACCAGGTGCGCCGGAGCCGGGGTCTGCCGAGGTTCATCGCCAAGTGGCAGGCGTTCTGGTTCTTCCCCCTGCTCACGCTGGAGGCTTGGCACCTGCACATCGCCAGTGTCAAGGCGGTGTTCCAGCCGACGACGAAGCACCGCAAGATGGAGGGGGCGCTGCTGCTGGCGCACTTCGCCTGCTACTTCGGCATCGTCTTCACCGTGCTGCCGCTCGGTATGGCCCTGGTCTTCGTGGTGGTGCACCAGGCGCTGTTCGGCGTCTATCTGGGCAGCACGTTCGCGCCGAACCACAAGGGCATGCCGATCCTCACCAAGGCCGACAAACTCGACTACCTCCGCAAGCAGGTGCTGACCTCGCGCAACGTCAAGGGCGGCGTGTTCGTGGACGTGGCGCTCGGCCAGCTCAACTACCAGATCGAGCACCACCTGTTCCCCAACATGCCGTCGCCGAACCTGCGCAAGGCCCAGCCGATCGTCCGGCAGTACTGCGCCGATCTGGGTGTCAGCTACCTGGAGACCGGGCTGATCGCTTCCTACGGCCAGGCGCTGCGGCACCTGCACGAGGTAGGCGCGCCCCTGCGCTGAGCAGCCCCGCGGATCAGCCGCCGTGGATCAGCCGCCGTCGCGACGCCGGAGGAGGTCGTCGCGGCGACGTTCCAGGTCCGCGATCAGCTCTTCCTGCTCGTCGGCCATGCCGATCATCGCGCCGACCTCCACCTGATCGGTGGCGCCCATGTCACCGATCTGGTCGCGCAGATCCTTGGTCTGGGCCCGCAACCTGGTCAGGTCCTCTTCGACCTGACGCAACTCGTCTTCTACGCTCATGCTCCGGCTCTACCCATTGCGGGGCGGTTGGCCACCCGGACGGCAGGCCGTACAGAATGGGCGGCATGCGCACGTTGTCGGCCGGCACCGTCGTGTCGCTCGCGGTGGTCATCGCCGTGCTGGCGGGCACGGTCGCCACGTCCCTCCTCCATCCGGGCATCGCTCCGAACGCGCTGGACGTCCTGCTGCCGCTCTCGGCCGGTGCCGGGGTGCTGGCGCGGCAGCGCTACCCGGTCGCGGCGCTGATCGTCGTGCTGGTGGCCGTCGCGCTCTACTACCCGTTCGCCCGGCTCGACGGGCCGATCATCATCCTGGCGTTCGTGGTCCTGTACACCGCCGCCGAGCTGGGCCACCTGACCGCCGCCATCGCCGCGGGCGCGGCCGCGCTGCTGGCCATGGGGCTTGGCGAGACCGGCGGGATCAGGCACGTGGACGACAGCATGTTCTTGATGATCGCCGGTTGGGTGGTGGCCGCCGTCGCCAGTGGGGGCGTCACCCGCAACCGCCGCGCCTACCTGCGGGAGGCCGAGCGGCGCGTGCTCGACGCCCTGCACAGCAAGGAGGAGGAGGCCAGGCTGCGGGCGAGCGAGGAACGGCTGCGCATCGCCAGGGAGCTGCACGACGTACTCGGGCACAACATCTCGATGATCAACGTGCAGGCCGCGGCGGCGCTGCACGGGCTGAAGAAGCGGCCTGAGGCCGCGGAGGACGCACTGCGGACGATCAAGGAGACCAGCAAGGAGACGCTGCGCGAGCTGCGTACCACGCTCGGAGTGCTGCGGCAGGTGGACGAGGGCGCGCCGACCGCGCCCGCCGACAGCCTGACCCGGATGGAGGCGCTGGTCGCGGGCACGGGGCTGGACGTGCGGACCGAGCTGTCCGGGCGGCTGGACGAGGTGCCGACCGAGGTGGACCTGGCCGCGGCCCGCATCATCAGAGAGGCCCTGACGAACGTCTCCCGGCACTCGGGAACCGCCGAGGCTCGGCTGAGCGTCACCAACCAGTCCGGACATATCGTGATCCGCGTGGAGGATGATGGGCCGGGAGCGACGTTCGCCGACGGGAGCGGGTTCGGGCTGCAGGGCATGCGCGAGCGCGCCGGCGCGCTGGGCGGCACCCTGGAGGCGGGTCCCCGCCCTGACGGCGGCTTCCTGGTCGTCGCCGACCTTCCACTGAACGGAGTGCGATGATCCGCACAGTGCTCGCCGACGACCAGAACCTCGTACGGGCCGGGTTCCGGTCCATCCTGAGCGACGAGGACGGCATCGAGGTGGTCGGCGAGGCGGCCAACGGCGCCGAGGCCGTGGCCAGGACCCGCGAGCTGCGGCCCGACGTGGTGCTGATGGACATCCGGATGCCCGAGCTGGACGGCCTGGAGGCGACCCGCGTGATCGTCACCGATCCGCGGCTGGCCGACGTCAAGGTGATCATCCTGACCACGTTCGACCTCGACGACTACGTCTACGGCGCGCTGCGGGCGGGCGCGAGCGGGTTCCTGGTCAAGGACACCGAGCCGGCCGAGCTGATCCACGCGGTCAGGGTGGTGGCCAGGGGGGACGCGCTGATCGCGCCCTCGGTGACCCGTCGGCTGATCGCCGAGTTCGCCGGCCGGGTCAAGCGCCCGGAACCGGGGCCCAGGCTCAACGCGCTCACCGAGCGCGAGCGGGAGGTCATGGCGCTGGTCGCGGCCGGGCTGTCCAACGACGAGATCGCGGCCCGGCTGGTGCTCAGCCCGGCCACGGCCAAGACGCACGTCAGCCGCATCATGACCAAGCTCGGCTCGCGCGACAGGGCGCAGATCGTGGTGCTCGCCTACGAGGCCGGCATGATCACTCCGGGCTGGCTTACCCCCTGAGATGTACGGCGGGCGGCCCGTTGACACCACAGGTGTACGGCAGGTGCCCGCCCCGGCATGACGCGGCGGAGGTGACCTCGGCCGGAACCTCTGAGCATGGAGACCGTAGACCTCGCCCGCCTGCAGTTCGCCCTCACCGCGGGGGCGCACTTCCTGTTCGTCGCGCTGACCCTCGGGCTGGCGACGCTGGTGGCCGTCATCCAGACCTGGGCCACCTTGACCAGCAGCCCGGTGCATCTGCGGATGACCCGGTTCTGGGGGCAGCTCTACATCATCAACTACGCGATGGGCATCGTCACCGGGCTGGTCATGGAGTTCCAGCTCGGGCTGTCGTGGAGCGGGCTCACGGAGTTCGCCGGGAACGTGTTCGGCTCCTCGCTGGCGATCGAGACGATCGTGGCGTTCTTCATCGAGTCCACCTTCCTGGGCCTGTGGATCTTCGGCTGGAACAAGCTGAACCGGTGGGCCCACCTGGCGCTGATCTGGGTCGTCACGCTGACGGCCTACGCCTCGGCGTTCTGGATCCTGATCTCCAACGGCTTCCTGCAGAACCCGGTGGGCTACCAGCTCAAAGACGGCGTCCTGCGGCTCACCGACTTCGGCGCGCTGGTGGCCAACCCGGCGGCGCTGATCGCCTTCTTCCACATCGGCGGCGGCGCACTGATCGTCGGCGGCTTCCTGATGGCCGGAGTGAGCGCCTACCACCTGGCCAAGCGCACCGTCGAGCAGGACTTCTTCCGCAAGTCGCTGCGCCTCGGGATCGGCGTGGCGCTGCCCGCGACGCTGTTCACCGCGACGTTCGGCGGCATCGGCTTCCAGACGTTGCAACCGGCCAAGCTGGCCGCCTGGTCGGGCAGCGCGAACCGGCTGGCCGAGGCGCAGGCGGAGATGGTGGCCAAGTACGGCCCGGGTGACTACCTGCCGCCACTGGGCTGGGTGCACGCCGGTGGTATCACCATGCTGACGCTCTTCGCGGTGCTCTTCCTCGTCTCCGGGGTGAGCTTCCTGTTGATGCTGTTTCGGCCGATCGTCCGGGGCTTCCGGCTGTGGCACTGGCTGCTGACCGCGCTGATCCCCGTCCCGTTCGTGACCATGATCGCCGGGTGGATCTTCCGCGAGATGGGCCGTCAACCCTGGGCCGTGTACGGGCTGCTGAAGACGGCCGACGCCATGTCACCGGTGTCGGACGGCCAGATCAGGTTCTCGCTGACCGCGTTCGGCACCGTGTTCGCCGTGCTCATCCTGGTCAACTACTGGCTGCTGGCCAGAACCGCCCGCAAGGGACCGAACGCCGTCACGCTGGGCGACCTCGTCGCCCCCACCCTGACCTTCTGAGGAGCCCGTCATGGAGATCCTGATCCTGGCCTTCTTCGCGCTCGGCTACCTCGTGCTGGCCGGGGCCGACATCGGCGTCGGCATGGTGCTGCCGTACCTGGGACGTGGCGCGGACGAGCGCCGCGAGGCGATCGCCGCGATCGCGCCGTTCTTCCTCGGCAACGAGGTGTGGCTGGTGGCCGCCGCGGGGGTGCTCGCCGGGCTCTTCCCCTCGCTGGAAGGCTCGTTACTGAGCGGCAACTACTCGCTCGTCGTGGCGCTGCTGCTGTCCTGGGTCATCCGGGACATGGGCCTGTGGCTGCGCGGGCGACTGCCCGGCGTCCGGTGGCAGGGGTTCTGGGACGGCGCCGTCGTCGTGGGTAGCTGGGGGCTGGCGCTGAGCTGGGGTTCGCTGCTCAGCGACGTGCTGCTCGGCCTCCACGGGCCCATCGCGCTGCTGCCCGCCCTGCTGGTGGCCGCGCTGTTCGCCACGCACGGGCTTTCCTTCGCGGCGCTGCGGCTGAGGGGCGTGCTGCGTGCGCGGGCGGCGGTGCTGTCCGGCGGCACCGGCGAGGGCCGTACCTACGCCCTGACCGCGACGGTCCTCATGGCGATCGGCGTCCTGGCGGGCATCCGGTTACCGCTGGCGCCGGGGACCTCGGGCGCGTTCCTGGTGCCGGTCATCCTCACGCTGATCCCGTTCCTGGTGGCCTCACAGGCATGGGTCTGGTGGACCTTCCGTCACCGGGTGACGGGCCCGTCGTACCTGTAACCCCCAAGTCGGATGGGAAGTTCAGCGGTTCGAGATCGTGGCAGCTCCGCGATCCAAGCGGCCGCCAGTCCGCCGCACCATCGAGCGGAGATTTGCACCTGCGGCCCCTTGACCCCCGGTTCAACGGTCCGCTGTCCCTGTGGGCACGACCCACTGGGTGGGCTGTCCGGTGATCGATGCGACCATATCGAAGTCGCCGTCGTAGTGGAGCACGGTCGCCCGGTGACGTTCGGCAGTGGCGGCAATAAGGAGATCCGCCATGGACAAGGCACGGTGAAATCCACGCTCCAACGCGACGCCCTGAACCTCGAGCACGCGCTCGAACACCTCGTCGCCGCAGTAGAGATAGTTGAAGCCGCGCAGCAGGAAGCGGATACGGGCCATGTCCGGCTTGTTGCGAGCGCTGTAGACCATCTCCCATTCCACCGCCGCGCAGGTGGCCAGGACACCCCGGTCACTGAAATCGTCCAGAACGCGGCCGACGGAGGGATGACCCCAACGCGCGAGTGCCGATTTGTCAGCGAGGTAGTCGGTCACGCAGCGCCTTGTTGCGTAGAGCGCTGAAGGGTGCCGTCGGCATTACGGGGACCGGTGTTCTCCACGATCTCGCTGAGGTCGAGCTCCCCGCTCTTGATCGCGTTCGCGAGCTCCTGACGGAGATGGCGCTTGACGGCATCCTCCATGGCCATGCGCACAGCCTTCGCTTTGGTCTTTGAGCCATAGATGCGCATGGCCTCGGCCACCATCTCGTCATCGAGGTCGATGACAGTTCGGGACATGGCAGGACCCTTCCGTTAGCCAGCGTTCCCTAAACGATACCGCACGCGCAGGAATTTAGATATCATTTCTCGCTGGGCGCGGAACTACCCTCGCGACACCGCACCACAGAGTCCGGGCTGGACCTCGCCTTCGCCGCGGCCATGGCACGACAATCACCGTCGACCGGCCGGATGCGCCGACGCTGTCCCAGCGGTCGGCCGGCATCGCGGATGCCGACACATCAACCACACAAGCGGGCATCTCGGGCACGCTCCTGGTGCCGGTCAGCCATCGCCTGGGCCACAGCCGATCGCGAACTCATCCATCGGCACCAGACGCTCCTGCTCTCCACACTGCGATGATCGGCCGCCCTCGTTTCAGAGGCTTACGCCGGAGCGGCGCGCGAGAGCCCGCAGCCCGGAGAGCTTGCTGTGGCGGTCCCGATGGAGCAGGTCGGTGATCACCTGTCGGGGACCGGTTCGGCTGACCTCCGAGGGAGCGATCTTCTCGGCGATCAGGAGCGCGCGCACCGCGCGATCGGTCTTCCCCCACAGTGTGTACGCCTCCGCAATGCCTGTGTAGTAGCTCGCGCGGCGTTCCGACGTCGGAATCTCGTCCGGGACGATGGTCCTGGCGTGCTCCACGGCAGTCCCCGCGTCGCCAAGGACAATAGATACGCCGATTTTGTAAGTGACCACGTGGCCGAGGCTGAGCGCGAGGTTGGGGGCGTGTCGGGCGGCTTCTTCAGCCTCCGTCAACATGCCGAGCGCGCTGTCACGGTCTTCCAGACGAGCTGCGGCTATGGCTCCCGTGGACATCAGCGCTCCATATGCGCCCCATGCGGGGACAGGAGCCGAACGCAGTTGCGGGCGCAACGACTCAGCCGTGCTCACCGTGATGTCACGCGCTTTCCCGTAGTCCGTAGCCCGGTGGAAAAGACTGACCAGGTCGCGGCGGGCTTCGCCGATGGCTCGAATATCACCACTGGCGTGCGCGGCCTGCTCTCCTTGATGCGCGGCTATCCATGCGTATGGCGAAGCGCTCAGCTTGATCAGTGTGCGGGTCGTCAGGTGGTAGACCTGTGCGGCCGTCGCCAGGTCAGCCGGGTCGGACGCGCTGCGGGCAACGGGGATCAGCGCGACAAGACTGTCGGCAAGGTCGGTATATCGAGCGGCGGCGAAGTCTCGGCGAGCCCGAGTGACGGCACGAGCGAACGACGCGGGTGTGAGGGCATCTGCCGAGGTCGGAGCGTCAGGGACGAGGGCATCGCGCAGACGCGCCACGGCTGTTGCGCTCTGATCTGGTTGCCCGACTCCATCGGTCAGCCCAACCCCTGCGACAAGCGCCGCGCTCTTCAAGAACGTACGTCGCTTCGTGGTATTACCTCCCGAACATGTCTCCAGGATAGACGGCGGATTCTCGTATTCGCCGACCCATGCCTCCAGAAGTTTTCCGCCCGCTCCGAGAGCGTCATCAGCGAGTTCGGCGAGTAGCCGTTCCGGATTGCGCAACCCGCGCTCGACACGGCTGAGATAGCTCTTGGAGAAGTAGGTCACTGCATGAAGGCCCGACAGCGAAATATTACGTTGCTGGCGATATCGGCGGAGTTGTTCCCCAAAACTCACCGTTGCCCCGTTGCCCAGGTCAGGCAACACCTCGTTCGCTCAGATACCCATCACACATGCTTGGACGGTAGCCGCACAACACGGCCGCGAGATTAGCGAAACGCTGCAACATCGGACCCGCCGAAACGACTCGAACTCGTCCGGCGGGCCCTTGATCGCACATTGGAGGTGCGACCCATGGGTAACTCTAGAACCACCCCGATCCCCGTCGACGACGCTACGGCGGAAAGCCAAGACAGAGCCCTTGCTGTCATTCAGCGACTTCTCGAAGAGCGGGGAATTCGTGTCCGGCACCATCACACGATCAGTCTCGGGCTCTTCACCAACCGCACGGATGAGACCACCTGGCTCAACCGGCCTCTTCAGTCGTGGCTGCACCGGTATCCGCCCGAGCTCGCCATCATCGGCCCCCGGGGCGGTTGCGCCATCACGGTAACCATGGGGCCGCGTTCCGGCTCCTACCTGGTGTCTCTGCCCAGCGACCCCGAGCCCCAGATCGTGAGGAGTGAGTTCCCCGAAAGAGTGGTCGATCTGATCGCAGAGAGCATGTCGTGACTGTGTTGGATGAGTGTCTGAGTCCGCACGTGGCCATGGTCCAGCGTGATCATGTGCAGCTGGAGTGGTGCATGCCGTACCCGGTCCCAGCGACCGGGTCAGAGGGACTTGACCGAGGCGTCCTCCGCCGGGATCTCCTTCGGCGAGGCGCGTAGCCAGCGGCAGCCGTGCGGGTCCAGTGTCAGCCGGGCCACGCCCTGATCGGAGACCTCCAGCGTCCCGTCCACCAGGAGGTCCGTGAGCGTGTGCGTCTCCAGGCCCACCAGCTTAAGCTCCACGTCCTGGGCGGTTTCGCCAAGGTTGTGGATCACCACCACCGTGGCGCCGTCGGCGTCGCAGCGGTGTGCCAGGATCGCGGGATCGGCCGTCTCCAGCACCGTGCAGTCGCCCCAGGCCAGCTCCGGGCACTCGCGATAGCGCTCGATGAGCAGTTGGAACCAGCGCAGCAACGAGTCCTGATCCCGCTTCTGGTCGGCCACGTTGATCCGCGCGGGCGAGTAGGCGCCGTCCGGCATCTCGCGTTCGGGGGTGCCCCGGCTGAAGCCGCCGTCCGGCGACCACTGCATCGGCACCCGTACGGCCATGCGGCCCTCTGCCTTGAGGTTCTCGCCCATGCCGATCTCTTCTCCGTAGAACATGACAGGCGTGCCCGGCAGCGAGAACAGCAGGCTGTAGGCCATCTTGATGCGGCGCAGGTCCCCGCCCATCATGGTCGGCAGGCGCCGGCGCAGGCCGCGGCCGTAGATCTGCATGTCCGCCTCGGGGCCGAACGCCTGGAAGACCTCCTGACGTTCCTTGTCCGTGAGCTTGTCCAGCGTCAGCTCGTCGTGGTTGCGCAGGAACATCGCCCACTGGCAGTCCTTGGGCGGCCTGGGCCGGGACCTGAGTGCGTCGGCGAGCGGCTCGGCCTCGCCGCGCGCCAGCGACAGCCACGCGCGCTGCATGCCGATGAAGTCGAAGCACATGGTGAGCTGGTCGCCCAGTCCCTCGCCGAAGTAGCCGAGCAGGTCCTTGTAGGCCAGGTTGACCTCGCCGAGCAGCACCGAGGCGCCCGCCCGCCGGCTCATGAAGGCCCGCAGGTCCGCCAGGAACTCGTGCGGGTCGGCCAGCCGGGGCTGGACGTTCTCGATGAGGAACGGCACGGCGTCCACCCGGAACCCCGACAGCCCCAGCTCCATCCAGAAGCCCAGGATCCTGACGATCTCGTCGCGCACCTCGGGGTTGCCGACGTTCAGGTCGGGCTGGTGGCGGTAAAAGCTGTGCAGGTAGTACTGGCCGGTCGAGGTGTCGAGCTGCCAGATGCTGTCCTCCTCGTCGGGGAAGACCACCTGCTTCGGATCGTCCGGCTCCGGCTTGTCCGACCAGACGTACCAGTCGCGCAGCGGCGACTTCTTGCCCGAGCGCGACTCGATGAACCAGGGGTGCTGGTCGGAGGTGTGGTTCACGACCAGGTCCGCGATCACCCGCAGGCCGCGGTCCTTGGCGGTCCGCATGAACTCCACGAAGTCGCCCAGCGTGCCGAGCCGCGGGTCGATGGCGTAGAAGTCGGTGATGTCGTAGCCGTCGTCCCGGTTGGGGGTCGGGAAGAACGGCATCAGCCACAGGCAGGTGACCCCCAGCCCCGCCAGGTAGTCGATCTGCTGCGTGAGCCCGCGGAAGTCGCCGATCCCGTCGTCGTTGCCGTCCTTGAACGTCTCGACGTCGAGGCAATAGACGACAGCATTTTTCCACCACAGATCAGACGTGTACGTCAGTCGCATGGCGCCACCGCTACCCAGGAGCGGGTCACCCATTCAGAGCAGGGTGCCGCCGGTCACCTCGAATCCGGCGAGCGCCTCGTCGACGCGGGCCAGTGTGTCGCGGTGCAGGACGAGGTCGGCGGCGGCCAGGTTCTCCTCGATGTGCGCGGGGGTGCGGCTGCCCGGGATGGCCACCACGTGCTCGTACTGGTGCAGCAGCCAGGCCAGGGCCAGTTGGGCGGGGGTGATGCCCAGGCGGGTGGCCAGGTCCCTGATCGGGGCATAACGATCGTTGTTGCTCGCGAGGTTGCCGGCCGAGAAGCGGGGCGCGTTGTGCCGGAAGTCGCCCTCGCCCAACTGCTGGACGGTGCCGGTGAGGAAGCCGTTGCCGAGCGGGCTCCAGGCCACGATGCCCACGTTCAGCTCGCGCGCCGCCTTGAGGAGGTCGGGATCGACCGGCCGCCACATCGACCATTCGTTCTGCACGGCCGCCACCGGGTGCACGGCGTGCGCCCTGCGCAGCTCGTCGGCGGTCACGTTCGACAGGCCGAGGTGCCTGACCAGCCCGGCCTGGACGAGCTCGGCCATCGCCCCGGTCGTCTCCTCGATCGGCACGCCCGGGTCCACGTAGTGCGAGTAGTAGAGGTCGATCACGTCGGTGTCCAGGTTGCGCAGGCTCCGCTCGGCGTAGCGGCGGACCATCCGCGGCTCGGCGTTCACCCGCAGCTCGCCGAACGCGTAGCCCACCGGCCGCGATCTGCTCGCCTCCCCTTCCGGGACGGCCAGGCCGAACTTGGTGGCGACCACCACCTCGTCGCGCCGCCCCTTGATCGCCCGGCCGACCAGGCGCTCGTTGTGGCCGTCCGCGCCATAGGCGTCACTGGTGTCGATGTGGGTCGCTCCGGCGTCGAGTGCCGCCTTGAGCGCCGTCTCGGCGCGGGTGTCGTCGATGTCGCCGTACACGCCGGGCGACAGCACCATCGCGCCGAAGCCGATCGCGGGGACCCGCAGGGTGTTTCCGAGTTCACGTGTCTTCATGCGATTCATCCTGCTGGCGGTACGGGCGGCGCGTCCAAGACCTGCTGCTATAACCGATGGTTATGGACGTGCACCTGCGGGACCTGCGTTATTTCGTCGCGACGGCCGAGGAGCTGAACGTGACCAGGGCCGCCGAGCGGCTGTTCGTCTCCCAGCCCGCACTGTCCAAGCAGCTCAGGGTGCTGGAACGGCAGCTCGGCTTCGGCCTGTTCGAGCGCGTGCCCTCCGGGGTGGTCCTGACCAGGCAGGGCGAGGCGCTGCTGCCGGTCGCGCGTGACCTGCTCGACCGGTGGAACGCCGGGCTGGAGACCGCACGGGCCGCCGCGCCGACGGGCACCCTGGTCATCGGCATGCAGACGGCGGTCGGGCGGGGGATCCAGCAGGAGGCGCTGCGCCTGTTCCGGAAGGCGATGCCCGGCTGGGAGGTGTCGCTGCGGCTGGTCGGCTGGGACGATCCCAGCGGCGGCCTGGCCGACGGCGGCTCCGACGTGGCCTTCATCTGGCTGCCCGTGCCCGAGGGACTGAACACGCATGTTCTCGCCACCGAGGGCAGAGGCGTCGCCATGCCGGACGATCACCCCCTAGCCGAGCTGGCGGAGATCCCGTTCGAGGCCCTGCGCGACGAGCCGTTCATCGCGCTGCCCACCTCGGCGGGGCCGCTGCGCGACTACTGGCTCGCCCGCGACTTCCGGGACGACGAGCCGGTCATCGGGGTCACGGCCAACACGCCTGAAGAGGTGTTCGAGGCCGTGACCAGCGGTCTGGGCGTCGTCCTGGTGGCCGAGGGCAACGCCGCGCTCTACAAACGGCCCGGCCTGGTCTACCGCCCGGTGGCCGGCCTCCCGCCGGGCGAGCTGGCCATCGCCTGGCGCTCCGGCGATAAAAGGCCAGAAGTCAGGGCATTCATCGACGCGCTCCGAGAAAGCGCCACTAAGGTCTGACCGACACGGATCTCGCGAAAGGGCGACCCATGAGCACCGATTACACGATCACCTTCGACCTGATCGACGTTGACAAGGACGGCCGGATCTCGGCCGAAGAGCTGGTGAAGCTGATGGAGGTGCTGGGTCAGCCGATCACGCTGGAGGCCGCGCAGGCCGGGGTGCAGCGGCTCGACAAGGACGGGGACGGCCTGATCGACGTGCAGGAGTTCGGCGCCTTCCTGCAGAAGTAAAACAAGCACTTGCTACACAAACCTCTGCCGCGCGGGTAACAATGGGCGACAGGAGGGGCGATGGCCAGCAAGAGTGACACCAGCGACACCCGGATCTCCGCGGACATCGTGAAGACGCTCAGGGCCGGAATCGGCCGGATCTCCGCCGAGGTGATCGGGGAGATCCAGGCCCGCATCCCCGAGTACGCCCGGCCATCCGACGAGGTCTACATCAAGGTCGTCAGGACGACCGTCGAGCAGGCCATCGACGGCTTCCTCGACCACGTCCAGGACCCCGCCGCCCCCTGGGACCCCGAGCCGTTCCGCATGATCGGCAAGGGCGAGGCGGCGGAGGGCCGCAACCTGGAGCCCCTGCAGGCCGCGATGCGGCTGGGCGCCCGGGTCGGCTGGCGGCGGCTGACCGAGATCGCCGACCCGCTCGGGCTCTCCCCGCAGTCCCTCTACGACCTGGGCGAGGCCATCTTCGTCTACCTCGACCAGCTCGCCGACGCCGCGGGCGAGGGCTTCGACGAAGCTCGGGCACACGCGGCGGGCGAGATCGAGCGGCGTCGCAACCGGCTGCTCGACCTGCTGCTGAGCCGGCCGCCCGCCGGTTCGGAGGCCATCTCCGACCTGGCCAAGGCCGCCGGGTGGCGGCTGCCGAAGACCGTGGCCTGCGTCGCGCTCGACGACCGGCACGGCACCTGCCGGTCCCCCGCGGTGCCGCCCGACGTGCTGACCGGCCTGGAACGGAGCACGCCATGCCTGCTCGTACCCGACCCGGACGGCCCCGGCCAGGCCCGGATGCTGGAGACCGCGCTCCGCGGCTACCTGGGCGCGATCGGACCCGCCGTACCCCTGCCCGCCGCCGCGTCGTCGCTGCGGTGGGCGGCCGAGGCGCTGGAGCTGTCCGGGCGCGGCGTGCTGCCGCGCGGCCTGCTGCGCTGCACGGACCATATGGCGACGCTGGTCGTGTTCAAGGACGAGGAGCTGGTCAACGCGCTGGCGGAGGTACGGCTGGCGCCGCTGGCCCACCTGCGGCCCACGCAGCAGGACCGGCTGGCGGAGACGCTGCTGGCCTGGCTGCGGCACGGCCGGGGGGCGGGGGAGGTGGCGGCTCGGCTGCATGTGCATCCGCAGACGGTTCGCTATCGGTTGCGGCAGTTGGAGGAGCTTTACGGGGACCAGCTCGCGGATCCGGACATCCGCTTCGAGCTGGAGATCGTGCTGCGCGCCCGCCGGGCGGCCGCCCTGGCCGCGCGCCCCTAGCGCCGTCCTGATCCGTCCCGCGCCCCCGTGATCTGCGCGCCGATTCCGTTGAGTACGCGATCCAGCCCGTTCTGGAAGTGCGCGGCGGGGGCTAGGTGCGCGGTCGCGGATTCCAGCACGGATCGGCTGAAGAGGGGATAGGCGCCCGATTCGACGACCTGACGAACGTAAGGACCGATGTAGTCGCGTTTCCAGCGTTCCGGGTCCAGGCCGGTACGGCGGGCCTCCTCCAGCCAGCCGATCTCGCGGCGGATCGCACTGTGGACGTAGTCGTTCACCATGCCGACGAAGCCGGACATCTCATCGATGCCGAGGCCGAGCCCGTCGAGCGCGCGCAGGGCGAACTCGTGCACGCGCAGGAGGTTCGGGCCCAGGATCGGGCGGCCGTTGAGGAGGCCGATCAGCCAGGAGTGGCGCAGGCCGGCGGCCCGGGTCTGATCGGCGACCAGCGAGAGATCGGCACGCCAGTCGCCGGACGGCTTCTCGGGCAGATCGATCTCTCCCATCACTGTGTCGATCATGAGGTCGAACAGATCATCGCGCTTGGGTACGTACCGGTAGAGGGACATGGCGCCGGTGCCCAATTCGCCGGCGATCCGGCGCATGGTCGCGGCCTCCAGCCCTTCGGTGTCGGCCATGCGCACGGCCACCCGGGTGATCTGCTCCCGGCTGTAGCCGGGCCGCCGCCCCGGCCCTGAACGCTCCACGCGCTCCGGCCGCAGCCAAATGCTGACCAGTTCCTCATCGGACATCCCGCGCATCCTCCCGCTCTTGCGTACATGGTACTCGAATGGCTATGGTCCCATTTCGAGTACGAAGTACGCGATTGAGAGGGACTGAGCGACATGACCACATTGACCGGCAAGACGGCGCTGGTGACCGGCGCCAGCAGGGGAATCGGCCGAGCCGTCGCCACCCGGCTCGCACGGGAGGGCGCCCGGGTCGCCATCCACTACGGCAGCAACGAGGCGGCGGCCAAGGAGACGGTCTCGGCCATCGAAGCGGCCGGCGGGCAGTCCTTCGCCGTCCGGGCCGAGCTGGGCGCGCCGGGAGACGCCGAGGTGCTGTGGACCGCCTTCGACGCCCACGCCGACGGCCTGGACATCCTGGTCAACAACGCGGGCATCCTCGGCGGCCAGGCGGAGATCGACGGCGTGACGCGGGAGGGGTTCGAGCGGCTCTTCGCGGTCAACACGACCGCTCCGTTCTTCATCACCCAGCTCGCCCTGCCACGGCTACGGGACGGCGGCCGGATCATCACCGTCGGCACGATGCTGACCCGGGGCATGGCCATGCCCGGCGCGATCGACTACGCCATGTCCAAGGCGGCACTCGACGTGCTCACCCCTGTGCTGGCCAAGCAGCTCGGGCCGCGTGGCATCACGGTCAACACCGTGGCGCCCGGAGTCATCGACACCGACATGCATGAGGGACGCCTGGTCGGCGAAGCCTTGGCCTGGCTGTCGTCGCTGTCACCGCTGGGCCGGCTGGGCACCCCCGCGGACGTCGCCGACGTGGTCTCCTTTCTCGCCTCCGACGACAGCCGCTACGTGACCGGACACCGTCTGGACGCCTCAGGCGGAACGACCATGTGATTACAGCTTTCCGGACGCCCCCAAACCCAGACATTTGGCCGTCTTTCCCCTGTATTTACGCCCGAAAACCGAACCACTGCGGCGAATGTGGCGTTCTAAGATCTCAGGGTGGCGCATACTGGAGTAGATGAAGCCGCCCAGCGCCGCGACCCGGCGCCACCTGCCCACCAGCCCCTTCAAACCCCCGCCTCCGGCCCCACCGGTCGAGGTGTTCACCTTGAACGACCAGGTGTCCCACGACCGGTACGGTCTCGGTCGGGTCATCGGCGTCGAGGACGAGGCCGTGCTCGTTGACTTCGGTTCACGACAGGAACGAATCACGACCCCGTACGCCAAGCTGATCAAACTCTGACACCGCCTGGCAGTACTGGAAAACGCAGGCAGCGTTCGCCAGAGGGCGCTGTCGGCATGTCTTGACGCGTGTCATACGGGCCCGGCCCATGAAAGCATGGTCATCGCCTTCAGGCGCTCAGCGCCGTTGGAGCTCAGGCGGTGATAGCGGGGACAAGTCCCCGCACTTCCGGCGAGACGGCCGTTCGGCCTCTCGCGCTCCCCGGGCCCAAGCCGTCTGGCCAGTTCGTGCTACCGGAAATCACCGCGCGAGCGCATCATCGCGCCAGCATGCCTTCCGGACGGAAGAAGACAAGCCAAGACGCACTTACGGCAAGCGCCGACCTCATCCGCGGTGCGGTGTGAGGCGCGAACGCTCGCCGTAAGCCAAGCCCGTACGTCAGGCGGTGTGCAGGTAGACCTGCCCGAACACCTCGGACAGCTTCTTGAGGTCCGTGTCGGTGTCGACTTCCGGCGCCGACGGGTCGTAGATCGTGGCCAGCCGAGGACGGATCGAGGTCAGCTTCTTCAGCTGCTCCCAGGTGACGTTCTCCGCCCACTTCTCCCCGTACAGCCTGCTGACCTGCCCCTGGTCGTTCTGCCAGCGGGACCAGAGGTTGACCGTCTCGGCGGCGTCGGCCTGGAGCGGCGCGGCGATGCGGTCGGTGATCGACTTGGCCGCCTGCTCGGCGGTGAGCTGCGGCGAGCCCACGGTGGCGAAGCCCGCGTCCTCCGCGGCGATCTGAGCGTAGGCGTCCCACGCGCGCGCCCTGACCTGGATCCACTGGTTGCGCTGGGCCTCGGTGGCGTCGATCTTCCAGGTGGCGTACTCGGTCGCCAGGTGCCCGCCGTCCAGGGCGAGCTGGTCGACGAGGCCCTTGGTGAGCCAGGCGCCGATCCGCTCGGGGTCGAGCAGCGGGTACTTCTTGGTCATCTCGGTCTTGCACGCGTCGTTGACGCCACAGCCGAGCAGCGGCACCACCGTGTGCACGGCCAGCTTCTTGCCCGGCGCGAGGTTGCGGAGCGTGGTCGTGGCCTCAGTGACGAACTTGTCCATCTCGTCAGCCGTCTCGAACGTCTTGTTGAACCCGAGCTGCGAGCTGAACCTGATCCCCACGGCCCCCTGCTGCGCCGCGACCGCGGCGACCTTCTTGGCCGCCTCGGCGAGCTTGCCCGACTTCCAGTCGTCGGCCAGCTCGGCGTCGATCCAGACGCGCATCCCGGCCGCGGCGGCGGCCTTGACGGCCTGGCCACCGGCGGTCTTCTCGGCGGCCTGGATCTCGGCCGCCGACAGGCCCTCGGGGTTGACGAAGCAGTCTTCGCTGGACTGGCACTCGGGCGAGCCGCCGTCCTCGGCGCCCTCGACGTCGGGCGAGTCGACGTCGTGCAACTGGCCGTCGCCCTCGGAGTCGTTGGCGCACTCGTTGCCGGCTTCGGTGCAGTCGACGGTGATCGGGTTCAGCGGGCCGGCCTCTTGCAGGTGCTCGCCGTCGTTCGAGAGCCAGAAGTTGGCGATGTCGGCCGCCTCTTCCGGCGTGGCCATCCAGCGGCAGACGACGTAGGCCGGCGTGTCACCGGACATGAGGTCGTTACAGCTACGTGGATCGTCCGCCGACCAGGCTGGAACGCCTATACCTAACAGCGAGAGTGCCAATCCGATGACGAAAATCTTCCTCAGTCGCATGGCGCCTTACTCCAAGGGGTGATCGTGGACACATCGCACAATATCTGGATGATCAGCAACCTTCAATGAGATCAACGGCGTTCTTCACCCCGCGTTCAACCTTTAGTAGTTTCCCGAGTTGCGCTGCTTTATCGCGATATTCCGGTACGGATTGCAGCCGCGCGGCCAATGACCGCCCGTTCAGCGCCCTGATCGGCAACGGCGGCGGCCCCGCCCCCAACGCCGCCACCCTGCGCCCCCAGAACGGCTGGTCGGAGAAGAAGGGGCAGACGACATTGGGCACCCCGGCCGCCAGCCCCGCCGCCGTGGTCCCCGCCCCACCGTGGTGCACGACCGCGGCCATCCTCGGGAACAACACCTCATGCGCCACCTCCCCCACCGGGCAGACGTCCGCCGATGCCGTCACGGGCAGCCCCTGGACCACCGCCCGCATCCCGGCCAGCCGCAACGCCGCGACCACCTGCTCGGCGACCACCTCCGGCTCGTCCGGCACCATGCTCCCGAAACCGACGTACACAGGGGGCGGCCCATCGTCCAGGAAGTCGGCGAGGTCGGAGGGGAGCGAACTGTCCGGCTCGGGCGGCAGGCGCCAGTAGCCGGTGAGGTGCACGTAGGCGGGCCAGTCGTGCGGCCTGGGCACCACCAGCGGGCTGACCCCGCACAGCACCGGCACCCGATCCCGCCGGTCGGCCGCGAACGGGCTGCCCCGCAACGGCCGCAGGCCGAGCACCTGCCCGCGCAGCCGGTTCATCATGGGGGCCAGCATCAGCCAGCCGAGCCGTTCGACCACGGCATAGCTGGCCCGGTTGCCGATCCCGCCCAGGGTCCGGCGCGGGACCAGCGGGTTCGGGAACTCGCCGGTCGGCTCGCTGGGCTGGAACTGCAGGATCCCGTACGCCATGCCGTATCTCTCGTGCAGATGCCTGCCGAGGGATCCGAGGGCGGGCGCGAGGACCAGTTCGGCGTTCGCGCAGGCGGCGTCCACCCCGGCGACGAGGTTCGCGGCGAGGGGCTCGACGACGGTTCTCAAGCCCCGGACGAACCCCAACGGCCCGCTACGCAACCACGCCTGTCCTTCCTCGCTCTCCACGATCGCCACCGGATCCGCCCCTAACGGCGCGAACCGCAATCCGGGCCGCTCATAGTGCCCAACCGCCAGGTGTTCGTAGCGTTCCGGCGCCACGAGCGTGACCTCGTGCCCACGCGCGCCCAACCCCTGAGCCAGCGCCACACACGGCTGAATGTCCCCCCGCGATCCCAACGCCAGCACCGCGACCCTCACGACCAGCCCCTCCTCGCGACAAGCCCGTCTTCATGGGATGAACAGCCCGTTCACCGGCGGACCATCGTCACGATCGAGCATCTCGCGGACGAACTGCTCACGGCAGTGTCAGCAAGGCGATCAATGCGCTCAGTAGCAACCCGAGCGCGTGGGTCACGTGTCCACCTCCACCCAGGTCCAGCCGGGTCCGTCGGGGTTCGCCCTGACGACCCTGGTACGGCCGGCGGTGACCTTCTCCCAGGTGGGCCGCTGCGCCCCGGAGCGGGAAGCGTCCGGGTCGTCGGCGGTGATGCTGTAGGGCCGCTTTCTGAGGGGGCGCGAGACGTGGAGCAGTGGGGAAGCCACATCCCCGGAAGGCCGCCGCCCCTCCGGCGGCGAAGGTTCACGGAACTCGATCCGCCGATGAACCCCCCGCAACACCCCCGGCAGCCACCAGTTCGCCCCACCCAGCAGCCGCATCGTCGCCGGCACCAGCAGAGCCCGCACGAGCGTGGCGTCCACCAGGATCGCCACGAACATCCCCACCCCGAGCAGCTTCACGATCGTGATCCCGGCCGTCGAGAAGGCCCCGGTCACCACCAGCAACAGCAGCGCCGCGCTGGTGATGACGCCCCCGGTCCGCTGCAGGCCGGTCGCCACCGCCGCCGCGTTGTCACCGGTCCGCAGCCACTCCGCCCGCACCCTCGACAGCAGGAACAGCTCATAGTCCATCGACAGCCCGAACACCACCGCCAGGATCAGCACCGTCACCGTGGCCTCGATGGTCCCCGTGGGGGTGAAGTGCAGCCACGGTGCCAGGTGGCCGTCCTGGAAGGCCCAGACGATCACCCCGAACGAGGCCCCGATCGAGAGGATGTTCATGAGCAGGGCCTTGACCGGCAGGACGACGGAGCCGAAGGCGGCGAACAGAAGCAGGAACGTGAGCCCGCCGACCACCAGCGCCATCCACGGCAGCCTGGAGAGGAGGCTGGACAGAAGGTCCATCTGGGCCGCCGTCGGGCCGCCCACGACGACCTGGCGGACGTTCGGCTCCGGGGACATCGATCTGATCAGCGTCACCAGGTGCTGGGCCGCGTCCGACATGGGGTCGTAGGAGTAGCGGACCGCCAGGCGTACCGCGCCGTTGGCCTGGGAGAGGCCGGCGAGGTCGACGCCCGTGACCCCGGGCAGCTCGCGCAGGCGGTCGGCGAGGGGCTTGGCGTCGGTGGGGTCGATCGGGGTGACGGCGCTGATCGGGAAGTAGCCCTGGCCGAGGGGGCCGGGGGTGGCGGGACGGGTGGTGAAGGAGCGTTCGACGAGGACGTGGACGTCGATCGTGGCCATCGAGTTCTTGGCGAAGTCGCGGTCGACTGTCTCGGCGACGCGGCGGCTCTCGGTGGTGGCGGGCAGGACCCGGTGGTCCACGTTGCCGAACCGTACGTGGGCGAACGGTCCGGCCAGCGCGAGGAGCACGGACGTGACCGCGACCAGGTAGAGCACGGGCCGCTTCAGCACGCTGGAGGCGATCGCGGGCCAGACCCCGGCGCCCGCGCGGGCCGCGCCGAAGTGGGGGGTGCCGAAGTGGGGGGTGCCGAAGTGGGGGGTGAGGCGGACGGCGTCCACGCGGGGCCCCAGGACGGCGAGCGCGGCGGGCAGGACGACCAGCGCGGACAGCATGGCCACCAGCACCACGGCCGCCGCGCCCAGCCCGATCGAGCGCAGGAACATCTGCGGGAACAGCAGCAGTCCCAGCAGCGAGGTCGCCGCGGTCAAGCCGGAGAAGGCGACGGTACGGCCGGCCGTCGCCATGGTGCGCACCACGGCCTCACGGGTCGGCAGGCCGGACCTGATCTGCTCGCGGAAGGCGGTCAGCACGAAGAGCGAATAGTCGACGGCCAGCCCGAGCCCGAGCATGGTGACGACGTTCAGCGAGAAGACCGAGACCTCCGTCACCTCGGTCAGCAGCCTGAGCAGCACGAGCGCGCCGATCACGGCGAGCAGCCCGACGAGCAGCGGCAGCCCGGCGGCCACCAGGCTGCCGAACACCACCACGAGCAGGACCAGCAGCACCGGCATCGAGATCGCCTCGGCGCGCGCCAGGTCGGCCGCCGTCTGGTCGTTGAGCTCCTTCAGCAGCGGCACCGAGCCGCCGACCTGGACCTGGAGGTTCGCGACGGGCAGCCGGTCCTTGATGGCGGCGTACGCCTGCTGTTTGGCGCCTTTCAGGGTGATCAGGGCGTAGGTGGCGTGCTCGTCGGTGGACATCAGCTCCTTGGAGCCGGTGGTCCAGTACGTGGCCAGCTTGCCGACGTACTGGGCGGGCAGGGCGCGCAGCGAGTCGTGCACGGCCTTCTTGAAACGCGCGTCACGCACCTTGACCTGCGGGTGCCGGTAGAGGACGACGACGTCGGGGGTGTTACCGCTGTACCAGGCGTCGTTCCAAGCGGCGGCGGTGGTCGAGTCGGCGGCCGGGTCCGCGAAGCCGCCGTCGGCCATCCGGCCGAACAGCTGCAGCCCGAAGGGCGCGGCCAGGATGGCCGCCGCCAGGCTCAGCACCAGCAGCGTCCACCTGCCGCCGTAGATCAGGCGCCCCGCCGACTCAAACACGCTCGATCAGTGCCTCGGGCATGCCCGGGTCCCCTCGCCGACTGCAGGAACCTAGAAAATTACGGCAGAAAGCGCCCCGGTTCTTGCCAAACACCTGCACATTCCACTTTCGGTCTTGTCAACGGCGTGACAAGCAGCGATATATCCAGACGACAGCGGATGCGACGAACCAGCACAATAGTGAGCGTTTGGGCGACTAGGGGGCCACCAAGTGCACGGCTATCTTCACGATCTCGGCCTGCTCCGAGATCGGCGGTTCACGCTGCTGTTGACCGCCAGGACCATGTCGATGCTGGGCAGCGCCTTCGCGCCCGTGGCGCTCGCCTTCGGCATCCTCGCCCTGCCCGGCGCGGACGCCACCACCCTCTCGGTGGTGCTCACCGCCGAGGCGCTGCCGATGGTGGTGTTCATGCTGGTCGGCGGGGTGATCGCGGACCGGTTCCCCAGATACAGGGTGATGACGGTCAGCGAGTTCATCAGCGCGCTGGCCTTCTTCGCCCTGGCCGCGATGATGCTGTCGGGCTGGACCCCGCTGCCCGCGATGGCCGCTGCCGCCGCCTGCAGCGGGGTGGCGATGGCGATGATGTTCCCCGCGCTGACCGGCATCATCCCCGAGGTCGTGCCCGCCGACCGGCTACAGACCGGCAACGCGCTGCTCGGCCTGGGCGCCAACAGCTCGCGGGTGGCGGGCGCGGTGCTGGGTGGTGGCACGGTCGTGCTGTTCGGCGGCGGGTGGGCGCTGGCCGCGAGCGGGCTGATGTTCGCGGTGGCCGGGGTGCTGATCGCGGCGCTGCGGCTCACACCCGGCGAGCGGGACACGGCGGCCAGGCATTCGGTGCTGGCCGACCTGCGTGACGGGTGGCACGAGTTCAGGTCCCGGCAGTGGATCTGGGTGGTGGTCGCGCAGTTCTCCGTGCTCGTGATGGCACTCCAGGCGGGTCACGGCGTGCTCGGGCCGCTGCTGGCCAAGGAAAGTCTGGGCGGGCCCGCGGCCTGGTCGGCGTTCCTGGCCGGTGAGGCGGTGGGCACGATCGTGGGGGTGATCGTCTCGCTGCGCGTCCGGCCCACCCGGCCCATCCTGGTCGGGACGCTGCTCTGCCTGCCGACCGCCCTGCCCTACGTGATGCTGGGCACCGGCGCGCCGCTGTGGGCGATCGTGGCGGGCGCGTTCGTGCTGGGCGTCTGCTTCGACGTGTTCGGCGTGCTCTGGCAGACGACCATGCAGCGCGAGATCCCGCCGGAGTCGCTGTCGCGGGTCAGCTCGTACGACGCGCTGGGCTCGTTGATGTTCGGCCCGATCGGGCTCATGCTGGCCGGGCCGGTGGCGAACCTGGTCGGCACGCGGACGGCGCTGCTGGGCTGCGCCGCCCTCGTCGTGCTGTCCACGCTCGCCGCGCTGCTGTCTCCCGGAGTACGTGACCTACGCGCGCCCGTCCCGGTCGCCGAGAGCGTGCCGGGCTGAGTCACCCTGGGCCAGGCGGGCCGAGCGGAAGTACGCGTTGGCCCTCGGCTGGAACATGAGCGCCACGGCGCCGAGCACAGCCAGCACGTGCAGCACCCGGCTGCCGGCGAACATCAGGCCCATCGCGTCGGCCCCGGCGAATGCCTCGGCGACGGAGTGGCCGTCCATCAGCCATTGGACGGGCTGCATGACGAGCGAGAGCGTGCCGAACACGCCCAGCGTCACCGCCAGCGTCCAGCGTGCCCAGTTCCTGCCGTGCCTGAGTCGCAGCGCCAGGAAGACGGCCGTGACGAAGACGGCGAGCCGGATCCCGACGCCGGACAGCAACTCGCCCGCCGAGGCCGTCCCCGTGGACAGCAGGTCGCCGACGGCCAGGACGGTCTCGAACACCCCCGCCGCGACCGCGACCAGCCACAGCGTGGCGGCGGCCTGAACGGCGGGGGGCGGCTCGATGGGCGGCTCGGTCGGGTTCGGCGCCGAGCGGGGCTTCAGCATGGTCATGACGGGCCTCCAGGGTGAACACTTCCTGGCAAGTGTGCGCCGCGCGACCCCGCCGAATCATGCCCGTCGTCCCCCGAACGGCTGGTCAGGCTGGCACTACCGTCAGACGACGATCAGGGCCACCACCACGCCCGCGCAGTTGCCCGCCAGGCAGACACGGACCGGCACCTCGGACACCCCGGCGGCCTCCGGGATGCCGCCGATGTGGCCGTCGGGACCGATCGTGACGCCCTTCGGCAGCCTGCCGTGGTCGGTCACGGAGAACGTGGGCGGCACGCCCGTGGGCCCGCCCTCGATCGTGATCTGCTCGTCGTAACGGTTGCCCACCTTGCCGGGGAAGGCCAGCTCGCTCGGCTGCCAGGGCACGTTCCGCAGCACGACGATCGTGATCTGCTGATCGGCGCAGTCCTGGCCACGGCACAGCAGGACGGGCGCGGCGAAGGTGCCGGGACGCTGGGGCATGCCGTGCAGCTGGCCCGCGGCGTCCAAGGTCACGCCCGGTGCGAGGGCGGCGGGGCGGATGGTGACGTCGTCCTCGAACGGCATCAGGTGAGCATCCACCTCGATGCCCTGCGTGACGTAGAAGACGGTCTCGACGAGCCGCTTGGCCGGGGGATCCCCGTGCGGGACCGGCAGGTCGCTCGACACGGCCACGGTCCGCGTGACCTCCGAGGGCAAGGCGGGAAGCAACGCGCACAAACCCAACCCGGCAACAACCAATCCCCACGTCAGCCGCATTTCGCCCCCCGGTCTGTCTCCCCGATACGTACCCCGGCACCGCGCGGCGTTACTCCTGGCTGACGCGTAGATAATCGGCTCATGGCCGCTGAATCCGCCCAGACTTTGGAACGCGGGCTCCGCCTGCTGAGGCTGCTCGCCGACGGCAAGGGCGGGCGGACGCCCACCGAGCTGAGCACCGAGCTGTCGCTGTCGCGGCCGGTGGTGTACCGGCTGGTGACCACGCTGCTGAGCGAGGGGTTCGTCCGCCGGGACGCCGAGGGGCGGGTGCATCTCGGGTTCGGGGTGCTCGTGCTGGCTCAGGCCGTACAACCGCTGCTTCGGGCGGCGGCGCTGCCGACGCTGCGGCGGCTCGCCGAGGACGTGGGCGCGACCGCGCACCTGACCGTGGCGGAGGGCGACGACGGGCTGGCCGTGGCCGTGGTCGAGCCGTCGTGGACGAACATGCACGTGGCCTACCGGGAGGGGTCGCGTCACTCCCTGCTGCTGGGCGCCGCCGGGCAGGCGATCCTGGCGCTGCGCGAGGGGCGGGCCGACTATCTCGTGACAGAGGGGCAGTTGCAGGAGGGCGCGCGGGGCATCGCCGCGCCCGTGGCCGGGCTGCCGTGGCTGGAGGCGTCGGTCGGCGTGGTGACGTTCGGGCCGCTCGACGAGTCGGCCGGGCGGCGCGTGGTCGAGGCCGCCGACGAGCTGGCCGGCGCGCTGGGTTGACATCGCCCGCCCCATGGCGGACGGTGGTTGCAGATAGAGGACACAGATGTCCGATAAACGGACGCTCGGGAGGCGAGGATGCCTTACTACCGCGTCGTGGGCGAGGTGCCCCGAAAGCGGCACACCCAGTTCAGGCGGCCCGACGGCGGCCTCTACGCCGAGGAGCTGATGGGCGAGGAAGGCTTCTCGTCGGACTCCTCGCTGCTCTACCACCGTTACCTGCCGACCGCGATCGTCAAGGCCGAGGCCGTCACTCCGTCGGCGGACCTCCGCCTGGAGCCGAACCTGCCGCTGTCGCCGCGCCACTTCCGCACCCAGGACCTCGGCAGCGCGGGTGACCTGGTGGCGGGGCGGATGCAGTTGGCGGGCAATGCCGACGTCCGGTTGTCGTACGCCACCAGCGACCGGCCCAGCGAGCTCTACCGCAACTCCATGGGCGACGAGTGCGTGTACGTCCAGGCGGGCCGGGCCCGCTTCGAGTCGACGTACGGCGTCATCGAGGCCGGCGCGGGCGACTACATCGTCATCCCGACCGGCACGATCCACCGGTGGGTGCCCGACGGCCGGGTCAACGTGCTGGCCATCGAGGCGTCCGGGCACATCAGGCCGCCCAAGCGCTACCTGTCCCAGTACGGGCAGTTGCTGGAGCACGCCCCCTACTGCGAGCGCGACCTGCGCGGCCCGGCCGAGCCGCTCGTCGTCGCGGGCGAGGAGGTCCCGGTGCTGGTCCGCACCTGGGGCGGGCTGACCAGACTGGTCTACCGCAACCACCCGTTCGACGTGGTCGGCTGGGACGGTTATCTGTATCCGTTCGCGTTCAACATCAATGACTTCGAGCCCATCGTGAAGAAGACGCACGCGCCGCCGCCAGTCCACCAGACGTTCGAGGGGCCGGGGTTCGTGGTCTGCTCGTTCTGCCCGCGTCCGCTGGACTTCCATCCCGAGTCCGTGCCGATCCCCTACAACCACCACAACGTCGACTCCGACGAGTTCATGTTCTACGTGGGCGGCGACTACTCGGCCCGCAAGGGCTCCGGCATCGACGTCGGCTCGATCTCGCTGCATCCGGCCGGCTTCACGCACGGTCCGCAGCCCGGGGCGGTGGAGGCGGTCATCGACGCCGTCGGCCGCGGCATCACGACCACCAGCGAGATGGCCGTGATGATCGACACCTTCCGCCCGCTCGACCTCGGCCAGGCCGCTCTGACCTGCGAGGACCCCGGCTACGCATGGACCTGGGCCCGATGAACCTCTACATCGCACTGGTCGACGACGCGGGCCTGTTCCCGCCGACCTCCCTGCACATGTCGGAGGCGCTGGCCCGCCACCAGCGCGACCAGGAGCGCGCCTCCCAGGTGCTGACCCACCGCTTCCTCTGCCCCGCCAGCCGCCTGGACGGGCTGCGCCGCGAGGACGCCCCGCCGCTCCGGATCGGGCTGATCGTGGACACGCCGGAGATCCCGCCGTTCGACGACCTGCCCGTGGACTCGGTCGAGATACGGGTGGACGCCCTCGCCCTGCTGCCAGAAGGCGGCCTCCCGCCGAGCGTGCGGCTGTTCGTCGAGGTGCCCGCCGGGAGGTACGTCGCCGACAGGCCCGAGGGCGCCGCGCTCAAGGTGCGCTGCGGCGGCTCGGCCGCCGAGGACTTCCCGCCGGTCGAGCATCTCGCGGCGTTCATCCGGTTCTGCGCGGAGCACGACATACCGTTCAAGGCCACCGCCGGGCTGCACCACGCCGTACGTCATTTCGACCCCACGCTCGGCGTCGACCGGCACGGCTTCCTCAACCTGCTGCTCGCCGTCTGTGAGGCCGTGGAGCAGCGCGACCCCGTGCCCGTGCTGCGCACCACGGACGTGAGCCACCTCGTACGGCTGGCCCGCGCCGTGTCCGAGGAGACGGCGAAACGGGCCAGGGCGCTGCTGGTGAGCTATGGCTCGTGCAACACCGGAGCGCCACTGGACGATCTGCGCGTGCTGGGACTGATCGAGGAGGACGCGTGACCTGGGGTGCCGACAACCTGCCCTACGGGGTGTTCTCCCGGCGCGGCGAAGCGCCACGAGTGGGCGTGCGCTACGGCGACCGGGTCCTCGACCTGGCCGCCGCGCTGCACGACGAGGTGTTCGCCGCTCCCACCCTGAACCCCTTCATGGCCAGGGGGCGCACCGCCTGGCACGACACCAGGACGCTGATCGCCACCAAGCTCACCTCCGACCTCGCGATCACCGAGCCGCATCTGGTCCCGCTGGACCAGGTGCGACTGCACATGCCGTTCGAGGTGGCCGACTACGTCGACTTCTACTGCTCGCTGGAGCACGCCACCAACCTCGGCCGGATGTTCCGGCCCGGCACCGAGGGGCTGCTGCCCAACTGGCGGCACCTGCCCGTCGGCTACCACGGCCGGGCGGGCACGGTCGTGCCGTCCGGGACCCCGATCACCCGGCCGCACGGCCAGCTCGGGGCCGGGCGGTTCGGACCGTCCGCCAAGCTCGACCTCGAAGCCGAGCTGGGCTTCGTCATCGGAGTGCCGTCCGAGCTCGGCGCGCCCGCCGGGGCCTTCGAGGACCACGTGTTCGGGGTGACGCTGGTCAACGACTGGAGCGCGCGCGACATCCAGGCGTGGGAGTACGTGCCGCTCGGGCCGTTCCTGGGCAAGTCGTTCGCCACCTCGATCTCGCCGTGGATCACGCCGCTGGAGGCGCTGCCCCGGATACCCGGCCGCGCGCAGGAACCCGAGCCGCTCGACTACCTGCGCAGGCAGGGCGACTGGGGGCTGGACGTCGCCGTCGAGGTGTCGATCAACGGCGAGGTCGTGTCCCGCCCGCCGTACTCCGGCATGTACTGGACGCCGGACCAGATGCTCGCCCACATGACGGCCAACGGCGCCGCCCTGCGGACCGGCGACCTGTTCGCGAGCGGCACGATCTCCGGCGAGCAGCGCGAGGAGCGGGGCTCGCTCATCGAGCTGACCTGGAACGGCACCGATCCGATAAAGCTCGCCGGCGGAGAGACCAGGACATTCCTGGAGGACGGCGACACTGTGACGATCAGAGCCACGGCCGGCGGCCGCACATTGGGGGAGGTTTCCGGAACCATCCGATAGATGACTTGGCGTGCTCATTTCGTGACTCCCCGCTAACCTGGGTACCCCCTTCCCGGAAAGCAGGATTGAGATGCGGCGCGCCGCGGCCACCTTCCTCGTGGCCCTACTCCTCACCGCGGGCTGCGGCTCGGTAACCGCCGAGCGACCGGCGCCCGTGCCGCCCGTCGTGCGGGTCTCCCCGGCCTTCGACGCGCTGCGCGCCCGTACGGATCAGGGCCTGGTCGTCAAGGCGCAGGGCGGCAAGCTCAGCCAGGTGCTCGCCTTCGTGGCCGGCGCACCGGTGCCGGGCACGCTCGACGCCTCCCGTACGACCTGGCGCTCCTCCTGGACGCTGGCCCCCGGATCCGAATACACGGTGACCGTCACCGCGGCGCGTCCAGGCGCCCCGTCGACGGTGGCCATGGGCCGCTTCCGCACCCGCGCCGCCGGCCATACCTTCCAGGTCGCCTCCATCACCCCGCTGCCGGGCGAGACCGTCGGCGTCGGCATGCCGATCATCCTCGACTTCGACACCCCGGTGCACGACAAGGCGGCCGTGGAGCGGGCGCTGGAGGTCAAACCCGCCGCCGAGGGCGCGTGGCGCTGGGTCGGCGACACCCGGGTGATCTATCGCACCCGCGACTTCTGGACACCGGAGCAGCAGATCACGGTCACGGCCCACCTGACCGGGGTGCGCATGGCGCCGGGCGTCTACGGCGTGACCGACCGCACGTTCGCCTTCACCGTGGGCCGCGAGCAGTCCAGCTCGGTCGACACCCGGACCCACCAGATGGTCGTCAGGCGCGGCGACCGGATCGCGCAGCGCATGGCCATCAGCGCGGGCATGGCCACCACCCCCGAATACACCACGACCAGCGGCATCCACCTGACCATGGACAAGGGCAACCCGGTCCGCATGGTCTCGCCGGGCCGCGTCAAGGGCGAGCCCGGCTTCTACGACGTACTGATCGACCATGCCGTGCGCATCTCCAACAGCGGCGAATACGTCCACGCCAAGAACAACGTGTGGGCCCAGGGCCATGCCAACGTCAGCCACGGCTGCCTCAACGCTCGCCCCGACCAGGCGGCCTGGTTCTTCGCCGGCTCGCTGCGCGGCGACCCGGTGACGATCACCGGCACCGCCCGCCCGCTCCAGTGGGACAACGGCTGGGGGTTCTGGCAACTGCCGTGGGAGAAGTGGCGGCAGGGCAGCGCCTTGTACCGCCCCGCGCCCCTGCCACAGCAATGATTCCGGCATTACGGTAGGAGAGGGGAACCAGTCGAGTACCCAGGCCCGTTATGCCATCAGGAGGGCCGGAACATGGATGAATGGATCATCTGGATAATCCTGGCAGTCGTCCTCGGCGTGGCGGAGATCTTCACCGTCACCGCAGCGCTCGGACTGCTCGGCGCGGCCGCCCTCCTCACCGCCGCGACCGCCGCCATCGGTCTGCCCGTTCCCCTGCAACTGCTGGTCTTCGCCCTGTCTTCCGCGGCCGGTCTGATCGTGATCCGGCCGGTCGCCATGCGTCACCTCCGGCAGCCACAACTGCAGCGCTTCGGCGTGGAGGCGCTGCTCGGCAGGCAGGCGTACGTCGTGTCGGAGGTCACCGGACGCGAGGGCAGGGTACGCATCGGCGGCGAGGAGTGGTCCGCGCGCGCCTATGACGAGACCCTGGTAATCCCCACGGGGGCGACCGTCGATGTCATAGAGATCGAGGGCGCCACAGCCCTCGTATATCCCCGGGAGTGACCATGAACCCGCTGTTGCTGGTCGGACTGTTCGTCATACTGTTCGCGGTGTTGACGGTGCTCAAGGCCGTGCGGATCGTGCCCCAGGCACGCGCCCGCAACGTCGAGCGCCTGGGCCGCTACAACCGCACGCTGAAGCCGGGACTCAACTTCGTCATCCCGTACATCGACCGCGTCTACCCGATGATCGACCTGCGCGAGCAGGTCGTGACCTTCCGCCCGCAGCCGGTCATCACCGAGGACAACCTGGTCGTCGAGATCGACAACGTCCTCTACTTCCAGGTCACCGACCCCCGGGCGGCGGCCTACGAGATCGCCAACTACATCCAGGCGATAGAGCAGCTCACCGTCACCACCATGCGTAACGTCATCGGCTCCATGGACCTGGAGAAGACGCTCACCTCCCGCGACACCATCAACAGCCAGTTGCGCGGCGTGCTCGACGAGGCCACCGGCAAGTGGGGCATCCGCGTCAACCGCGTGGAGGTCAAGGCGATCGACCCGCCCAAGACCATCAAGGACGCGATGGAGAAGCAGATGCGGGCCGAGCGTGACAAGCGGGCGGCGATCCTCAACGCCGAGGGCCAGCGCCAGTCGCAGATCCTCACCGCCGAAGGCGACAAGCAGAGCAGCATCCTGCGCGCCGAAGGCCAGCGCACCGCCGCCATCCTGCAGGCCGAGGGCCAGTCGCGGGCCATCGACCAGGTCTTCCAGGCGGTTCACCGCAACGACCCCGACCCCCAGCTGCTCGCCTACCAGTATCTGCAGATGCTGCCGCAGCTCGCGGCGAGCCCCGGCAACACGTTCTGGGTGATCCCCAGCGAGGTCACCTCGGCGCTGCAGGGCGTGTCGAAGGCGTTCACCGAAGCACTGCCCAGGTCGGCGGCGACGCGGGAGGAGCTGCCGGAGAGCTCGGCGGCGGACGAGGAGGTCGCCAGGGCTTCGGAGGCGGCGGCGGCGGCCGTGGCCGACGCCCAGGACCACGACAGCCCCAACGGGCCTCGCCAGCTCACGCAGGGCGAGCAGGACCCGTCGGCCGCCTTCCCCGACCTGGAGAAGGAGCACCAGGAGCGCTGACCGGCCGGGTGCCCGCCGCGATCACGCGGCGGGCACTTTTGGCGGCGCCGACTCCCCTTGGGCGGCTGTGGCCTCGATCTTGGCCTCGATCTTGGCCTTGGCTTCGACTTTGGCTTCGACGAGGGTGGGACGGCAGGCCACTTCGAGGAGATCCCGCACCTGGGGTGCCCGGTGCACGACACTGGCCCGGCAGGCCAGCTTGACCGCCGCGTCGGCCAGGGTGACGTCCCGGTTCGTCTCCGGAACGTTGTCGCCCATTTTGGTGCGCAGCCACTCGGAGATCTCCGCCCAGGAGTAGAGGCTGACGTTGTCAGCCTCGATCAGCGGTTCGGGAAAGCCGCCGGGCCCACGCTGCCCGCTCGCCAGCTGACGGAAGCTGGCCTGCGTGCGGCCACCGTGTCGCCGGGCCGCGTCGCCGAGCGTCACCGCGTCACCTTGCCCCACGCCGACGGCCCACAGCTTGTCGACCGAACTGATCTGGATGAGCACAGAAGTGATCGCCTCCAGGAGACTCTCCCCTTCGCGCTCGCACATGAGGTAGACGCCGCCATCCGGGTCCCCTGCCACTGCGGAGTCGTCCAGACCCGCCTCGTAGAGGGTGTCCGTCTCTTCGTCACTGGGCGCCCGGTTCAGCATGACGCGGAAGTTCCAGTTGTTCATGAGCCCTCCTCTCTCGTGCTGCACTCAGCATGCTCGTGAGCCCATTCGAGAATGCCTTTGGCGTGGTTTCCCGGATTACGTGGCGTCGACCACACTTTGAAAGGCGTGGCTCCGCATGAGCACTGGACGCACCCCCAGCGATGCCCGTTGTGGTCCTCGACCACGGTCAGTGTCTGGATCTTGCGCAGCCTCTTGAAAGCCGCGTTGATCTCGTTGTGTTGATGTCTGCCTCGACAACCATGTTCTAACTGTGCAACAGTGTTGCACAGTTAGAACGGCATTTCCAAGCCAGGAGCCCCAACCTGCACCGACAGCGGCGCGTCCGTGGTGTCGACCACGTACGTCAGGGTTCCCGCTGTCCACGGTCGAAGTACGCCGCCAGCTCCGGGTCGATCGGCGGGACGTCGTACGGCATGCCGCCGTCGCGTAGCGACATCGTGGCCATGTAACCGGCGGCGACGCTCATCCGCGCGGCCACCGGGGACGTGTCGGTGACCCCGCCGTCCCGGACGAACCCGCAGAACTCCCGCATGATGTTCGTGTCGGCACCGCCATGCGAGCCGGTGGCGTCGGGCACCCGGTACGCGATGTCGCCGTCGCTCCGGTAGCCCGACGGGCCGGTGTTCCAGACCTTGACCGTGTCGCCGGGGCCGTCGCCGAAGTTCTCCAGCCGGCCCTCGGTGCCGATCACCGTGTAGTTGCGCACGTAGTCGGGGGTGAAGTGGCACTGCTGGTAGGCGGCGATGACGCCGTTGTCGAGGCGCATGTTCATCACCGACACGTCCTCGACGTCGACGACGTGGTTGAGGTCGCCGCGGCTGGCCGGTGGCCACTCGTACTCGCTCAGCCAGCCCTCCGGCCTGGGCGTGCCCGGCTCGCGGCGCGGCAGGTCGCCGTAGAGCATGAGGTCGCCGAGGGCGTTCACCCTGGTCGTGTAGCCGCCGGCGAGCCAGTGGATCACGTCGAGGTCGTGCGCGGCCTTCTGCAGGAGCAGGCCCGTGGTCCGGGTGCGGTCGGCGTGCCAGTCCTTGAAGTAGTAGTCGCCGCCGTAGGAGATGAAGTGGCGCACCCAGATCGTCTTCGGCTCGCCGATGACGCCCTGCTGGATGATGTCGCGCATCAGCCGGACCACGCCCATGTGCCGCATGTTGTGCCCCACGTACAGCCGGGTCCCGGTCCGCCGCGCGGCGCGCAGGATGTTGTCGCAGCCCTCCACGGTGATGGCCAGCGGCTTCTCCAGGTAGACGGCCTTGCCGGCCTCCAGGCAGTCGATGGCGACGCGCTCGTGCGTGTTGTCGGGCGTCAGGACGATGACCGCGTCGAGGTCTCGGCGGTCGAGCAGCCGGTGGTAGTCCTCGGTCAGGAACTCCGCGTCGAACCCCTTCGCCTGGCTCTTGAGCACCTCCGGATCGGAGTCGCAGAGCGCGGCCACGACCGAGCCCTGACCCGGCTGGTGCGCGTAGCGTGCCAGGTTGCCGCGGAGGCCGAGGCCGATGATTCCGATGCGCAGGTCTTCCACCCAAGCGAGGCTAGCGCTCGTTTATGCAAATAACCAGCGCTAAAACTGCTATATCGGGCACGCCGTACGAGTGGCGTGAAGGGAAGCTGTGGGGGCACTTAAGAATCCTTCGATGGACACGTCCCTAGGCGAGCGGGCACAGTGCGTTAGGTTCGGGGCAGAGGGAGAGATGAGCCATGAAAGCGCTGGTCAAGGAGCGAGCCGAGCCCGGATTGTGGCTGGCCGACGTGCCGGAGCCCACACCGGGTCCGGGTGAGGTGCTGATCCGGGTGCTGCGTACCGGCATCTGCGGCACCGACCTCCACATCCGGAAATATGACGATTGGGCGCGGCATACTCTGAAGCTTCCGCTGATCGTGGGGCATGAGTTCTCCGGGCACGTGGTCGAGGTCGCGCCCGGTGTCGAGGACATCTCCGTCGGCGACCTGGTGAGCGGCGAGGGGCACATCGTCTGCGGCAAGTGCCGCAACTGCATGGCCGGGCGCCGCCATCTGTGCCGCAACACCATCGGACTCGGCGTGAACCGGGACGGCGCCTTCGCCGAATACGTCACGCTGCCCGCCTCCAACGTCTGGAAGCACCGGGTGCCGGTCCATCCCGACGTGGCGGCCATCTTCGACCCGTTCGGCAACGCCGTACACACCGCGTTGTCGTTCCCCCTGGTCGGCGAGGACGTGCTGATCACGGGCGCGGGCCCGATCGGGCTGATGGCGGCGGCGGTGGCCACGCACGTGGGCGCGCGCAACGTGGTGATCACCGACGTCAGTGAGGAACGGCTCGACCTGGCCGGCAAGCTCGGCGTCTCCCTGGCCCTGAACGTCTCGCGGACCTCGATCGCCGACGGCATCACGCGGCTCGGCATGCGCGAGGGCTTCGACGTCGGGCTGGAGATGTCCGGGAACCCGCGGGCCGTCCGAGACATGATCGCGAACATGACGCACGGCGGGAAGATCGCGATGCTCGGGCTGCCCGCCGAGGAGTTCGCGATCGACTGGGCCACGGTGGTGACCTCGATGCTCACCATCAAGGGCATCTACGGCCGTGAGATGTACGAGACCTGGTACAACATGTCGGTGCTGCTGGAGAAGGGCCTCGACCTGTCCCCGGTGATCACCGACCGCTACTCGTACCGCGATTTCGACGCCGCCTTCGACACGGCGGCCAGCGGCCGCACGGGCAAGGTCATCCTGGATTGGAGCGTTTGATGTTCACGAACGTACGCGATCAGCTGCGTGCGACGCTCGACGAGATCACCGAGGCGGGGCTGCACAAGCCCGAGCGGGTGATCACCACGCCGCAGAGCTCACAGGTGGGCGTGACCGGGCGAGAGGTGCTGAACTTCTGCGCCAACAACTACCTCGGCCTGGCCGACAACCCCGAGGTGGTCGCCGCCGCCAAGGAGGCGCTCGACCGCTGGGGCTTCGGGATGGCCTCGGTACGGTTCATCTGCGGCACCCAGGAAGTGCACAAGGAGCTCGAAGCCCGCCTTTCGCACTTCCTCGGCCAGGAGGACTCCGTCCTCTACAGCTCGTGCTTCGACGCGAACGGCGGCGTCTTCGAGACGCTGCTCGACGCGCAGGACGCGGTGATCTCCGACGCCCTGAACCACGCGAGCATCATCGACGGCATCCGGCTGTCGAAGGCCCGCCGCTACCGCTACGCCAACCGCGACATGGGCGAGCTGGAGGCCAGGCTGAAGGAGTCGTCCGACGCGCGGCGGCGGCTGGTGGTGACCGACGGCGTGTTCTCCATGGACGGCTACCTGGCGCCGCTGGCCGACATCTGCGACCTGGCCGAACGCTACGACGCGATGGTCATGGTCGACGACTCCCACGCGGTCGGGTTCGTCGGGCCGACCGGTCGCGGCACGCCCGAGCTGCACGGTGTCACCGACCGGGTGGACATCATCACCGGCACCCTGGGCAAGGCGCTCGGCGGGGCCAGCGGCGGCTACGTCGCGGCGCGCAAGGAGATCTGCGAGCTGCTGCGTCAGCGCTCCCGCCCGTACCTCTTCTCCAACTCCCTCGCCCCGGTCATCGCCGCGGCCTCGCTGCGCATCCTCGACCTGCTGGAGACCTCCAGCGAGGCCCGCGAGCGGCTGCGCGCGAACACCGCCCGGTTCCGCGCCAAGATGACCGAGGCCGGGTTCGACATCCTGCCCGGCGACCATCCGATCGCCCCTGTGATGATCGGCGACGCCGCCGAGGCCGGGGCCATGGCCGAGCGGCTGCTGGAGCTCGGCGTGTACGTGATCGGGTTCTCGTACCCGGTCGTGCCCCATGGCCAGGCCCGGATCCGGGTCCAGTTGTCGGCGGCCCACTCGGCCGAGGACGTGGACCGCGCGGTCGACGCCTTCATCCAGGCCCGCACGTCGCCACTGACCTGAGTATTCTCGCTGCGTGATAGACACGCGGCGGCTGCGTACGTTGCGCGCGGTGGCCGACCATGGCACGGTCACCGCCGCGGCCGCCGCGCTGCACCTCACCCCCTCGGCCGTCTCCCAGCAGCTCGGGGCGCTGGAGCACGAGGTGGGCCACCGGCTGTTCACCCGCGACGCGCGCGGCGTCCGCCTGACCGCGGTCGGCCAGATCATGCTCACCCACGCCAACGAGGTGCTCGCCCAGCTCGAACGCGCCGAAGCCGAGGTCGCCGCCTACAGCACGGGCGCGGCGGGCGAGGTGACCGTCGCCTGCTTCGCCACCGCGATCAGCGCCGTGCTCTCCCCCGCCATCACCGCCCTCCGCACCGGCTCCCCGGGGCTGCGGGTACGGGTACTCGACGCCGAGGGCGACCACAGCCTGACCATGCTGCTCGACGACCGGGCCGACCTGGCCATCGCGGTGGAGTATCGCGGCGCCCCGGACGCGGCCGACCCCCGCCTGCACCGATCCGCCCTGTACGCGGAGCCGTTCGACCTGGTCCTCCCCCAGGATCACCCTCTGGCGGGCTCCGGCGGCCCGCCCCCGGCGGACGCGGTCCGGCTCGGCGATCTCGCCGGCGAGACGTGGATCGGGCCCTACCCCGGCAACCCCGTCCACGACGTGATCACGTTCGCCTGCGAGCAGGCGGGCTTCTCGCCGAACTTCGCGCACTGCTCCGACGACTTCCGCGCCGTGGTGGCACTGGTCGGAGCCGGCGCGGGAGTGGCACTGGTGCCCAGACTGGCCCTCCGCGACATGGTGCTGCCGGGCGTGGCGGTACCGGGCGTCGCGGTACGTCGGACGCCGGGTCCCGAGCGTCGGGTCTTCGCGGCCGTGCGGCGCGGTGCCCAGGCGCATCCTCTTCTCCGGCCCCTGCTCGACACCCTGCACACGATCTCCGATTCCCTAGGGGCCGGGTGAAACGTTTGGGCTAGTTTGGGCGCATGGGGCAGGGCGTACCGTACCGGAGGCTGTTCGGTCTGCCAGGTGTGACGGCGCAGGCCGTCCTCGGGTTCCTGGCCCAGCTCACGCAGCAGGTCGCGCCGGTGGGGATCGTGCTCGTGGTACAGGCTTCGAGCGGGTCGCTGGTGCTGGCGGGGCTGGCCGCGGCGGCGTTCGCCATCGGCGCGGGGATGGCCAGGCCGGTCCAGGGACGCGTCATCGACCGGCGGGGGCCGCGGGGGGTGCTGGCCGTCAGCGCGTTGGCGCACGTCACGGCCCTGATCGCGGTGGTGGTCGGCGCCGAGTCAGGGTGGCCGGGGTGGGCGATCGTGGCACTGGCCTGGACGGCGGGGGCCGGGCTGCCGCCGGTCTCGGTGACCATGCGTGTCGAGTGGGGCGCCCGCCTGGCCGCGGAGGGCCGTACCGCCGCCTACAGCCTCGTGTACCTGGTGCAGGAACTGGCCATGCTCACCGGCCCGCTGCTGTTAGGGGTGCTGATCGCGCTGGCGTCGTCGTCGCTGGCGCTGGGCGTGGTGGCCGTCGCCGCGGGGGCGGGCACGCTGGCCTTCTCCCGGGCGCTGCGGGTCACCGATCCCTCGCGGGCGGCGGGGCGGGGGCGGGTGTTCCGGCATCTCGGGATGCGGTTGCTGCTCGGCGTGGTGGTACTGCTCGGCGGGGCCATCGGGGCGCTGGACGTCGGGGTGCCCGCTCTGGCGGCGGCCCGGGGCATTCCGGCCGCGACGGGCCTGCTGGTGGCGGCGCTGTCGCTGGGCGGCGTCGCCGGGGCGGCCGTCTACGGCGCCCGCCGGTGGACGGCCGCTCCCGCCCGCCGGCTGACCGGGCTGATGCTGGTCTTCGGTCTCGCGCTGGGGCCGCTGGTGCTGGTGTCGTGGCTGCCGCTGTTCTGGGTGGTGCTCTTCGCCGGGGGGCTCATGCTCAATCCGGCGCTGACGACCACGTCGCTGCTGGTGGACGAGCTCGCGCCGGGGGCGCAGGCGGAGGCGTTCGGGTGGGTGTCGACGGCGGCGGGCGTGGGGGCCGCGGCGGGGTCGGGGGTGGCCGGGGTGGTGGGGCAGCAGTTCGGGCCGTCGATGCCGTTCCTGGTGGCCGCCGGTTTCGCCTGCCTGGGCGCGGCTCTGTCGACCCTCCTCCTCGGGCCCGCCGGCCGCCCCTGACAGACCGTCAGGCCGCAGGAGGCGGGTCAGGCGCGGGCGCGGGTGATCGCTTCGGTGAAGCGGGTGTGCCTGGCCAGTTCGCCCTTCACCGGCTCCAGTACGTACTCGGCGCCGACCTGGGCGATGGCCGACCGCAGGTCCCTCGCCACGCGACGCGCCCGGCGATGCCCACCCGCCCAGGCCGCCAGCCGGGACAGCAACGCGATCAGCACCCCGGCCAGCGCACCGCCGCCGAGCAGCACCGTAGGCCACGGCACCACGCCCAGCGTCGGCAGGGGCGGCTGAGGCAGGCGCAGGTAGTCCATGCCGAACAGCACCCCCAGCCACAGCCCACCGGCGACCATGACGGCGAACACCAGCCACTGCAGCATCCCCACCACCCGCCACCACCTCGGCCGCTTGATCGCCCCGAGTGAGGTCGTCGCCACCGCCCGGTCCACGGCGTCGGCCAGTTCCACGGCCCGCGACCGCGCCGCGTGCCGTACCGCCGCCGCCCACACCCCCGCCAGGTCACCCGCCGCCGCCTCGCCGACGTCACGGATGGCGGTCTCGACCTGTGCTTTCTGTACGGCCGAAGCGACCGGGAGAGACGTACGGCCGACGATCTCCCGCTCGGGTGAAGTGGTGCTCGTGCCGATGCGCAGCCTGCGCAACGGGTCGGGCCGGAACCGCCGGACCCACTTGGTGACGGGCCAGCCGGTCGCCACCACGGCCCGGTGCCGGTGCCCCTTCCGTACGGCCGCCACGACCAGCGGCACCCCGGCGGCCTCGGACAGCGCGTCGGTGAGCGGCTTCCCCAGCCCGGCCACCGCGCCGGCGTCCGGGAGCGGCGTGGCGGACTGGTCGGCCAGGTGGTCGGCGGCGGCGGACACGTCGGCGGACAGGCGGGCGGACCAGGAGCGGCGCTCGGCCACCCGCTCCGCCAGGAGCGCGCGCAGCTCGGCCAGGCCCGCACCCGTACGCGCGGAGACACCGAGGATCGGCACCCCCGCCAGCCCGTCGTCGTCCAGGAGGCGGCGCAGGTCGCGCAGGCACCGGTCCACCGCGTCGGGCGGCAGGCGGTCGATCTGGTTGAGCACTACCACCATCACGTCCCGGTGCCCGGCCAGCGGGCGCAGGTAGCGCTCGTGCACCGCCGCGTCGGCGTACTTCTGCGGGTCCAGCACCCACACCAGCAGATCCACGAGCTCCACCAGCCGGTCGACCTCCAGGCGGTGGGCCAGCCGGATGGAGTCATGGTCGGGGAGGTCTAGCAGGATAAGTCCGGAAAAATCGGGGCCGACAGCGGCCGGGGAGTGCCGTTGGGGGATCTCCAGCCAGTCGAGCAGTGGCCCCGCCCCCGCCCCGTCCCACAGCGCCGCCTGCGCGGTCGAGGTGGTCGGCCGGGTGACGCCCACGGCCGCGAGCTCGTCCCCGGCCAGCACGTTGAACAACGACGACTTCCCGCTCCCCGTGGCCCCGGCCAGTGCCGCCACGGTGTGATCCACCGACAGGCTGCGCCGTACCCCGGCCCGTTTCGCCACCGCCCGCGCGTGGGACACCACGTCGGCCGGCAGCCGCCCCTCGGCCAGCTCGGCCGCCTCCAGCAGCGCGGCCAGCCGGGAGTCCAGCGACGGCCCCTCCTTGCGACGCAGCAGCTTCACGACCCCTCACCTTCAGCGAAACCTTCAGCGAGACCCTCAGCCGGACCTTCAGCGACGTCGATCGGAGCCGTGCCCGACGGCAGTTCGGTGCGATGGGCGCGGACCGATTGGGCGGCCTCCCGCAGGGCGCCCGCCGCCCCGGCCGGCGGCTCGACCGCCGTCAGCAACTCGGTGAACCGCCCGGCCTCCTCCTCCAGCAGTCTCCGCACCCGTTCACGCAGATCCTCGCGCGCCTGGACGGTCAGCGTCCGCACCGCCTGATCACCGAACACCGCCTCCAGCAGCTTCTGCGACAGCACGCTGGTCCCACCCGCGATCCCGACCTCGATCCCGGTCAGCCCACCCGTGGAGGCGAACACGGCCAGCATCAACAGCAATCCCGCTCCGTTCACCCCGAAGGAGGCGATCCTGGCCGTGGTGCGCTTCTCGGCACCCTCGTGGCGGACCAGGTCGAGGACGTACTCCTGCCACCCCCGCACCGCCGCCGAGGCCCGCTTGCTCAGGTCGGGGGAGGTCCGGCCCAGCCGGGCCGCTTCCACCGCGCCGACGTCGGCGATGATCCCGGGACCGCCGGGCGCGGCCGACCAGCCCTCCAGGCTGCGCTCGGCGGCACCGTCGGCGGCGCCTCTGATCAGAGTCTCTACGCCGCTCTCCAGCGCGTCTCGCAGCGACGCGGCCGGCACCCGCCCGGTGAAGAAGCCGACGACCCGGTCACGCAGCCATCCCACCCGGCTCTCCAGCGAGCGCATCAGATCGCCGGTGCCGATGAAGTCCTGCCAGCGGGCCAGCACCTCGCCGCGGAGCAGCGACCCGTCGCGCATGCCCTCGTCGAAGTCGGCCAGCCCGCCCGAGTAGGCCCCCGACACGATGGACCGCAGCGCGTCGAACCCGGCCTGCTGCCGCGTGACGGAGTCGGCCAGCAGCGGCACCCGCGCGACCAGGCTGTCCAGCGCCCCGGACAGCGTCTGCCGGACGACCCGGGACCGTTCGGCCGCGTCGGTGGCCAGCTCGGACAGCCACGCGGAGATGGGCGACACCAGTGCGGTGGGCAGCCGCGCCTTCTCCGACGGCAGCGCCGCCTCGGGCACGGTGAACAGCCGGGTGCCGGTGAGACCGTTCTCGACCAGCAGGCGTTCGAGGTCGCGGGTGACGGGCTCGACGGCCTCGGCGGGCACGCGGTCGAGCACGAGGGCGAGCGCCGTGCTGCGTTCGCGCGCCGAGCGCAGGAAGCTCCACGGCACCTCGTCGGCGTAACGGGCGGCGGTGGTGACGAACAACCACAGATCAGCGGCGGCCAGCAGTTGCGCGGCCAGCTCGCGGTTCGCGGTCACCACCGAGTCGATGTCGGGCGCGTCGAGCAGCGCCAGCCCCGCGCCGAGCGACGGAGAGGTGACCACCCGCAGCGCCCCGGCGGCCGATCCGGTGCCGCGGGACAGCCCGGGGAGCACGTTCTGGCCCATGAACCAGTCGCGGTCGGCCGGGCTCACCACCAGCGTCGGCACCAGCGTGGTGGGCCGCAGCACGCCCGGCTCGGCGACGTCGGCCCCGACCAGCGAGTTGACCAGCGTCGACTTGCCCGCCCCGGTGGAGCCGCCGACCACGGCGAGCAGCGGCGCGTCGATGGCCCGCAGCCGGGGCAGCAGGTAGTCGTCGAGCTGGCCGGTGAGCTCCTTGAGCGCGCGCCGGTCGTCGGCCGCCGCACCGATCTCGAGCGGGAACAGCTCGCGATCGAGCCGGTGGCGCAACTCCTCCAACGCGCCCAGCAGATCCATAGGACCACGCTAGCCCGCCGGGGGCTCCCGCAGCACATAACCGACGCTACGCAGCGTGTGGATGAGCCTGGGCTCGACGTCGTCGACCTTGCGCCGCAGATAGGAGACGTAGGACTCGACCACACCGGCGTCGCCGCCGAAATCGTAGTTCCACACGTGGTCGAGGATCTGCGCCTTGGACAGCACCCGCCCGGCGTTGGACATGAAGTAGTGCAGCAGCTTGAACTCCGTCGGCGACAGCCGTACCTGCCGCCCGTTGCGCCAGACCTCGCGGGCCTCCTCGTCCAGCTCCAGGTCGGCGACCTGGAGGCGGCTCGCGGGCGCGTTCTCCCCGCGCGTACGGCGGAGCACCGCGCGGATCCTGGCCTGGACCTCTTCCAGGCTGAACGGCTTGGTCACGTAGTCGTCGCCCACACCCAGCCCGAGGATCTTGTCCTCGGTGGCGTCACGGGCGGTCAGGAAGAGCACCGGCACGCCGATCCGCTTGGCCACCTCGAACCCGTCGAGATCGGGCAGCATGACGTCGAGCACGACCAGGTCCGGCGTGGTCCGCTCGGCCACTTCGACGGCCTCGTAGCCGTCGGCGGCGGTCAGCACCTCGAAGCCGGAGAAGCGCAGGCTCGCGGACAGAAGGTCCCGGATGCTGGGCTCGTCGTCCACCACCATGATCAGCGCCTCGGGTTTAGTCACCTACCCAGAGTGACTCAGGAGGCTGAGGAATAGCTGAATGCTCACTCCAAGGCGAGTGGGAGTTCGACCCGGAACGTGGAGCCCGAGCCGGGCGCGCTGTCGAGCAGCACCGTGCCGCCGTGCGCCGTCACCAGCGCCTGCACGATGGCCAGGCCGAGCCCGCTGCCCCGGTCGTCGCCCGAACGATGCCGCGACCTGGCCGAGTCGGCCCGGTAGAACCGCTCGAACACCCGCTCGACCTGCTCGGGCGTCAGACCGGGCCCCTTGTCGGCCACTTCCAGGAACGCCGTGTCGTCGCCTGCCCCGACTCTTATCGCCACCGGGGTGGCCGGCTCGGTGTGGGTCAGGGCGTTGGTCATGAGGTTGGTGACCACCTGGCGCAGCCGTACCTCGTCGCCGGAGACGATCAGCGCCGCGCCGCCGACGACGTCCAGGCTGATCACCCGGTCGGGCGCCAGGATGCGCGCGTCGTGGACCGCGTCGGCGGCCAGCGCCAGCATGTCGACCGGCCGCATGCGCAGCGGGCGCTGCTGGTCGACGCGGGCGAGCAGCAGCAGATCGTCCACGAGCAGGCTCATCCGGCCCGCGGCCTTCTCCACGCGCTGCATCAGCTCGGCGGCGTCGGCCTTCTGGTTCTGCCTGGCGTACTCGGCGAAACCGCGGATCGAGGTGAGCGGGGTGCGCAGCTCGTGCGAGGCGTCGCCGATGAACTGGCGCATCCGGTCCTCGGAGCGGCGGGCGGCCGCCTCGGACGCGGACCTGGCGGCGAACGCGGCCTCGATCTGCGCGAGCATCCCGTTGAGCGACAGGGCCAGGCGGCCCACCTCCGTACGCGGGTCGCCGGCCGGCACCCGGCGGCCGAGCTCGCCGCCCGCGATGGCCTCGGCGGTGCTCTCGATCTCGGTCAGCGGGCGCATGCTGCGCCGGACCATCGCGACGCCCACGACGGCGAGGATGAGCAGGATGCCGCCGCCGCCCAGCAGCTCGATGAGGCCGAGCCGCCGGGTGATGTCCCTGACCTCCTCCAGGTCCGCCGCGATCACGTAGTCGCCCGCCGGTATCGAGGTGTGCAGCACCCGCCACTCGCCGTCGCCGCTGACCGCCCGCGTCGTGTAGAGGCTCGGTCCCGGCGACTGCGACAGCACCGGCCTGGGCCTGGCGTCCACGTCGCGGTCGCCGAACACCGGGGCCAGCGTCCCTCCCGGCGGCTGCACCAGCACGATCGTGTCGGACTCGATCAGCGCCATCTTGTCGTTGGTCTCTTTGCCCCGTTCCCGCTTCTCCTGGTCGTGCTTGAGTTTGTTCTCCACGCGTACGGCGAGCAGCTGGATCTGGCTGTCGACGCGGTTCATCAGGTAGCCGTGCAGCACGGAGACGCTCACCACGCCGATGAAGGTCAGCCCGAGGCCGAGCAGCGCCAGCATCGCGGCGATCAGCTTGATCCTGAGCGGCAGGCCGCGCATCACGGACTCGGCGGCAGCCGCAGGACGTATCCGACACCGCGCAACGTGTGAATGAGCCGCGGGTTGCGGTTGTCGATCTTACGGCGGAGCACCGACACGTAGGACTCGACGATTCCGACCTCGCCTCTGAAGTCGTAATCCCAGACGTGGTCGAGGATCTGCGGCTTCGACAGCACCCGGCCCGCGTTCGTCATGAAGTAACGCAGCAGCTTGAACTCGGTCGGCGACAACGACACGGCGTTGCCGCCGCGCCACACCTCGTGGCTCTCCTCGTCGAGCTCGATGTCGGCGAACGTCAGCCTGGGCGGCGGCGCCTGCAATTCTCCACTGGTACGGCGGAGCACCGCGTGGATCCTGGCGACCACCTCTTCGAGGCTGAACGGCTTGGTGACGTAGTCGTCGCCGCCGATCGTCAGCCCGCGGATCTTGTCCTCGGTCTCGTCGCGGGCGGTCAGGAAGACCACCGGCACGTACACGCCTCCGCCGCGCAGCCGCCGCACGATCTCGAAGCCGTCGAGGTCGGGCAGCATGACGTCGAGGACGACCAGGTCAGGACGGTGCCGTTGAACGGCGGTGACGGCGTCCAAGCCGTTCTTGACCGTGGACACGTCGAAACCCGCGAACCTCAGGCTCGCGGCGAGGAGTTCGAGGATGTTGGGGTCATCCTCGACGATCAGTAGTCGCGCTTCCATCATCTCCAAGCATGCACTCAACGGACGAGTGCTGGGACAATTCCGGCGATGTGCCTGGCAATCGCCAGGCTGGAGGTGGCCGCGGGAGACGGCGCGTTGCGTACCAGCACGACCCTGCCCTGTACGTCCACGGCGAAGTCGTCGACCAACCGGCCGTCCTTCGCCACGGCCTGGGCGCGTACCCCGCCCTCGGTTCGCCGCAGGTCGGAGGCGGTGAGCTCGGGCACATAGCGGCGCGCGGCCCGGACGAAGGCCCCCTTGACCAGCGAGCCGTGAACCTCCTTGAGCCCGGTGCGCCAGTGCTGCCGGGCCATGCGCAGCGTGCCCGGCCAGCGCAGAATCTGCCAGGAATTACGGAGGTTTAGTCCCCGATAGCCCTCGTATGCGAGCGCCAGCACCGCGTTCGGCCCGACCAGGACCTCACCGTCGATGTGCCTGGTCAGATGGACGCCGAGGAACGGGTATCGAGGGTCGGGCACCGGGTAGATCAGGCCGCGCACCAGGTCCCTGGCCGCGCCCTCGAGCGCGTAGTACTCGCCCCTGAACGGCACGATCCTGATGTCGCCCGGCCGTCCCGCCATCCTGGCCACCGCGTCGGTGCTCAGTCCCGCGCAGATCACCAGCCGGTCGAAGGCGAACCGCCGCCCGGCGGCCAGCACCTCGACGCCCCTGGAGGTCTCCCTGATCGCCCTGACCGGGTGCTCGAGCCGTACCGAACCGCCCAGCTCGGCCACGTCGAGCGCGAGCCGGCGCGCGACGGCGGGGAAGTCGGCGATCGCGGTGTGCGGCGAGTGGACCGCGCCGACGCCGACCGCGTGCGGCTCGATCTCGCGCAGGGCCAGCGCGTCCAGCTCGACGATGCCGGGGACGCCGTTCGCCCTGGCCCGCTCGGCCAGCGCCGCGAGCCGCGGCCGCTCGGCGCCGGTGCAGGCCACGACCAGCTTCCCGACCTCCTCGTACGGCAGGCGGTGGTGCGCGCAGTACTCCTTGAGCAAGGCGACGCCCTCCCGGCAGAGCCTGGCCTTGAGCGAACCCGGCGGGTAGTAGATGCCCGCGTGGACGACGCCGCTGTTGTGGCCGGTCTGGTGCGCGCCGACGCTGTTCTCCTTTTCGAGAACGGTCACCTCGGCACCCCTGGAGGTGGCGAGCTCGCGGGCGACCGCCAGGCCGACGATGCCGGCCCCGATGACGCCGATCTTCTCTGTCACGGCGCCAGTCTGCCGACTCTGCGCGAATCCAGGTGGCCTTCAGCGGCAAGCCACCGCAATGTATCCGAAACGGTGTCTTCCACCGGGCGCAGGGTGAGCTTGAGGTCCTTGAGCGCGGGGCCGTCGTCGGTGGGGACCAGGGTGAGCATGAAGTCGGCCGCGTCACGGGTGAGCGGGTAGTCGATGGGCACCAGCCGCTTGAGCCCGTCGAGCGTCGCGGCCATCCCGCGCAGCAGTCCACCGGGCATCCGGTAGGTCCGGCCCGCCCGCCCCGTCACCTCCGCGCATATTTCTGCCAACTCCCCCCAGGTACAGAAATGTCCCCCCAGCAGGTAGCGGCGATCCCGGCGGCCGGGTGTGAAACAGCGGGCCAGCGCGACGGCCAGATCCCGGACGTCCAGCACGCTCACGCCGCCCGGCACGACCGGCCACCCCCACCGCAGGCCGGCGCGGAGCCCCTCGTTGAGCGCGTCGAGCGTCGGCTGCCCCGGCCCGGCGATGCCGCCCGGGTACACGATGGTCACGCCGCCCAGCCCCCTGGCGTACCGCTCGCCCTCGACCTTGGACCGGCCGTAGGCGTTCCTGGGGCTGGTCAGCGGGCTGTCGGCGGTGATGAGCGGCTCTGCGGGCGGCACGAACACCGCGATCGTGGAAACGTGCACGATCGGATCCAGCCCCAGCTCGGCGGCCTGCCCGAGCACGTTGCGCAGCCCGACGACGTTGGACCCGTGCAGGTCGGTCCCGTGCCCGGTGACCCCCATGTCGGCGGCGGCGTGCAGCACCGCGTCACACCCGTCCAGAGCGGCTCGTACGGCCGGCGCGTCGCGGATGTCCCCCTGACGGACCACCCACTCCCCGACTCCCAGCACACGCCGCACTTTTTCCGGACTTCTCGCCAAAAGGCAGGGCTCATGTCCGGCAGCGACCAGGGCCGCGACCGCATGCGACCCGACGAACCCCGAGGCACCGCTCACCAGGACACGCATGCCAGGAAAGCTAGCGCTTACTTGGTATTACATCAACCGACCGAAGATCGAACCTCCCCTAAAATGGGCAGAGTGCAGGAAATCGTGACATACGTCGAGATGACCGCTGCCGATCAGCTGAATCCAGGCGCGGCCGTACCCGGTCTCGCCTTGGAGCCCTTGGACCGAGGCTCGCCGCTGGTCATCGACCTCCAGTCCCGGATCGGTGCGCCCTATGGCTGGCAGAGCACGCGACGGAGCGAACACCAATGGGCCACCTGGTTCGCTCAGCACCCTGCGCGGATGTTCTCGCTGCTGTCCCTGAACGATGAACCGATAGGCACGGCCGCCTACGACGGCCACCCCGGCGAGGAGGTCGAGATCGAGACCTTCGGGCTGCTGCCCGAGTTCACCGGCAAGGGCCTGGGCGGATACGCGCTGACGCTGACGGTCCAGCGCGCATGGCGGTCGACCCCCTCCGTGCGGCGGGTCTGGCTGCACACCTCCAACCTGGATCATCCCCACGCGCTGCCCAACTACCATCGGCGCGGCTTTCACACGTACAAGACCGAAATCGGCGAACGCGGCTGATCCACCCGAAATTGGTAGGTGGTGCGGGCCGGCCGACGTCGCGTTGTGCTCGCGGCCGGCCGTGCGAGAACGCCGTCCTCACCCGGACGCGTTATTTGAAGGCCGCGATGTTGCGCTCCGCCCACTCGGCGAAGGTGCGTGGCGAACGACCGAGGAGCCGCTCGACGTCGGGGCTCACCTGCTGTTCGGCTGCCTTCGGCTTGCCCAGGATATCGAGGGTGGACTCCACGATCGGCTCGGGCATGAACTGCAGCATCTGCGCCCGAGCCTCCGCCCGGCTCTGCTCGACGAACTGAACCGGCTCCCCCAGCACGTCGCCGATCGCCATCGCCTGCCGGCGAGGGGAGATCGGTTCCGGTCCGGTCAGCACATACGCCTTGCCGACATGACCGGCGTCCAGCAACACCGCTGCGGCGACCTCGGCGATGTCGGCCGGATCGATGGTCGGCAGTGCGACATCGCCGAACGGCGCGGTGACCATCCGCTGGGTGCGGACCATCTCGGACCACTGCAACGTGTTGGAGTCGAAACCCCCTGGCCGCAGCAGGGTCCATTCGAAATCCGACTGTGTCAGCGGGTCCTCCAGCGTCGAGGGGTGGCTTCCTGTGGCGACGCCCTGGGAGGACAGCAGGACGATCCGGCGAATTCCTCCCGCTTTCGCGACGTCGAGGACATCGCCCACGTTGCCACCGGCCGCCACGAAGTCGCCCGAGGTCAGCAGAAACAGCACTTCGGCACCATCGAGGGTGGGCGCGAGGCTTTCCGGCCGGGCCAGGTCGGCCTGCTGATGCCGTACTCCGGTCGGCACATCCTGCGGTGAGATTTTCCGCGACACGGCGGTCACCTGTTCACCGGCCCCAACCAGCGCCCGCACGAGCGGCTGTCCGACGTTGCCTGTGGCTCCCGTCACCACGATCATGTTCTCTCCTAGATGTCGATGTATGTGGACTCGATGAAGCTCGCGTTATTTGAAGGCCGCGATGTTGCGCGCCGCCCACTGGGCGAAGGTGTGAGGCGAACGACCGAGGAGCCGCTCGACGTCGGGGCTCACCTCCTGCTCGGCGGCGGACGGTGCGCCGAGGGCGCCGAGAGTGGCCTCCACGACCGGCTCGGGCATATATCGCAGCATCTGGCTCCGCGCCTCCTCGCGGCTCTGCTCGACGAACCGCACCGGCTCGCCCAGGGCGTCCCCGATCGCCGCGGCCTGCTGCCGGGGTGAGATCGGCACCGGTCCGGTCAGCGTGTAGACGTTGCCCTCGTGGCCCGGCTCGCGCAGTGCGACGGCGGCGACCTCGGCGATGTCGGCCGGATCGATGGCCGGCACCGCGACGTCGCCGAACGGCGCCCGGACCACCCGTTGCGCGCGGACCGAATCGGCCCACTGGAACGCGTTGGAGGCGAAGTTGCCCGGCCGCAGCATCGTCCATTCCAGCCCCGACTGCTTGACCGCGTCTTCCAGACGCGAGGGGTGGCGTTTCGTGCCCACGCCATGGGAGGACAGCAAGACGACCCGCCCGACGCCGGCCGCCCGCACGACGCTCATGACGTCACCGAGATCGCCGTTCGCCATGAAGTCGGGGGAGGTCAGCAAGAACAGCGCTTCGGCTCCTTGCAGGGCCGGCTTGAGGCTCGCCGGCTCAGCCAGGTCGGCCTGCTGGTGCCGCACCCCCTCCGGCACGTCCGAGATCTTTCGCGACACCGCCGTCACCTGCTCGCCGGCCGCGACAAGCGCCCGCACGAGCGGCTGCCCGACGTTACCCGTGGCTCCAGTCACCACAATCATGTTCACTCCCAGTTCCTTTGTGGACTCGATGGAAGCTACTAGCGCTGTGATAGTAGGTACCTAGACGAAAGTATTGGCAGGAAGGCTTATTGTGACCAACGACACAGCTTGGGCGACCCCGGTCGACGTCCTCCCGGAACAGGCGTGCCCGATCGCCCCGGTGGTCGACATCGTCTTCAGCCGCTGGACCACTCCGATTCTGTGGGTGCTCAACGAGTACGGGCGGCATCGGTTCGTAGAGCTGGAACGCCGGATCACCACCATCACCCCCAAGGTGCTGACCGAACGGCTGCGGCGACTGGAACGCGACGGGCTCGTCGTGCGCACCTACTACCCCGAGGTACCGCCGCGGGTGGAGTACGAGATCAGCGAACTGGGACGCAGCCTCGCGCCGCTGTTCGCAACACTCGCCGAGTGGTCGGTCAACCTGGGCCAGGTCGAGCAGGCTCGGCTGGACTACGACGCCAGGAAGCCGATCAACAGCCGTCGAACCTGACCCGAAGACCGCGGAAAGCCACGATCGCCACCGTGGTCGGGGCGTCCTCCCGACATGAAATCGAACGTGAGTACGATGGATTCATGTATCTCCCGCCGGAGTGGCCGCCCGAGGTCCGTCCGCCCAGCGTTCCAGAGTGGGAGACCTCGGCCGTGTCCTGGTTGCTCGACGCCGTCCCGCCCGACTATCGGGCGTATGAGGTGCTGCGGCGCCACCCGATAGCGCTGGCCAGAATGGCGCTTCATCACGTCAATTCGGCTATTGAGGCGGCCAGGGCGGGATACCGGGGTGCCGCCGTGGAACTCAAGCCCAGCCTCCCGCCCCATGCTGTTGAGGCAGTACTCGACGTCTATCGCCAGGAAGGTCCGCGGCTGGTCCGCTTGGCCCGCTCCATCGAAGTCGTCGAACGAGCTCTCCGCGGCGAGGGTTTCACCGCGTTGCTGCGCGATCCCCGCTAAGGAGATCGCAGGTCGTCAGCCCGGCGAGCGTCGGCGACGCCACCAAGCCCGGATCACCCTGTACGCACCGGCCGAGACCTGAGCAAGGGAGTGACGGCGCCTTGGCATCGGGTGAGCGATGAGGCCGCTCGTTCGAGCGCCATCGCTGCCTTGTCTGCCAGACCCGCATGGCGATAAGCGGGGACCGCGCAGGTCGCGGTCTCGGCGGCGAGCAGGTGGTGACCGAGCTGGGCGAGGGCCTCGGTGGCGGCCGAGAGTGCCGCGCCGTCGGCGTGTTCGAGCCCATGGGCCGCTCTCACCAGCACGTGGCTCATGGGTGTGTCGAGCTCGTCGAGCCGGTGGAGCTCGCCCTCTCCGCCGAGGCGGAGCACGTCGTAGCGGGCCATCGCCTCGACGCTGGGGAGTCCGATGCCGCGGGCCAGGCCGGCCGCGTACCGGGCGGTACTCACCGCGTCGGTGAGCCGGCCTTCCGCCGCCAGTGTCCAGGCGTTGCCGAGCACGATCCACGGGGAGAAGAGCCGGTTGGCCTCGTTGCCGGTTTGGTCGGCGCGGTCCATCCAGGCTCGCGCGCCGTCCGCCGCGCCGCCCAGAGCGGTGGCCATGGCCAGCCCGGCCAGGAAGAGATGGGTGAGCCGGAGGGTGTCGCGGCCGTCGAGCGCGTTGATCGCCTCCCTCAGGGATCGGCCGGCGTCGGCCGGTCTGCCCTGCGCGCATTCCACGAGCCCGCGGAAACCGAGGTGGCCGGCCGACATCATCGGGCTCTGCCCGGCCAGCACCTGCCGATATCCGTCGTCCGCGACGCTCCAGGCCGCGTCCAGCTCGCCCATGGCCAGGTACGCCAGAGACCGGGCGACACCGAGCTCGACCACGCCCCAGGGCAACTCCGCCTGGCGCGCCTCGGCCAGGGCCAGCCCCCGCTCGTGATAGCCGGTGGCGTCCACGACCCGCCCGAGGAAGCCCGCGGCCCCCGTGGCCGCCGCGGTGGCCCAGATCATGGCCTGCGCACTCGCCGAGTCCGAGGCCAGCAGCCGGTCGGCGACATCCAGCACGGCCGCGCAGCGCCCGTCGAACAGCAAGATCCATGTGCGGATCCCCTCGGCCAGATCCTCCCCCGGCCGGCCGCGCAGGAGATCCAGCGTCTGTTCGGCGGCGACGGCGTCGCCGTTGCCCCAGTACATGGTCTCGGCTCGGGCGAGGGCCCATGGGAGCAGTTCGTCGCCGGGCGGGGGCTGCTCCGGTAGCACGGCTGCCGCCTCGGCGCTGCGGCCACGGTATTCGAGCACCTCGGCAAGCAGCGCGTCGGCGTCCACGGAGGGCTCGGCGTCTCTGGCGGCTCGCGCGAGGCGTTCGGCCAGGGCGAGATCCGCCCGGTTGATGGCCTGGCGGGCGCCGGTCCGCACGATGTCGGCGCGTACCACCGCGCCGCCTTCGACCTGCCAGAGCGCGGCCCGCAGCAGGTCGTCGCGACGGCGCAGCGGGGTGTCCAGCAGCGCGCTCGCGAGCCGCCACCACAGTTGCCGGGCGCGGCCGGCCGATAATCGGGCACGCAGCACCTCACCGTAGAGCGGGTGTGCGAGTCGTACCTGGACGCGGTTGCCCGCGCGTCCGGACACGGCCAATCCGTGTGCCTCGGCCTCGTCGATCGACGCCGGATCCACCAGCCGTGCCAGCAGCGCCAGCGGGAGCGGCTCGCCACACGCCAGCAGCTCCAGCACCAGCGGGGTTCGCGAGCCGAGCGGGCGCAGGCGATCGGCGAGCAACTGCTGGATCGCGCCACGGGGACGGTAATCGCCCGCGAGGTGCCACACGCCATGCGTCTGGCGCAGTGCGTGGTCGGTGATGGCTGTCGACAGCAGCTCGCGCAGCGCGAGAGGGTTGCCCGCGGCGAGGTCGCCCAGCCGGCGCCGGGTGACCCCGTCGACGTCCCCCATGAGTGTGTGGTCGAGGAGCCGGTCCACGGCAGCCGCCGGCAGGCTCCCGAGATCGAGCCACGGCGCCTGGCCGTCCTTCCACAGCATCGTGAACGTGTCGGGGACGGGCGCTCCCGCGCGGCAGGTCGCCACCACGAAGGCCAGGTGCTGGGCCGCGAGATGGCCGATCAGGGCCGCCGATCCCGTGTCGAGCAGGTGCGCGTCGTCGACGCCGATGACCACGCGCTGATCCCGGCCGTACTCCCGTATCCGCGCGGCCGCCGCCGCCAGCACCGGCAACCCATGGCCTGCTGGAATCCGGTCGGCGGGAAGCAGGTTGGCCACCGCGCCGAACGGGATCGCGGCCAGCGAAGCCGTCGCCGCCACCCACTCGGTGCGGCAGCCCTGCGCCAGCGCCTGCTCCAGGATCTCCCGGGCCAGCCGGGTCTTGCCGATGCCCGCCTCGCCCGAGATCACCACGCCCTTCGCAGCACCCCGCCGCAGACACGACCGGATCGTGTCCAGCTCTTCGTCCCGCCCCACGAACGGCCAGCCCTCTGTGAGCCCCACCGTCGGCGCGGCCGGCAGCCGGCCCGGCACCGCCCGCGGCATGGCCGCTCTTCCCGCGATGGCCTCGTTCTCCATGAGGATCGCCTGCTGCAGCTCTCGCAGCCGCGGCCCCGGCTCCAGTCCCAGCTCGGTCCGCAGGACGCGACGCGCCCTCTGGTAGGCCTCCAGAGCCTCGGCGCGCCGCCCGCACCGGTCCAGGGCCGTCATCAGCAGGGCCCAGCGCCGTTCGCGCAGCGGATTCTCCCGCACCAGGCGATCCAGCTCCTCGACGATGTCGGCGTGCCGGCCCAGCCGCAGCCGGGCGTCGGCGTGCTCCTCGACCGCCCCCAGCCGCAGTTGCTCCAGCTGGGTCGCCCGCGCCTCCACCCATCGCGTAGGCGGCACATCCGCCAGCACCGGCTCGGGAGTGTGCCACACCGCCAGCGCCCGCCCCAGCCCTGCCACAGCGCTCTCGAGACGGCCCGCCTCCAGCTCGCGCCGCCCTGACGCCACGCCTCGTTCGAACACCACCGCGTCGATATCGCCATCGTCGTCGGCGAGGAGCTCGTAGCCGCGCCGTCGCCCGGCCAGGACGTCGCCGCCCACGAGCCGGCGCAACCGCGTGACGTACGCGGCGATCGTGTTGACCGCCGTTCTCGGCGGCCGCTCACCCCACACCGCGTCCACCAGCCTGTCCGTGCTCACCACTCGCCCGGCCTCGACCAGGAGCACCGCCAGGACCACCCGCTGCTGCTCGGCGGCCACCCGTGCCCATCTGTCGCCTGTGTGGACCTGTAACGGGCCCAGCATCCGAAACCGCATCGCCCCGCGCCTCCCCATCCGACACCGCCGCGGACATTTCGTCAGAAGAGGGCGTGCGGATGACGGGCGGAGTCATCGCCAGGTCATAGCCACGTCATGCCATCGCCGTAGCGTCCCCGGCAGTCAGGTGATCGCGCCACGTCGATCACCTGCCCGGTCGGCGACCCGCGCCGACTCGACCCAGGAGGGAAGAATGCTCATGAAGATCCGCCGGCAACACCGATCCCATGTAGTCATCGCCCGAGCCGCTCTGCTGCGTGTCCTGAGCGTGCTGGTGCTGGCCGTCGGCCTCGGGACGGCGGTGGCGGCCGAGACCTCCACGGCGGCCTCCGCAGCACGGTGCAACACGGCCGCGCACGTGTACATCAATGGGGGATACATCAAGTACGAGACCGACCCCATCGACGGCCCCATCGCCGACTTCACCGTCCGAAACGGCCAGAGCTACAACGTCGGCGGCAACGGCATCACCCCGGGTGAGGACCCCTTCTGGGCCTTCTACCGCGTGTCCGACGGTGCCCACGTGTCCACCATCATCGGTAACCGGACCAACGGCAACTGCGTGTCCAACCAGAAGACGTACATCTCCTCGCTGACGCCCGACACCTACATCATGCGGGCCTACTACTACGGCGGAAACAGCGGTAGGACCATCTCCGGTCAGGCCCAGCTCCGCATGATCGTGCTGCCCGCGCTCAGCGCCACCGCCCGGCAGTCCGGTACCGCGGAGCTCGACGGCAACGCCTCGCGATAGCCCACCACTCGCCAGTCCGCCGTCCCTCCCGTGGTTCGAGGGGCGGCGGTCTGACGTGCGTACACATCGCGAGGAGGGTCCGCGGCGAATGTCGCGTGATCCCCGACAGAGAGATCAGCGGCGTTCGGGGGCCGCGGGGGTGAAGTCGTCGTGGCCGAGGACGCGGAGCAGGCTCAGGTGGTCGATGTTGGGTGTGCCGGGCGGCGGGGTGAAGATGAGGAGTTTCTGGTCTTCGGCTGGGCTGAGGAGCGTTTCGCATTCGAGTTCGAGCGGCCCGATGGCGGCGTGGTTGACGCGCATGCGGCTGCTGCGCCGTACGGCGACCTCGTGCAGATCCCACAGATCGGCGAACTCGGAACTGGCGGCCCGCAGTCTGGTGACGAGCCCGGTGGAGGCGGCGTCGCTGCCGCGCCGGGCGACGGCGGCGCGCAGGTCCGCGACGTGGGCGCGGCTGTGCTGCCGGCGTTCGTCGGGTGAGTAGATCTGGCGGATCGTGGGGTCGGTGAACCAGCGCCACACGAAGTTGCGGTCTTGTTCGCGGACCGAGCAGACACAGCCGAGGAGCGCTTCGGCCATGGTGTTGTGCGCGAGGAGGTCACCGATGTCGTTGGTGATGTGCGCCGGGGTCTCCTTGAGCTGGTCGAGCAGATACAGCAGGCCGGGCCGTACATGGTCGCCCGCAAGCCGGCCGGCCGGCGGCCGGTGCCCCGCCAGCAGGTAGAGGTGGTCGCGCTCGTCCTCGGTCAGGCGTAGCGCACGGGCGAGCGAGGCGAGGATCTGGGTCGAGGGCTGGGGACTACGGGCCTGTTCGAGCCGCATGTAGTAGTCAGCGGACATCCCGGCGAGCTGGGAGAGCTCCTCACGCCGCAATCCGGGCGTGCGACGTCGTGGCCCGGCCGGCAGACCTACCTCCTGAGGGCGTAGCCGTTCCCTGGAACGACGCAGGAAATCGGCGAGCTCAGGGCGGTCCATGTCCATCTCACCATCATCGCCGAGACTTCCCCCAGGTCAGCATGGCCAGCCTGGGACTGCCGATCCTAGGGAAGACCGTCCGCTCGTGCCCGCCGCGGACCCCTGGCAACGTGGTCAGTACCGGCCCGAATGGGCGGAAGACACCAGTTCAGGGAGCATGGGATGTCCAAGGCAGTGAGATTTCAGGAGTACGGCGGCATCGAGGTTCTGCGGGTCGTCGAGGTGGACCGGCCGGTCCCCGGGCCCGGCCAGGTCCTGGTGCGGGTCGAGGCGGCGGCGATCAACCCGGGTGAGGCGATGATCCGTGAGGGAGTGATGCATGACCGTTGGCCGGCGACGTTCCCCTCCGGTGAAGGCAGCGATCTGGCCGGGGTGGTGGCGGAGGTCGGCTCGGGGGTCGAAGGGTTCATCAGCGGTGATGAGGTGATCGGGTTCACCCACAACCGGGCTAGCCACGCCGAGTTCGTCGTCGTGGAGGCCGCCGATCTCATCCACCGGCCCGCCGACGTTTCCTGGGAGCAGGCCGGATCGCTGTTCGTGTCGGGAACGACGGCCGTCGCGGCGGTACGGGCCGTAGCGGCAGGTCCGGGCGACACGGTGGTGATCTCCGGTGCCGCCGGTGGAGTGGGGTCGATCGCGGTCCAGCTCGCCCGTGACACCGGCGCCACCGTGATCGGGCTAGCGAGCGAGGCCAACCACCAGTGGCTCGCCGACCATGGCGCGATCCCCGTCGCCTATGGAGAGGGTGTCGCCGACCGCATCAGGGCCGCCGCCGGTGGCAGGAAGGTCGACGCCTTCATCGACACCTTCGGCGCCGACTATGTCGAGATCGCACTCGACCTCGGAGTGGCTCCTGAGCGGATCGACACGATCATCAACTTCCAGGCCGTCGAGAAGTACGGGGTCAAGGCCGAGGGGAACATGGCCGCGGCCAGCGCCGCGGTGCTCGCCGAGCTGGCCGCGCTGATCAGCGCGGGGCGGCTGGAGATCCCGATCGCCGGTACGTACGGCCTGGACGAGGTCCAGGACGCCTACCGCGAACTGGCGAAGCGCCACACCCGCGGCAAGATCGTCCTCAGGCCTTGAGCGGTGGCCGCCTACCGGGTGCGGCGGGCGACTAACGCGATGACGCCGGTGGCGCCCACGGCGGCGGCCAGCCAGATCAGCACGTCCCTCGGGCTGAGCCCCTTGGCCGGCGCCGGTCGGGCGGACGGCGAGGCGGCCGCCTCCGAACGGCGAGACGGCGAGCTGGAAGGCCGGGCGGACGGCAGCGCGGCCGCGGGCAGCGCCACCTGATAGACCGGGCTGCGGACGCCCTCCGAGCCGGTCAGCAGGCTCATGCCGTCGCGCGTGTAGGCGATGGACTCGGCCTGTTTCAGCTCCGGCATCGACATCTTGGCGATCGACTCACCCGTGGGCCGGTAGACCGTGGCCGAGAAGTACGTACGGATGACGTACGACGTGCCGTCAGGCGCGTACGCGGCGTCCGTCGCCATGATCGGGGCCGCGCCCACCTTGCGGAGCACGTTGACCCGGTCGGTTCTGAGCTTCTTGGGCGCCTGGTAGACCGACCCGGAGAACTCCTTCGACACCACGAAGAGCCGTCCGGTCAGCGGATTGACCATGATGCCTTCGGCGTTCCTGGCGCCGTCCGCGTACCGGAACCGGTAACGGACCGCCGGAAGGGTGGCATCCTTCAAGCTCGACGGCTCCATCACCTTATAGACGGAGACATCCGGCCAAGCCCCGTTCAGGTTGTCGCCGATGTCGGCGAACCACAGCACCCCGCGCCCCGTGGCGGGATCCTTGCTCGCGGCCATCGCCTCCCAGTCGCGAGCCTGCGCCCCCTGGAGACGGAACCTCGCCCGTGTCCGCCCATCGGCCCCGACCGCGTAGAACGTCGGCGACGCGGAGCTGTCGTTGTGCGTGTAGAAGACGCCCTCCAGCGTCGGCGACATGGCCAGCCCGCTCGACTCGGTGATCCGCGGATCCTTGAACGTGAACAGCTTCTTCTCGCCGTCATCGGCGAAGGCCGGACTCGCGGCCATGAAAACGGCGAACACCGCGATACCCCCGGCGGTCGTTCGCAGCAAAAGATCCCCCACCCCGCCATCATGCCCCAACGGAGGTCGCGACCACCCGCGCGCTGTGCCGGTGGAACCCGGTGCCCTGCAGCACCACCAGCACGCCGTTGGTCACCGCCATGAGCCACCACAGCCCCACGAGACCCCAGGCGGCGGCCACAGGTGCGGCGACGGCCACCATCACCCCGTAACCGGCGGCGAAGTAGATCAGACTCGCCCCCGACCGCTTGAGCGCGGTGAGCCCGATGCCCTGCACCGCCTGCGCCCCATCGGCCGTCGAGGCCAGCAGCATCAGCGGCAGCAGCGCCGCGGCCCGCTCCCGCACGCTCGGGTCATCGCTGAACAGCACCAGCACCGAGTCACCGGACCCGAGCAGCACGGCCGCGGCGACCGCCGTCCCCGCCAGGGCGAGCAGCGCCGCGGTCCGGTTGGCCCGGCGCGCCTCCGTCACGTCCCGGGCCCTGGCCACCTCGGGCACCGACGCCTGCGCCACGGAGATCGAGAACAGCATGATGAACGCGGTGAGCGTGCTCAGCACCGCGTGCGCGGCCACGTCACGCGTGCCGGTCGCGCTCGCGGCGAAGGTGACCACCCCGAGGCCACCGAACTTGATCAGGACGGTCCCGGCCAGCGGGATGCTCACCCGGCCGAGCCGGACGATCTCCTTGATCCGCGGCCGGGCCTGGCCGACGCGCGTGCCGAGGGCGCGGCGCAGGCAGAGGTTCGAGACGGCCACGCCCGCGACGCCCGACAGCAGCCAGGCGACGCCCACGCCGGTCAGGCCGAGCGGCGGCACCAGGGCGACCGTGCAACCGATCATCGCGGCCGTGGCCGCCAGACTGGACCAGAGCACCTGGCGGCTGTGGCCGAGCGCCACGAGCACGGTGTTGGCCCCGCCACCCGAGGCGAACACCAGCAGGTAGAGCGCGAGAAGCCAGGGCAGCGACCCCAGCTCGGCCACGACCTCGGCGGGCGCCCCGGTGGCGCGGGCGAGCACGGGCACGCAGAGCACCGCGAGCGCGCCGGCCGTACCCACCAACAGGGTGAGCCAGCGCGCGTCCCGCAGGATCGGCACGGCCGCCGCGGGCGAGTCCTTGTACGGCGCGACGAACGGCGCGAGCCCGCGCAGAGCGCCCACGACAGCGGCGGCGGCGGGGTTCAGCACGGCCGACATGACCGCGAAGGCAGCCAGCGTGACGGTGGCGTGCCTGCCGAGCACGGAGGTGACCACGAGCGTGCCGAGCGTGGTGGTGACCATGGAAAGGAACAGGGGCACCGCGGCGCGTAGGATGCCCGACCTCACCCGGCAGACCCTACTTGGCTGGAGTGCACTCCAGGTATTTAGGGTGGAGGTCATGGATTATGTGAACCTCGGACGCAGTGGCCTCCGGGTCAGTCCACTCTGCCTCGGCACCATGAACTTCGGCCCCGTGACCTCGGAGGAAGACTCCTTCGTCATCATGGACAGGGCCCATGAGCTGGGCATCAACTTCTTCGACACGGCCAATGTCTACGGCTGGAAGCAGGGCGAGGGGATCACCGAGCAGATCCTCGGCCGCTGGTTCGCCAAGGGCGAGGGCCGCCGGGAGAAGACGGTCATCGCGACCAAGCTCTACGGCTCGATGGGTGACTGGCCCAACGACAACCTGCTCTCCGCGCTGAACATCCGCCGCGCCTGCGACGCCTCGCTCAAGCGCATGCAGACCGACTACATCGACATCTACCAGGCCCACCACGTCGACCGGAACACGCCGTTCGACGAGTTCTGGGAGGCCATGGACGTGCTCAAGCAGCAGGGCAAGATCCTGTACGTGGGCTCGTCCAACTTCGCGGGCTGGCACATCGCCAAGGCCCAGGAGACCGCGGCGCGCCGCAACTCGATCGGGCTCGTCAGCGAGCAGAGCCACTACAACCTGCTCACCCGCGCGGTCGAGCTGGAGGTGCTGCCCGCCTGCCAGGACTACGGCCTCGGCGTGATCCCGTGGAGCCCGCTGGCCGGCGGCCTGCTGGGCGGCGTGCTTCGCAAGATCGACAAGGGCCGGTCGGCCGCCGACCGCATGGTCACGGAGCTCGAGAAGCACCGCGACAAGATCGAGCAGTACGAGAAGTTCTGCGACGAACTCGGCGAGGACCCCGCGCACGTGGCGCTCGCCTGGCTGCTGAAGCAGCCCGCGGTCACCGGACCGATCATCGGCCCGCGCACGCTGGAGCAGCTCGACGGCAGCCTGCGTACGCTGGAGATCGAACTGGACGAGCAGGCGCTGGCCCGCCTCGACGAGATCTTCCCCGGGCACAAGACGGCTCCTGAGGACTACGCCTGGTAGCTCAGGTCAGCAGGGCGCCGAGCACGACGATCAGCAGCAGGAGGCCGAGCACTACGGGCAGCAGCCATTGGCGAGGACGGTCCACATGGTGGAGCCTAATCCCGCTCGGCGAGTGCCAGGTCCCATGCGGCCAGTGACTCGTACCTCACCTGCGCGCCCTGATGGCTGCGTACGAGATGCACGGACCCCGCCCGCCAGGTCGAGCCACTGAACCCGGACAGTGACTCGACGAGCGGGCGGAGGTCCAGCTCCGTCTTCGCCCGCGCGAGCGTCAGGTGCGGGTGGAAGTGCTTCTCGTCGGTCTGTACGGCCCCCGCCCGGCGGGCGCCCGCCTTGACCGACTCCGACAGCCGGATCATCGGATCGCCGGAGAGCCCGGCCCAGAACACCCTGGCCCGGCGGGCGGACGAGAACGCCCCGAACCCGGTGAAGGCCAGGTCCAGGCTGGTATGCCGGCGCACGGCGCGGGCCAGTCGTTCCTCCAGCTCCGGCAGGACACCCTCGGGCACCTCGCCGAAGAAGGCCAGCGTGATGTGCCAGGTGGCGCGGTCCGGCCAGCGCAGGCCCGGCACCTGCCCGACATGCGGCTCGATGGCCCGCTCGATCTCGTCGAGCACCTCATCGGGCGGCATCAGCGCCGCGAATAACCTCATGCCACCCGATTCTGCATCCTTCTCAGGCGACAGCCAGCACCGGCTCGCTCACCCGGGCCGCGATCAGCTTCGTCAGCATCACCGCGACCCCGGTGCCGACCAGCACGAGCACCCCGGAGAGCATGACGCCCGCCCTGGGGCCGCCGAGCTCGGACAGCCAGCCGACCAGCGGGGCGCCGATGGGCGCGCCACCGGTGAAGACCAGCATGTAGATGCCCATGACGCGGCCGCGCATGTCCGGTGCGGTGGCGAGCTGGACGCTCGCGTTCGCGGCCGTGTTGATCGTGATCAGCGCGATGCCGGTGGGGATCAGCAGCAGCAGGTACACGGGGTAGAACGGGGCGAGCCCGGTCGCGATCTGGAACAGTCCGAACCCGATCGCACCGGCGATCAGCATCTTGCGTGACGGGCGGGCCCGGCGCGCGGCGAGCAACGCCCCGCCCAGCGCGCCGACGGCGAACATGCTGGAGGCCAGGCCGAACGACGAGGCGCCCGCCTTGAAGACCTCGCGGGCCATGAGCGCGATCGACATCGAGAACGACTGCGAGAACATCGACACGAATCCGATCAGCAGCACCGGCATCAGCAGCTCTTCGCGATGCAGCACGTAGCTCAGCCCCTCGCGGAGCTGGCCCTTGGCTCTGGGCACGGGAACGGAGAGGTTCAGTTCGGACTTCCGCATGAAGATCAGGCTAGAGATCACCCCGGCGAACGTGACCGCGTTGATCAGGAAGAGCGGTCCGGTGCCGCCGAACAGGAAGATGAGCACCCCGGCGATCGCCGGTCCCATGACGCGGGCCAGGTTGAAGATGGAGCTGTTGAGCGCGATCGCGTTCGACAGGTCCTGGCGGCCCACCATCTCGACCACGAACGCCTGCCTGGTCGGCACCTCAACGCAAGAAATCAGGCCCAGCGTGAACGCCATCAGGTAGACGTGCCATACCTGGGCGGCACCCGTCATCGTCAGGATGCCGATGACCAGGGCGAGCACGGCCATCAGCGACTGCGCCACGATGAGGATCGGGCGTTTGGGGTAGCGGTCGGCGAGTACGCCGCCGAAGAGGCCGAACAGCAGCATCGGCAGAAACTGCAGCGCGGTCGCCAGGCCGAGTGCCGCCGCGCTGCCGTGGGTCAGATCGAGCACCAGCCAGTCCTGGGCGGTGCGTTGCAGCCAGCCGCCGACGTTGGACACCGCGCCACCGGCTGCGAACATGCGATAGTTACGTACCTTGAGTGACCGGAACATCCCGGTCTTGGGTTCTTCAGGCTCTAGATCCTGCTGAGCTTCTCCAGAATCGGCGCCGCCTGGCGGAGTATTGACCGCTCCTCCGCCGTCAGCTCCTTCAACCGCTGGCTCAGCCAGGCTTCCTTGAGACGTCGTTCCTCCCTCAGCAGCTTCTGGGCGGGCTCGGTCACGGTCACGGTCACTTGTCGCCGGTCGGTCGGGTGCGGGGTACGCGTCACCAGACCGCGTTCCTCTAGCGCGGCGATCACGCGAGTCATCGAGGGGGGTTGCACCTTCTCGAGCTCGGCCAATTCGCCGGGGGTTATCGCGGAATGCCGTTCCACCGCGGCGAGCGTCGCGAACTGCGTGGGAGTCAGCGAGTGCGCCGCCGCTTGTCGTCGTAGCCGCCTGGTCAGCCGCGCCAGCGACACGCGCAGGGCTGTGGCCAGGCCTGCGTCGCTGCGCAGGTTTATCTGGGGCTGGTTCTTGGTTAGCATGAGTCATTACCTTTGCTAACTATACTGCATTCCACGTTATTTCCCTACCTCACGTTTCATCTCACTCCTTGATACCCCGAGGCCGCCCCTCATGCGACGGACGGCCTCACCAGCATCAGACCCCGAAAAGTACCCTGATCGGGCCGAGGGCGAAGTAGACCACGAACAGCGCCGCGACGACCCACAGCAGCGGGTGGATCTCCCGCGCCTTGCCCTTGACGATCTTGATCAGCACGTAGCTGAGGAAGCCGGCGCCGATGCCGTTCGAGATCGAGTACGTGAACGGCATGACGACGATCGTGAGGAACGCCGGGATGGCTATCTCGAAGTCAGTAAAATCGATCTCCCGGATCGAGGTCATCATCAGGAAGCCCACCACGATCAGCGCGGGCGCGGCCGCCTCGTACGGCACGATCTCGACCAGCGGCGCGAAGAAGATCGCCACCAGGAAGAGCAGCCCGGTGACCACGCTGGCCAGCCCGGTCCGCGCGCCCTCGCCGACCCCGGCGGCCGACTCGATGTAGGTGGTGTTCGAGGAGACCGAGCCCGCGCCGCCGGCCGCCGCGCCAAGTGAGTCGACGAGCAGGATCTCCCGGGTACGCGGCAGCATCCCGTCGGCGTCGACCAGACCGGCCTGGCGGCCGACCCCGACGATGGTGCCCATCGTGTCGAAGAAGTCGGTGATGAGCAGCGTGAAGACGAACAGCACGGCCAGGATCACCGAGATCCGGCTGAACGCGCCGAACGGGTCGAACTCCTTGAACAGCACCAGCGGGTTGTGGAAGCCGATGATCTGGTCCGGCAGGGCGGGCACGTTCAGCATCCAGCCGCCGGGGTTCTTGTCGGAGACCTGGCCGGCCTTCGCGATCGACTCCACGATGACCGCCAGCACGGTGGTGCCGACGATGCCGATCAGGATCGCGCCCTTGACCTTGCGGGCCACCAGCGCCGCCGTCGCGAGCAGCCCGACGACGAAGACGAAGATCGGCCAGGAGGTCAGGGTGTTGTGGATGCCCATCTCCAGCGGCGGACCCGCGGCCACGCGGCGGACGAAGCCCGCGTCCACGAAGCCGATCAGCGCGATGAACAGCCCGATGCCGACGCTGATGGCGGTCTTGAGCTGGCTCGGGATGGCGTTGAACACCGCCACCCGGAAGCCGGTCAGCACCAGGATGCCGATGATGACGCCCTCAAGGAAGACCAGCCCCATGGCCTCCTCCCAGCTCATCACCGAGGCGATGTTGAAGGTCACGAAGGCGTTGAGCCCCAGCCCGGCCGCCATGGCGAACGGCACCCGGCCGATCACTCCCATGAGGATGGTCAGAACGCCCGCCACGAACGCCGTGCCCGCGGCCACGAGGGGCAGGTTGGGCGACGAGCCGTCACCGATGAACTGGTTCTGGACGTCCTTGCCGGTGGCGATGATGATCGGGTTCAGCACGACGATGTAGGCCATCGTGAAGAACGTGGCCAGCCCGCCACGGACCTCACGGGAGACCGTCGAGCCTCGTGCGGAAATTGCGAAGAACCTGTCGATACCGCTGCTTGTGTCACTCACGGGCGAAGAGTGACAGTCTGCGTCATCTGCGAAAAGTGGCGGTGATCGGATCGAGACCTGATTGGAAGCTAGGCTGGATCCTGTGAAGCAGGAATGGCATCCGGACCCGGAGCCGATCGAGACCAACGACATCGCGACGGTCGCCGCGGGCACGGTCGCGTGGGCGGTCGCGCTGGTCGTGCTGCTGATCTTCCGCCCCGCCGCCGAACAGTCGTGGTGGATCTGGACCTGCGTCGCCGGGGTCGTGCTCGGGCTGATGGGCCTCTGGTATGTGCACAGGCGGGCGTCCCGGAGCTGACATTCGTCATCTCCGACCGATCCTCGAAGTCAGCTGAAAGTGCTGTTTTACCGCACTACCTGGGGAAAAGCCGTCTGATCATGCTGTAGGCATGAAGAAGACCTCATTCCCCGCGCTTCTGTGCGCGTCGGCCCTCGCAAGCACCGCCATCGCGGGCTGCGGGACAGCGGACAAGCCCGACGTCAAGCCAACGGCGAGCACCGCCGCACAGTCGGTGAAGGACGCCGGCACCGTCGCCTGGAGCCCGTGCACCGGCCTGACCGGCCCCGACGGCAAGCCCGCCGCGCCCGACCCGGCCGTCGCATGCGGCAAGCTCGCGGTACCGCTCGACTACGCCAAGCCGGACGGCGCGAAGATCGAACTGGCGCTGATCCGGATCAAGGCCTCGGGCGACCGGCTCGGCTCGCTGGTGTTCAACTTCGGCGGCCCCGGCGGCGACGGCGTCGAGACCATGGCCATAGCGGCCAGGGCGTTCGGCAGCCTCGGCAGCCGCTACGACCTGGTCAGCTTCGACCCGCGCGGTGTGGGGCGCAGCGCGCCCGTCAAGTGCGGCAGCATCGAGAAGTGGCTGTCCATGGACCCCCGGTCCACCGCCGCCGAGAAGGCCGCCAAGGAGTTCGCCGCCACCTGCGCCAAGAGATCCGGCAAGCTCCTCCCGCACGTGGGCACCGTGGACGCCGCCCGGGACCTCGACGAGATCCGTACCGCGCTGGGCGAGCGGCGCCTGAACTACTTCGGCATGTCGTACGGCACGCACCTGGGCGCCGTCTACGCCACGCAGCACCCGAAGACGGTCGGCAGGTTCGTCCTCGACGGCGCACTCGACCCGACCGTCACCTTCGCCGAACGCGCGGTGGGCCAGGCGACCGGGTTCAGGAACGCCTTCGAGGCGTTCGCCGCCGACTGCGTGAAGCAGGGCTGCGACCTCGGTGCCAGCCCCGCGAAGGTGCGGAAGAACGTCGAGGCGATGGTGAACCGCCTGAAGGACAAGCCACTCAAGGTGGGCGAGCGCCGGCTCACCGACGGCCTGGCGCGGATCGGCGTCATCACCCCCCTCTACGCGAAGGCGGCCTGGCCGGAGCTGGAGAAGGCGGCCGCGGCCGCGATCAAGGGCGACGGCGCCGAGCTCCTGTCGTTCGCCGACGCCTACACGGGTCGCAAGCCGGACGGAACGTACTCGACGCTGATGACCAGCTTCGTGGCGATCAACTGCGTGGACAGCGCCGAACGACCCAGCCCCGCCGAGATGGACAAGGTCGAGCGCCGGACCGCCAAGATCTTCCCGATCCTGACCTCGGGCGGGCTCGGTTCGGTCTGCGCGTACTGGCCGGCGCCCGGCAGCGACGAGTCCAAGAAGATCGACGCCACCGGCTCCGCGCCGATCCTCGTGATCGGCGGCAAGGGCGACCCCGCCACGCCGTACCGGTGGGCGCCCAAGCTCGCCGCACAGCTCAAGACCGGGGTCCTGGTCACGTACGAGGGTGAGGGGCACGGCGCCTACCTGAGCGGCAGCACCTGCGTCACCCGCCTGGTCGACGCCTACTTCCTCACCGGCAAGAACCCCGGCGCGAACGCCACCTGCCCGGCGGCGTGAACCCTCGTGACGCTACGACAGGTCGGCCTCGGCCAGCAGGAGCGGCACGGCCGTGGGGTCGTGCAGCAGCGCGGCCACCGCGAGCCGGTCATTCCACTGGCCCGTCGCCCAGGCCAGGCCGCGCGCCAGGCCGTCGAAGCCGGTGCAGTGCACCGAGCCCTCGAAGAACCGCCACGTGCAGGCGACACCGTCCACCAGCAGCTTCTCGTGCTCGACGTAGGTCTCGGGGGCCGTCGGGAGCAGGGAGCGCACCTCGGCCGGCACGGGACGCCTCTCGCCTTCGGAGGTGACCTCGCCCTGGGCCAGCTCACCGGCCAGCGGCAGGTCGAGCAGCTCGGACAGCGCCTCGGCCAGGTCGTAGGGGGCCAGCACCAGCGGCCGGTCGGTGACGAGCTGGAGCAGGTCGGGGGCCTCGACCACGACGGCGTCGTCGGCCGCGGCCACCACGATGTCGCCACCGAGCACGGCCCGCACCCTGCCGGGCGGCGCCACCCGGGAGGGCTCCACGGCCCCCAGCGCGATCCACAGGGCCCGCAACTGGGCCCTGTCGACCTCGATGGACTCGTCCGCCATCAGGTCGAGCAGCTCTTCGGGGCCGCCATGCCCGGCGAGCAGCTCGGCCAGCGTGGTGCGTACGCCGAGCATGCCCAGCGCCATCTCGTCGAGCCCGCCGGGGGCGTCGCCGTAGAGTCCTTGGAGCAGCGGGTCGGCACCGGGCAGCCGCAGCTCGCGCGGCCGGTGACCGTCCAGCACGGGGTGGGTGGCCAGCCACCACGCAGTGTAGGACGGGACCTCGACGCCCTCGACCCGCAGCGGGTGCAGGGCGGCGCGCAGCGGCGGTCTGGTCAGCAGCGCCAGCGCGGCGGGCCAGTCGGCGACCAGCTCCAGATCGCGCACCGCGGCGAACTCCGGCACCACGGGCGGCACGTCGAGCTCCGGCAGCAGGTGGAGCACGTGGTCGAGCCAGTCGTCCTCGCCGTCGAGGTCGTGATCGCAGTCGTCGTGGTCGAGCAGCACGTCGGAATCGTGAGCCACGGCGAACCCGTCGAGCACGCCCACGGCTTCGAGCACCCGCGAGCCGTAGGTCTCTTCCAGCTCCGGCGCGGCCACGCCGAGGTGTGTGTCGGGCTCCAGCAGCCCGGCCAGCGCGCCGTCGGCCAGCATCAGCTCGCCCGCCGCGTAGAGCTCGCCGTCGCTGCCGCGCAGCGCCAGCTCGGCCAGCCACGGCGCCTCTCCGGGCACCAGCGAGGCGGCCGCCACCAGGGAGAGCACGGCCCGCGCCACGGGCTCGGGGTCGGCGCTGTCGAGAGACTCCCCGACAGCGGCCTTGGTGAGCGGGTCTTCGAGGATCGTCCGGGGCGTGGCCTCGGCGGCGCCGAGCCGGAGCAGCGCCGCGTGCGCCGCCTCCGGATGCACGATCCGCAGCCCCAGCGGCGTCAGATCGAGCCCGTCTCCGGACAGGTCGAGGCGGGTGCCACCGAGGTCGAGGATGAGGGTGCCACGCGGGCCGCGGACCAACCGGCCGTCGGCGAGCGGCACCGGTAGCGCGCCCAGCGACTCGGGGTCGTCGGCCGGCAGCACCTCATAGAGCGAACGCCACCACGACGGATCCCGCGCCTCGACCGCCTCACCGGACAGCAGGTCGACGACGTCGGCCAGCTCGACCCGGCGCACGCCGAGCGAGCCCATCGCCGGATGCCGGGCGGGCCACCCCGCGGGCAGCAGGCCGGGCACGAAATCGGCGATGGCGGCCAGCAGCTCGCTCGACCCGGCGACCACGGCCGCCTCCTGGCCGGCGACGACCCAGCCGTCCTCCTGCGGCTCCCTGGCCGGGTGCTCGACCTGCCACTCGGCGTCGGGCTCGTAGACCTCGGCCTCGGCGAACGACGGTGTGTGCACGGCCGGGGCCGGCGCGGACAGGGCCGGGAGCAGCGGGGTGGCGGGCAGGCGGCGCAGAATGGCCCGCCGGATCCTGGCGTCGAGCTCGCCCTTGCCCATCAGAGCGGGGACCAGGTCGAGCAACTTGGGCGTGCGCGGGAGCTCGCCGAGCAGCCTGACGTAGGCGTCGGCGGCCCGCTCGACCAGGAAGTCGGTCAGCGGCCCCTTGGCGACGTGCCGCCGGTCGGTGGCCATCGGGAACGACGCGATGAGCAGCGCCGGCAGGTCGAGCGGCTCGTCGCTGGGCGTCGGCGCGTGCACCACCGGCGGCACCCCGGCGGGCAGCGGGCGGGGCTCCTGGAGCTCCGTGCCCGCGACCGGGACGGCCCAGCGGAGTGACCAGTAAGGGCGGGCGCGCTCTTCGGTGGGCCGGTCGGCGAACAGGGCCGCCACCTCGTCGGGGGTGAACTCGCCCGACTCCGACACCAGGCGCCACCCGTCGGCCGTCACCTGGCGCACCGAGCCGTCGAGGTCGATCTCGATGGTGGTCAGCGCGGGCATGCCGAGCAGCAGCGCGGGGCTGGTCTCCGCCAGCATGCGCCGGACCGCCGCGATCGAGGCGTCGTCGCGCAGCGGCAGCCGTACGAGCGTGTCGAACCCCTGGGGCACGTCGAACGGCTCGGCCGCGAACGGCAGGCGCAGCAGCGGCACGTGTCCGCTCCGGGAGTCGAGCTCGGCGGCGAGCCCCGGCACCGAGGCCACCGCGGCGGCCGTCTCCGTGCGCGACCAGCGGACGGCGCCCGTCTCGCGCGAGCTGATCGACGGCTCATCGCAGACCGACACGACCGCGGCGAACCCGACACCGAACCGGCCGGCGGCGCCCGCTTCGTCACGCTTGCCGGAGACACGCAGCGTCGACAGCCCCTCCACGCCGGTCGCGTCGAGCGGGGCGCCCGTGTTGGCGGCGGTCAGCACGTCATCGCGCAAGGTCAGCCGGAGCACCCCTGGCACGCCGGCGCGCAGCGCCGCGTCGGCGGCGTTCTGGGCCAGCTCCACGATCAGCCGGTCGCGGTAGCCGCCGAGGGCGAAGTCCTCCTCGGCGTTGGCGTCCTCGCGGAACCGGGCGGTCGAGGCCGTCCACGCGGCGAGCACGGCGGCTCGCGTCCGGTCGGTGCCAAAGGTGTCGGTCATCTGTCACGATCCTGGTCGCAGGTGTGGCGGGCGCCGGCACATGTCCGGGACCCGCCGATGGGGGGCCACCGTAGGGTAGCGGCCCTCACCGACATTCGCGGTCAGGAGTGGCCGAGCTCCTCGGTGGCCGTTCCGTCGACGGAACCGGCCTCCTCCTCCATCAGGTCGAAGCCCATGTCGTCGAGGATGGGCATGGCCTGCTCGACGGACGGCGGCATGACCGCCGCCTCCGAGTGAGCCCCGCAGCCGTGGTCGGCGGCGACCACCTTGCCGTCGTCGGGGGCGTACTCATTGGCGCATACCCCGAACACCTGCCGGAGCCCACCCGCGAGCGGCCAGTAGAAACCACAGGTGGAACACTGCGCGGGTGCGGCGTGTGCGATCGGCGTATGCGGCCCGTGCTCGCCCGAGTGCCAGCGTCTGGCAGCGCGGTCCTTGCCGATGGCCGAGAGCACACGTGCCCGGCCCAGGCCGTACTCGAAAATCGTCTGATGATCGGTCTCGTCGTCGGTCTTGACGAAACCCGGCTCCAGCCGGTCGTCGTCCTCCGGGCTCGGCAGCAGGTCGCCGACGCCCAGGTCGCCGGGGCGCAGGCGCTCGCTCCAGGGCAGCCACTCGGGCGCGAGCAACGCTCCCGCCCCGGGCAGCAGGACGGCCTCGCTCACCGTGACGTTCTTCGCCCGCGAGGCACGGGTCACGGTGACGGCCCAGCGCCAGCCGCGGTAGGCCCGGTCGAGACAGGCGAAGTAGTGGGTGACGATGCGGTCGCCCTCGCCCTCGTAACCGAGGTGCTCACCCGGCTCGCCCGGCCGCGCGAGCTCCTCCGCGGCGGCGCGCGCCAGATCCACCGCGGCGGCGCACGCCTGGTCGGGCGGGGAGACGCGGGTCCGGGTGCGGGTCATCGGTCCGCCTCCGCCGCAAGGTGCTGTTGGCTCACACCTCATTCTCACCCATGGCCGGACCCGAAGGTGCCCACACCGACCATCCCGGACCCACTTGAGACTCATCAAACGCCCATCCCGGGCGATCCGCCGCCGTGAGTGAGCGCGGATCGGGTAAGACTGGTAAGCGTGCAAGGAGGCTGGGACACGGCTCGCGAGATCTCGCGGCGCGTGGGGCGAGGTGTCGCCGACGCGGGCCGCGCCACCGCGCGCGCCGGCCGGGCCACCGTACGCGCGGGAAAGGCGACCGCCGGCGGCACCGCGCGGGCGGGCAAGGCGACGGCCAGGGGCACCGCGCGGGCGGGCAAGGCCACGGCCAGAGGCGCGCAGAAGGTCGGGCAGGCCACCCGCCGCCTCACCTACGCCAACGGCGCCGACCGCACCGGGCTCGGCCGCCTGATCGAGCTCACCGCCGGCCACAGCGGCGGCGACGCGCTGGTCACGGTCGCGCTGGCGAGCACCGTCTTTTTCGGCGTGCCCGTCGGCGAGGCCCGCGGGCCCGTGGCGCTCTACCTGGTCATCACGATGCTGCCGTTCGCCCTGCTGGCGCCGTTCGTGGGGCCGATACTCGACCGGTTCAGGTCGGGCCGCCGCTACGTCATGGCGGGCACGCTGTTCGGCCGCGGCCTGCTGTGCTTCGCGATGGCCGCCGCCGTGGGGCCCGGCGACCTGCCGACGCTGTTCGTCGGGGCTTTGGGCGTGCTGGTGCTGTCGAAGGCGTACAACGTGTCACGCGCGGCGATCATGCCGAACGTGCTGCCCGCCGACATCACGCTGGTCTCGGCCAACGCGCGGGTGGCGCTGTTCTCGCTGATCTCGGCGGGTGTGATGGTGCCGGTCGCCGCGGGCCTGACCGCGTGGCTGGGCAGCGCCGCGGTGCTGCGTACGGCGATGGTCGCCTTCCTGCTGATCGGCGTCCTCGCCGTACGGCTGCCGCGCCACATCGACTCTCCCGAGCTGGAGGAAGAAGAGGCGGGGGGCAGGCCGCTGCGCTGGCGGACCCTCCTGAACGTGGGCCCGGCGGTGGCCGAGGCGGTCTGGGCGAACGTGGCCATCCGCCTGTTCTCCGGCTTCCTGCTGTTCTTCCTGCTGTTCCTGGTGCAGGACAAGGGCGTGCCGTGGCTGGCCGTACCCGACCCGTTCTTCGACACCACCAAGACGATCGCGCTGCTCGCGGCGGCGGCCGGGCTGGGCGGCCTGGTCGGCGCGATGGTCGCGAACTGGACCCGCAACCACTCCCCGCAGCTCATCACGCTGCTGACGCTGGCCGTGACCGGCGCGACCACGATCGTGGCCGCGGTGTTCTTCGGCCTCTGGACCGCGGTCGCGGTCTCGCTCGTCACCGCGTTCGCGCAGGAGCTCGGCAAGCTCGCACTGGACGCGATCGTGCAGCGGGAGATCGGCGAGGAGGTGCGCTCGTCCACGTTCGGCGTGGTCGAGGCGTTGCTGCAGCTCGCGTGGGTGTTCGGCGGGCTGGTCGGGCTGGTGCTGTCACTGGCCGAGAGCAGCGCGGCCGGGCTGATCACGCTGGCCGTGGCGCTGACCGGCGCGTTCGGCTGGCTGATCGTCCGCCGACGTCAGCGGATCCGCGCGGCCAGACTAGGCGCCGATGCCGAGGGCCAGGATCAAGGCGTACGGGACCCCGACGCGCAAGACACCGACGTGCAGGATCGGGGCGCGTGGGACCAGGACGCGCGGAATCAGCGCGCTGATCGGCGGGATCAGCGCGTCGACACGATCGACTCGACCAAGCCGCTGACGAACCCCCACGGCTAGGCGTCGAGGTCGTCGGCCACCGCTCTGAGCACCTGCGCGATCTTCTTGGCGTGCGACGCGTCAGGGTGCTTGCCCCGCTGGTAGGAGGTCGAGACGTCGTCGAGGAGCTTGATCAGGTCTTCGACGATGACCACCAGCTCGTCCGGCTTCTTGCGCTTGGCCTTGGGCTTGGGCTTGGCCAGCGTCGGCGGCTGTTCGAGGATCCGCACCGAGAGGGCCTGCTGGCCGCGGCGTCCCTCGGCCACGCCGAACTCGACCTTCTGGCCGGGCTTGAGCGGACCGGCGCCAGTGGGCAGCGCGGAGGAATGCACGAAGACCTCACCGCCGTCGTCGCGGGTGAGGAAGCCGAAACCCTTGTCGGCGTCGTACCACTTGACCTTGCCACTCGGCACAGGAGGAACCTCGTTCAAACAGTCGTAAAAGATGAATGGATGTAGGTTATGCCCCGCGAGGCTCGGTAGCGACCAGGAATATTCATCGCATTTAACAGAGTTGGCCGGCCGAACGCCAGCCGGCGAACCAGTCGGCGAATTCCGTCAGGTCCCCAAGTGCCACATCGGCTCCATGGTCACGCAGTTCTCCCAGCGTGTAAGGGCCGGTCGCGACCGTCACGCTGACGGCTCCCCCGGCCCGCGCGGCCTCGATGTCCGCGACATGGTCACCAACATAGGCGGCGGCGCCGAAGCGCGCGAGTGCCGAACCCTTGGCCGCCCCGAAGACCGCCCCGACGACCTCGTCGACGGCGAGCCCGAGCATTTCGACGGTGCTGGTCGCGTCACGCAGGTTCTTGCCGGTCACGACGATGATCCTGCCTCCCTGCGCGCGTACGGCCTCGATGGCCTCCGTGGCTCCGGCCATGGCCGTGTGCACGGGCACCCCGAGTTCCGGATAGAGCTCCCTGAAAAGGAGCACCGCCTCGGGAATCGCCTCGGGCGGCAGCCAGTTCGCCAGCTCCTGTTCGAGTGGCGGGCCGAGTCTGGTGATGATCGCCTTGCTGTCCATGAGCACGCCGAGGCGCGCCGAAAGCTCGTCGTAGACGGCCGCGATGCCCGACCGCGTGTCCGCCAATGTCATGTCTAGGTCGAAACCAACCGATGTCTGCACAAGGTGGAGGATGCCAAACGCGGCCGCATTACGGGTAACGGCCCCTTGTTGTGGGACTGTTGGGAGTGGGAAGAAAGGAATTACTTATCGGGAGGAGTGGCCGTGACCGAGCCCCCCAAACCGCCGGAAGCGGGAGATCGGCTAGTCGCCGCCAACCGGCCCAGACCTCTGGAACAGCCCGTTTCGCTCACCCAGCCGCGGCCGCACCGGCCCGCGCTGCCGCGACAGGTGACGGGACCGGTCAGGGTGTGGCGAGGCGTGGTGGTGTTCCTGGCCTCGGCCGTCCGGCTGGCGTCGCGGCTGGCCGCGCTGGTTCTGGCGCTGTACGCGGTCTTCACGGTGTTCCGGGCCAACCCGGCCAACGTCTGGTACCAGTTCGTCGCGTCGCTCGCCTCGTCGTTGTCGGTGGGTCTGGCCAACCTGTTCCAGCTCGCCGACATACGGTGGACGACGCTGGTCAACTATGGGCTCGCGGCGCTGGTGTGGCTGATCGTCGGCTCGGTCGTCGCGGGGCTGATCCGCCGCGCCGCGCCGTGACGGCTACGCTCCTTTACGGAGGTATCAGGAAAGACATGACCAGATCGACGCGTGAGCGGATCATCGACGAAGCCCTGCGGCTCTTCGCCGAGCGGGGCTACTCCGCCACTTCGGTGGCCGAGATCGAGGCCGCGTCAGGGCTCTCGCCGGGCGCCGGAGGGCTCTACCGGCACTTCAAGTCGAAGTACGAGGTGCTCTCCGCGGCGATCAACGAGCATGCCACGCGCACCCGTACGCAGGTGGCCGACAGCCTGGCCGAGCTCGGCGACATGGAAGCCTCGGCCGACCTGGAGGTGCGGCTCTCGCACCTGTGCCGGGCCGGGCTGGCCAAGGTACGCGAGGAGTCGGAGCTGACCCGGGTGTTCTTCCGCGACCTGAGCCAGTTCCCCGAGCTGGTGGCGGTGGTGCGCGAAGGGCTGCTGCAGCCCATGTTCGACGCCATCACGACCTGGTTCCGCGCCCAGCCCGAGTACGAGGACGCCAAGCTCGACTGGAACGGCATCTCGGCGGTGCTCGGCGGCTCCGTGGTGCACTACCGGCTGTTCCAGGAGACGGTCGGCGAGGCGCCGGGACACGCGGAGAAGGACCAGTTCGTCACCGCCTGGGTACGCCTGGCCGTGGGCCTGCTGCCAAGCCCCGCCCCGGTCAGCTGACCGAACCGCGGCCGAATAGCACCCAGTTGAGCCCACCGACGCCGGCACTCAGCCGAGCCCACCGATGCCGGACAGCATTCAGCCGACCGTGGCGGTGCCAGGCGGCGGTCAGCGGGCGCCCAGCAGCCGGTAGGCCAGCCAAGCCACGCCCAGCCCGGTGCCGATCATGAACATCAGGCCGCTGGCGTCGAAGAACTGGACGACGAACGCCTGCACCCCCGGCTCCGCGCCCACCCGCAGGCCGCCGACGAGCGCGCCGCCGAGCGTGTAGCCGAGCAGCGGCGCGCCGACCCCGAGCAGCCGGTCCCGCAGCACCCAGCCCTCCGAGAACACCACCAGCAGCGCGCCGAACGCCCACACCAGCACCGGCACCCGGAAGATCGCCACGGCCGGCAGGCCGAACGGGATCAGCAGCGCGGCCAGCACCAGGATCGCCATCGCCGCGGTCTCGCGCGGATACTCCTTGACGATGGTGGTGGCGTCCCGGCCGCCGGTGGCCATCGGGTTCGCGCTGGACATGGCCCTCTGGCGCAGCCGCGCGAACGGCAGGCCGCGTACGGGCCGCCCGGCCAACCGGTCCTCCGCGAAACGCCAGCCGGTCAACCGGTCCTCCGCGAGACGCCGCCCGGCCAGCCAGCCCTCCGCCAGACGCCGCCCGGCCGGACGATCCTCCGCCAGACGCCGCCCGGCCGGACGATCCTCCGCCAGACGCCGCCCGGACAACCAGCCTTCCGCGAGACGGCGGCCGAGCTGGACTCCCGGGGGCGGGGGCGCGTCGTCGACGATCTTGGGGAAGAACGGCGTCGCCCCTCCGGCCCCCGCGACCCGCTCCGCCTTGGCCACGGCGCCCGGTGTCACGGTTCCCCGCGCGGCCCCGGGGGCGACTCTGGGCGCCGTTCCGGACGGGGTGCCCAGGTGGGCGCCGGACGCGACGTCAGGCCCCGCCTCGGCCGGTCTACGGGCCTGGGCGCCGGACGCGGCGTCCGGAGCCGTCTCGGCCAGCCTGCGGGCCTCACGTTCGACCAGCGCCACCGGGTCGCCGAACCGGGCGAGTACCTTGACCACCTGGCGCGGGTTCTGGCTGCCCTGCCGTTCGACCTCGATCCTGGCCCGCAGCCGCTTGGCGAAGTCGAGCCGCTGGTCGGACTTGAGCACGCCGTGAGCCGCGTCGGCGGCGGCGCTGACGTAGTTGAGTATGAGCTGGTCGGCTCGCTCAATCACGTGAGCCATGCTGCCCCAATCAGGGGGGACATACCATGGCAACGATGGAGTTCACGGAGTGGATCAGGGGGCGCACCGACGAGCAGTTGCGGGCGCTGGTCTCCGCGCGTCCCGAGCTGATCACCCCGGTGCCCGCACATCTGGAGGGCCTCGCCGTACGGGCGGGCAGCCCTTCGGCGATCGGCCGGGCGCTCGACCGGCTCGACCGCTTCACGCTCGCCGTCCTCGAAACGCTGGCCGTCGCCGAGACACGCGCCACCGCCACCGCCACCGCGGAAACAGCGCCCGTACGACCGGAGCCCGTCACGAAGGCCGCCCTGCGCGTGCTGGTCCGCGGGGCGCTCGCGACGGGCAAGCCGGAGCCCGCGCTGTCGGCGGCGCTCGACCACCTGCGCGACCTGGCCCTCGTCTACGGCCCCGACACCTCGCTCGGCCTGGCCCCCGGCGTGCGGAAGGTGCTCGACGACCCGGCGGGGCTCGGCCCCCCGGTGGTCGAGGCGTTCCGGCACCACGCGCCCGAGCAGCTTGAAGAGATGGCCGACGACATCGCGCCGGGCACCAAGGGCTCGGGCAAGGAACGTCTGGCCGCCGCCCTGGCCCGGCCCGGGAAGCTGATCGAGGAGGTCTCGCCCGAGGCCAGGGCGGCGCTCGACCAGCTCACCTGGGGGCCGCCGACGGGCCGGGTGCCCAACGCCAGGCGCGAGGTGCGGATCGCCTCCGCCCGCTCGCCCATCGATCAGCTGCTCGCCCGCGGCCTGCTGGCGGCGACGGGTGAGGAGAGCGTGGCCCTGCCTCGGGAGGTCGGCCTCCACCTGCGCAACGGCCTCGTACACCGAGATCTGTACGCCGTGCCTCCGGCCCTGGAAGGGGCCACGCGGGACCAGAAGCTGGCCGACCGCACGGCGGCGGGGCAGGCGTTCACGTTCGTGCGGACGGTCGAGGAGCTGTGCGAGCGGTGGAGCGCCGAGCCGCCGGGCGTGCTGCGTACCGGCGGGCTGGGCGTACGCGATCTGAAGCGCACCGCGACCGAGCTGGACGTGCCCGAGTGGGCCGCCGCGCTGACCGTGGAGGTCGCGCACGCGGCCGGGCTGGTCGCGGCGGGCGGCAGCGTCGACGGCGAGTGGCTGCCCACCACCGGCTACGACCTGTGGCGGATCCGGCCGACCGCCGACCGGTGGGCGGCGCTGGCGGCCACCTGGCTGCACACCGACCGCGTCCCCGGCCTGGTCGGCGAGCGCGACGACCGTGACCGGCCGCTCAACGCGCTGCACGCCGACCTGCGCCGCTCGTCCGCGCCGGCCGTAAGGGCGGCGGCGCTGGGCGTGCTCGCGTCGGCGCCCGGCCTGGCGCCCACGCGCGCGTCCGTGTTCGATCGGCTGGCCTGGGAGCAGCCGCGCCGCCGCGGGCCGCTGCGCGAGCAACTGACGGAGTTCGCGCTGCGGGAGGCCGAGCAGGTCGGCGTCACCGGGCTCGGCGTGCTGTCGGGACACGGGCGGGCGCTGCTGGCCGGCGAGGACGCCGCCTCGGTGCTGGCGCCGCTGCTGCCCGATCCGGTCGATCACGTGCTGCTCCAGGCCGATCTGACCGCCGTCGCGCCTGGTCCGCTCACCAGCGAGCTGAACCGCTGGATGACGCTGGCCGCCGACGTCGAGTCCAAGGGCGGCGCGACCGTCTACCGGTTCGGCGAGGGCTCGATCCGCCGCGCGCTCGACGCGGGCCAGGGGGCCGAGGAGCTGCTGGCCATGCTGGAGCGCCACTCGGCGACGCCGGTCCCGCAGGCGCTGTCGTACCTGATCGCCGACGTGGCCCGCCGTCACGGGCGGATCAGGGTCGGCACCGCCGGCGCCTACGTCCGCTGCGACGACCCGGCCCTGCTCGACCAGATCACCGCCGACCGGCGCTCGGCCGCGCTCCGCCTGCGCAGGCTGGCTCCGACGGTCATCGCCTCCCGCTCCTCGCGCGCCGCGCTGGTCGACGGGCTGCGGGCGATGGGGTACGCCCCGGTGGCCGAGTCGCTCGACGGCGATGTGATCATTTCCCAGCTCGACAAGAGGCGCACCGAGGGCCTGCCGCCGGCCCGGTCCGTGCCCTCGCCCAACGGCCTCGACGCCGAGGTGACGACCGCCGCCGTACGGGCGCTGCGGGCGGGCGACGCGGCCCACCTGACGCGGCGCGAGCCCGCCGACGCCCCCGCCGGCCAGATCCCGCGCGGCCCCGCGACCGCCACGATCTCGGCGCTGCAGGAGGCGATCAGGCAGGGCGTACGCGTGTGGATCGGCTACCTCGACTCCCAGGGCAACGCCACCTCGCGCATCCTGGAGCCCGCCCGGATGGAGGGCGGCTATCTGACGGCGTACGACGAGACCAGGGCCGCCGTCCACCGCTTCGCGCTCCATCGCATCACCGGAGTCGCCGACCTGTCTTGACGTCAGGTGTTGATCAGGCGAGGTTGAGACCGTGAGCGAGCTGACGTTGGGCCGGTTGGCCGAGGAGTCTTGGGGCAGGTTCGACGACTTCGACGCGGTTTTCTACGAGGGGGTCTGGCACCGCGGCCACACGCTGGCCGAACGGGCGCGCAAAGTCTGCGGCGGGCTGGCCGAGGCGGGGGTACGCCCCGGCGACCGGGTCGTGGTGATGATGGCCAACTCGCCGGAGGTGGGCCTGATCTACCAGGCGATCTGGGCGGCCGGTGCGGTGGTGACGCCTGTGGTGTTCCTGGTGGGGGCGGAGGAGTTGCGGCACATCCTGGTCGACAGCGGCGCCACCGCCGTCGTCACCTCGCCCGAGCTGGCGGAGACGGTCCGGGCCACCGACGTACAGGTCCCGATATTTGTGGATACGGGAGAGCTGGAGCGGGCGGCCGAGCGGGGGCCCGTCGAGCGGGACGCCACCGATCTGGCGGCGGTCATGTACACCGGGGGCACGACCGGCATGGCCAAGGGCGTCATGCTGAGCCATCGCGGGCTCTGGCAGGTGGCCAAGGACGCCTACGAAATTTCCCACCAAGAGGGGAAAAATCGCGCGATAGTGCCGGTGCCCCTCTCCCACGCGTACGGGCTGATCCTCACGGTCGCCTGGATGCACGCCACCGCGCCGCAGCAGACGGTGCTGATGCGCTGGTTCGACCCGAAGGCGTTCCTGGAGCTGGCCGCCGCGCAGCGCGCCCAGTACGGGGCGGTCGTGCCCGCCATGCTCCAGATGCTGCTGGCCGAGCCCCTGGAGTCGCACCCCTTGCCCGACCTGGCCTTCCTCACCTGCGGGGCGGCGCCGCTCGGCAAGGAGACGCTGGAGGAGTTCGAGCGCCGGATGCCCGGCGTGCAGATCCTCGAAGGCTACGGGATGACCGAGACCAGCGCCGTGACCACGTTCAACCCGCCGGGCCGGCGCCGGGCCGGCAGCGTGGGCCTGCCGCTGCCCGGCTACACGATCACGATCCGCGACGCCTCGGGCGACAAGGCCGAGCCGGGGGACGTCGGGGAGATCTGCGTCAGCGGTGACTCGCTGATGCTCGGCTACTGGGGTGAGCACGCCACGGACTCCACCGACACCACGCTGGCCGGGGGCGAACTGCGTACCGGTGATCTCGGCTGCGTGGACGACGACGGCTACCTCTACGTCGTCGACAGGAAGAAGGACCTCATCATCCGCGGCGGGTTCAACGTCTTCCCGCGCGACGTCGAGGACGCGCTCAACGAGCACCCCGACGTGGTGCTGTCCGGCGTCGTGGGCCGTCCGGACCCGCGTGTCGGCGAGGAGGTCGTGGCCTTCGTGCAGCTCGGGCCGGGCGCCACGGCCACCGCCGACGAGCTGATGACCTGGGCCCGTGACCGGGTCGGCCGGGTGAAGTATCCCCGTGAGGTGATGTTCGTCGACGCGATCCCGGTCACGAGCGTGCTCAAGCTCGACCGCAAGGCGCTGCGGTCGAGGCTCGGCTAGTCGTTCTCGTCGATGGCTCCCATGGGGCGCCACGCGATGCGCTTGACCTCGCCCAGCGCCTGCCCGCCGGAGTCATAGGCGGTCACCTTGCTCAGCAGGACCGGGCGGTAGCCGTTCTTCTGGTTGGGATACATCCGCGTCCGGCCGACGTAGAAGCCGTTCCGCACGTTGACCGTCATCTTCCGCCCGTCCACCCACTCGACCTCCACCCGGGTCGCCCGCGGAGCGGCGCGACCGGCCACCACCAGGAAGTACGGGTCGCCGTCCCGGCCCGGGTCGATCTCCGACTGCATCTCGCCGCTGTAGGCGTCGACGCTGAGCGCCCCGCGCAGGGCCAGCTTGCCGGGCGGGTCCTGGCCCCAGTAGGAGAAGATCGGGTCCGTCGGGTAGCTGACCAGCCGGATGCCCGGGGTGCACAGGACGAACCCCTTCCGGCTGCCGACCAGCCGCGTCACACCCAGTTTGTCCTTGGCCTCCCCGAGCCAGCGATAGTCCTTGACGCCCCCGTACTTGGGCAATCGCCGGTCGCCGTCCATGTTGTGCACCGGGCCGCCCTTGGGCATGCAGTCCTCGACGGTCGCGAACTGCGGGATCGTGTTCCGCGGCAGGCCGGGGATGTCCGGGACGTACCCGGTGGCAGGCGGGCTCGCCGTGGACGACGCGCTCGCTGTGGGCACCGCGGGCGCTGTGCTCGCCGTGGGCGGGCTCGCGGGAGAGACCGCCAACTGGTCGTGCGTCCGCAGCGCCACCACCGTGATGGCCACCACGCAGGCCGCCGCCACCATGGCCAGCCCCCATCTCGGCCACCGCAGCCGTGTCCGCCTCCGTAGGACACGCGCCATGAGCAGCTCGGGATCCACGGGCCGGGCCCGGTCGGCCAGCCGGGTCAGGGCCTCGGCGACCGCACGTTCGTCGACCGGCATCTCATGCCTCCAGATTGACGAGTTCGCTCACCAGTCCGCGCAGCCGCTTCACGGCCTGGTGGGTCTGGCTTCGTACGGTGCCGATCGAGCACCCCATGATCCTGGCGACGTCGGACTCCGGCAGATCCTCGAAGTAGCGCAGGACCAGCACGGCCCGCTTCTTGGCGGGCAGCCGGCGCAGGGCCTGTTCGAGCGTGAGCCGGTCGTCGACCTGCGCGGTGTCGTCGCTCGCTATCCGCTCAGGCGGCGCCTCGACCACGCGCTCGCGGCCCCAGCGCGGGCTGCGCCACCGGCCGACCTGCTCGTGGTACATGACCCGGCGGACATACGCCTCGGGATCGCCTCTGATGCTCCGCCATCGGTCCGCGGTCCTGGCCAGCGCGCTCTGGAGCAGATCCTCCGCGGCGTGCTGGTCGCCGGTGAGCACGTACGCCAGACGAATGAGGCTGTCCGACCGCGTCGTGACGAACGCCGTGAAGACTCGTAGGTCGTCCGGGTGCAACACGCCTCCCTGCTCGGGGTCCCGCCCTCTAGAGACGTGTGAGAGGGTCCATATCTATGGCGAGCCCGCAGACCTGGCCGGGCGCGTGGCCATTCCGTGATAAATGTTGACCTGTTGGGAGGTGGCATGAGCCAGCACGATCCATCGGGCGAATATCCGTACCAGCCCTACGGCGCACCATACGGCCAGCAGCCGCCACCGCATCATGGCTCCGGCTATGGCTACGGCTATCCCCCGCCACCTCGGCCATCCGAGGGGCCGAGGGCCACAGCCATCGTCGCGCTGGTGCTCAATCTCCTCGCGGTCGTCTCCTGCTGCAACATCCTGGCCATCCCCGGGGCCGTCCTCGCGGGCCTGGCACTCGGCCGGTCGAGCACGGAGCCGGCCAGCGCCAAAAACTTGCTCGTATGGAGCTGGACCCTGTTCGCGGTGGGCTTCGTACTGACGCTCGGCACCTTCGTCTTCCTCGGCGTCAACGGCTATCTCGACGACTGATTACCTGTTCGGGGACTGTTCTTGCCGTCGCGTGTGTTGGATAGGCGTCAACCGTAGAAGGGATGTCCGTGAACGACGGCCCGCTCATCGTCCAGTCGGACAAGACGCTGCTCCTCGAGGTCGATCATGAGAACGCGGGCGATTGCCGCAAGGCCATCGCACCGTTCGCCGAGCTCGAGCGCGCCCCCGAACACGTGCACACCTACCGCGTCACCCCGCTGGCGCTGTGGAACGCGCGCGCGGCCGGGCACGACGCCGAGCAGGTCATCGACGCGCTGATCAGTTTCAGCCGCTACCCGGTGCCCCACGCGCTGCTGGTGGACATCGCCGAGACCATGGACCGCTACGGCCGGCTCAAGCTGGAGAAGGACCCGGTCAACGGCCTGGTCCTGACCTCCACCGACCGGGCCGTGCTCGAAGAGGTGCTGCGCTCCAAGAAGATCCAGCCCATGCTGGGCGAACGCCTCACCGGCGACTCGGTGGCCGTGCACCCGAGCGACCGCGGCAACGTCAAGCAGGCGCTGCTCAAGCTGGGCTGGCCCGCGGAGGACCTCGCGGGCTACGTCGACGGCGAGCACCACAAGATCGAGCTGGTGCAGGAGGGCTGGAGCCTGCGGCCCTACCAGCAGGACGCGGCCGACTCCTTCTGGCACGGCGGCTCCGGCGTTGTCGTGCTGCCCTGTGGGGCCGGCAAGACGATCGTCGGCGCGGCCGCGATGGCGCATGCCCAGGCCACCACGCTGATCCTGGTCACCAACACGGTGAGCGCGCACCAGTGGAGGCAGGAGCTGCTCAAGCGCACCACGCTGACCGAGGACGAGATCGGCGAATACTCCGGCAGCAAGAAGGAGATCCGCCCGGTCACCATCGCCACCTACCAGGTGATGACGACCAGGCGGAAGGGCGTCTACAGCCATCTGGAGCTGTTCGACGCGCGCGACTGGGGCCTGGTCGTCTACGACGAGGTGCACCTGCTGCCCGCGCCGATCTTCCGGATGACCGCCGACCTGCAGGCCCGCAGGCGCGTCGGGCTGACCGCGACGCTGGTGCGCGAGGACGGCCGCGAGGGCGACGTGTTCTCGCTGATCGGCCCCAAGCGCTATGACGCGCCCTGGAAGGAGATGGAGAACCAGGGCTGGATCGCCCCCGCCGACTGCGTCGAGGTCCGGGTCACCCTCACGGACGAGGAACGGCTGGCGTACGCGATGGCCGAGTCCGAGGAGCGCTACCGGTTCTGCGCCACCACGCCGTCCAAGACCCGCGTGACCGAGGCGCTGGTCCGCCGGCACCTGGGCGAGCAGGTCCTGGTCATCGGCCAGTACATCGACCAGTTGGACGAGCTGAGCGAGCATCTCAACGCGCCGGTGATCAAGGGCGAGACCCGGATCAAGGAGCGCGAGCGGCTCTACCAGGCTTTCCGCGACAAGGAGATCCAGGTCCTGGTCGTGTCCAAGGTGGCGAACTTCTCCATCGACCTGCCCGAGGCGGCCGTGGCCATCCAGGTGTCGGGCACGTTCGGGTCGCGCCAGGAGGAGGCGCAGCGGCTCGGCCGGGTGCTGCGGCCCAAGGCCGACGGCGGAGGCGCCCGCTTCTACACGGTGGTCAGCCGGGACACGGTCGATCAGGAGTTCGCGGCGCATCGCCAGCGGTTCCTGGCCGAGCAGGGTTACGCGTACCAGATCATCGACGCCGACGACGTGCTCGGCGGCGTGTAGACCCGTTTTCCTCAGGTGCGTGAGGCGAAGGCCCGGCCGCTCACCCTCCGAGCGGCCAGGCTCCGACGTCGATTACGTCCACGAGACTCCGCGGGCTGTCGACAATCGAACCACCCCCCTCACCAGCGTGCTATCGCCGCCGCACCTCTCAAGTAGCCAGCGACATACCCCCATGATCCGGCAAATCCACCTGATATGCCCGAATTCTCGGTTATTGGCAGGTTGTCGTTATCTTGCCAGCATGCCGCCCAGGAAGAGCACCCCTTCGGCGGCGATCCAGGCGGCCACACTCACGCCCATGAATCGGGTGAACACCCGTGGATCGTTCCTGGCCGAGGGCACCAACCAGGCGCCGGCCGCGCAGCAGGCGGCGGCCACGGCGAACAGCCCCGACACCGCCGAGACCGAATCGAGCCGTTGAGAGCAGCCCGCCGCGGACTCCCCACCCGCGCAGAACGCCTCCAGCCCCCACCCCGCGAACACCGACAAGGCCCACAACGCCGCCAGCAGGAAGCTCGCGACCGTCGGAATGATCGGAGAGATACCGATCCGCACCCTTGCCACAGTCTCTCCCTACCCCGGGTAAATGCTGTGGAAGCCTGCCGGGCGCCGCACTAAACTGGTCGATTCGCTGCCTACACCACCTCCGTTCTCTGACCAGGGAGGCACTTTCGCATGCCCGCACACCAGTTGGCCCCCGACATACCCGCCGACGTCCTCGCCGCCGAGCAGGCCCACCTGGCCGAGTCGAGAGCCGCGCTGCAGGCCATGCGCCTGCACGCCCAGTCACTGTCGGCCGACGCGGCCGGCGACTGGGTGTCGCAGCAGATTCTGCAGTCGCTGCTCGACAAGCGGGTGGCCGCGCTGGCCGACCACCCCGACACCCCGCTGTTCTTCGGCCGCCTCGACCGCTCGGCGGATGACGATCTGCCCGGCACCATCTACGTCGGCCGCCGCCACGTGCACGACGGCACCAGCCGCCCGCTGGTGATCGACTGGCGCGCACCGGTGTCCCGGGCGTTCTACCAGGCCAGCCCCGCCGATCCGATGGACGTCGCACGGCGGCGCCGGTTCGGCTACCACGGCGGCCTGCTGACCGCGTTCGAGGACGAGCCGCTCGGCGAGGGCGGCGACATCGGCCCCTCGAAGATCCTGACCGAGGAGATCGAGCGCCCGCGCACCGGCCCGATGCGCGACATCGTGGCCACGATCCAGCCCGACCAGGACGAGATCGTCCGAGCCGCGCTCGCCCAGACCGTCTGCGTCCAGGGCGCGCCGGGCACCGGGAAGACCGCCGTCGGCCTGCACCGGGCCGCGTACCTGCTGTTCACCCACCGCGAGCGGCTGGCCAGGTCGGGCGTGATGATCGTCGGCCCCAACCGGGCCTTCCTGTCCTACATCTCCTCCGTGCTCCCCGCCCTCGGTGAGGTCAAGGTCGACCAGACCACGGTCGCGGGCCTGCTCGGCGAGCACGCCACGCCGGAGGATCCGATGGTGTCGGCGCTGAAGGGCGACGCCCGCATGGCCGCCGTGCTGGAACGGGCGCTGTGGCTGCACATCGTGAAGCCGGAGGAGGGCGTCGTCTACAGCAAGGGCGCCTACCGCTTCCGGGTGGCCGACTACGAGGTACGCGAGATGGTCGCCTCGCTGCGCGGCACCACCCGCTACGGGCCCGGCCGGGCGGCGCTGGCGCAGCGGCTCGCGCACATGGTGCTCGTACGCATGGAGCAGCGCGGGGAGTCGCCCGACGACCGGGTGCAGGACGCCGTGGCCAGGTCCAAGCCGGTCAAGCAGCTCGTCGACGTGGTCTGGCCCAAACTGGTGCCGCAGCAGGTCCTGTTCAAGCTCCTCTCGGACCCCGATTTCCTCGCAAAAGCCGCCAAATCTGATTTGTCGCCCGAGGAGCAGGAAACATTGCTCTGGCGGAAGCCGTACCGAGGCTGGAAGTCCGCGAAGTGGTCGGCGGCCGACGCCGCGCTGCTCGACGAGCTCGGCGACCTGATCGAACGCACGCCCTCGCTCGGCCACCTGATCGTCGACGAGGCGCAGGACCTGTCGGAGATGCAGCTACGCGCGCTCGGCCGGCGCTGCCGCAACGGCTCGGCCACCGTGCTCGGCGATCTCGCCCAGGGCACCACCCCGTGGTCCACCAGCTCGTGGGAGAGCGTGCTCAAGCATCTGGGCCAGGACGGGGGCGAGGTCACCGAGCTGACGCTGGGCTTCCGCGTGCCGCGCGAGGTGCTCGACTACGCCGCCCGCCTGCTGCCGTCGATCGCCCCGGCGCTGGCTCCACCGCGCTCGCTGCGTCCCGGCGTGGGCTCGCTGTCGGTACGCCCCGGCGGCGCGGTCGCCGACGCGGCGCGCGAGGCTCTGGCCCGGGAGGGCTCGATCGGCGTGATCGTGCCCGACACGCTGGTGGCGGAGGTGTCGCGGCAGCTCGACGGGCTCGACCACGCCGTGCTCGACCCCGACACGACCGAGGAGCACCGGCTGCTGATCGTCCCGGCGACGCTGGCCAAGGGCCTGGAGTACGACCACGTGATCGTCGTCGAGCCGGCCGACATCGTGGCGGCCGAGCCCCGCGGCCTGACCAGGCTGTACGTGGTGCTCACCCGCGCGGTCACCTCGCTCACCGTCCTGCATGGAAAGGCACTGCCCGCCCAGCTGACCGCCTGACCGCGAGCGGGCGCGTCGTCCCCCGAGCCCGGGGCACTCCTAGGATGGCGAGGGTAGTGGAGGATCTCAACCAAGGAGGACGCCGTGCCCGCACCGCTTCCACATGAACACCTGCCGTCGGTCCCCCCGCTCACGGTCCAGAGCAACGACATCGCGGACGGGGAGAGGCTGGGGGACCTCCACGTCTTCAATGACTGGGGCATGACCGGACAGAACCTGTCACCTCACCTCCAGTGGTCCGGCGCCCCGGCCGAGACTCAGAGCTACGCCGTGACCTGCTACGACCCCGACGCGCCCACGGGCAGCGGGTTCTGGCACTGGGTGCTCTTCGACATCCCGGCCTCCGTCACCGAGCTCCCCACGGGCGCGGGCACCGCCCCCGAGTTCAAGGGCCTGCCCGCGGGGGCGACGCACGGCCGCAACGACTACGGCGGCAAGGAGTACGGCGGCGCCGCTCCCCCGCCCGGCGACCCGCACCGCTACGTCTACACGGTGCACGCGCTCGGCGTGGCGGAGCTGGGCGTTTCCAGTGACGCCAGCCCGGCGGTGGTCGGCTTCAACATCACCGCCAACACGCTCGCGCGCGGCCACATCGTCGCCCACTTCGGCATCTGATGACCGTCGACCAAGAGTCCGCTTCGGGGATGAAGATCCGGCACGCCGAGCTCGGCGACGTGCCCGCGGTGCTCGACTTCTGGCTTCTGGCCGCCGAGGGCACCGACCGGCGCGACTCGCCCGACAAGGTGGTCGCGCTGATCGAACGCGACCCCGAGGCCCTGATCGTCGCCGAGCTCGACGGGCAACTGGCAGGCACGGTCATCGTGGGCTGGGACGGCTGGCGAGCGCACCTCTATCGCCTCGCCGTCCACCCGTCCCACCGCCGCAAGGGCATCGCCACCACGCTCCTGGCCGCGGCCGAGGCCCGCTTCACCGCCGTCGGCGCCTTCCGCGCCGACGCGATGGTCCTGGACTCCAACCTCTCCGCCCAGGGGGCCTGGTCCGCCGCGGGCTACACGCCGCAGCCCGAATGGTCGCGCTGGGTCAAACCCCTCAAGTAGTCATTCGCCGCAGAAAACACAGATCGGCCCGGGCGACACGCGCCCGGGCCGATCTGATGAAAAGCGGCCTAGAAGTCCATGTCTCCGCCACCCGGCATGGCCGGGGCGGCAGGGTTCTTCTCGGGCTTCTCGGCGATGACCGCCTCGGTGGTGAGGAAG
>NZ_JBEZYD010000033.1:0-154513 GCF_040638335.1 Nonomuraea sp. NPDC026600
CTGATTCCCACCACAATCCGCAGCGACTCACACCCGAAGACGATCACGCCCCGCGATCATCCAGCACCGGAATGCTCTAGGCGTGAATGCTTACCTACTACCGTCATCTCTACTGTCTGCGGTGGCAGAAATGTCGCAGGAACCGTCAAGAAAGAAGAGTCACGATGAGCAAGTTAACGCAGGTGGACAAGGGTCGAACGTCGTGGCGGCGCGCAATTGCGGGCGCGGCGGCAGGAGCGGTCGCGGTGGTGGCCGCCGGCACGGTGATCGCCACCCCCGCAACCGCCGCATCCCAGCTCACCACGGTTGCCGCGCCCCCCACCGCGCACAGCCACGCCCACATGGCCGGCACGGGCAGCACAAGCAGCACGGCCGGCACGGGCAGGAAGTACTACTTCGCCGCCGGGCTCCTCGGCAGGAACGAGGTGCGCGAACCGGGCAAGAAGGTCAATGACCCGAACGGCGTGGCCGTTGCCAAGTTCCGCATCAATGGCAACCGCTTCTACTACTTCGTCCAGTGGAAAAACACCGGCAAGCCCACCGCATTCCACATCCACAGGGGCAAGGCTGGCGTAAACGGCCCCGTCGTCATCGACCTGCTGTCCAAGGGCACCATTCGCGGCAACACCAGCTTCGGCTCCGTCAGCGTCAACAGCAGCCTGCTCAGAGACATCAAGAAGAACCCCAAGAAGTGGTACGCCAATATGCACACCGCCCAGTTCCCCGACGGCGCGGTCCGTGGCCAGCTCCACACGGGCAGCCACTGGTAGAGCGCGCTCTGCGGCGGGGCACTCCGCCCAGGGGGTGGAGTGCCCCGCATGGCGTCGGTGTCCGCACGCCTGCCTCACCGCTCACGAAGATCACGCTTCCGCCGCGCGGATCGGCCGCCACCTGCTCGCCAGGTTTCGGCGTAGCGGTCCAGCTCACGGATCAGGACCGCCTCGACCAGCTCGTCCTTGGACTTGAAGTGCAGGTAGACCAGCCTGCGGTGAAGGAGTACGGCCTCGGCCACGTCGCCCATCGTCAGCTTGTCGTAGCCGAGTCCTGGGCATCCGTGGTGGACAGCTCAAGGGCGGCATCGAGCAGGCTGCGGGTGTACTCGTGGCGCGGCGCACCGAGAACGTCCGTCGTCCGCCCTTCCTCCACCACCACACCGCGGCGCATGACGGCGATCCGGTCCGCGATCTGGTGCACCACCCCGAGGTCGTGGGAGATGAACAGCATCGCCAGATGGTGGCGCTCGCGCAGGTCGACCAGCAGCCGGAGGATCTGCGCCTGGACCGACACATCCAAGGCGGACACCGCTTCGTCGCACACCAGCAGCCGCGGTCTGACGGCGAGCGCGCGGGCGATGCTGACCCGCTGGCACTGTCCGCCGGAGAGTTCGTCGGCCCGGTGGCGGGCGACGCTCGCGTCGAGGCCGACGTCGTCGAGCAGGCGGTGCAGGGCGGCGGTACGGTCGCCGGGCGGGGCCGACTCCGGATGGGTGCGCCAGGCCTCGTTGATGATCGCGGTGACGGTCATGCGCGGGCTGAGCGACGACCGAGGGTCCTGGAAGACCATCTGCGCGGCACGTTGCTGCGCCGTGGTCCGGCGCCCGACCGGTCCCAGGGGCACGCCGTCGAGCAGGACGGCGCCGGAAACGGGGCGGACCAGGCCGACTATCGCGCGGGCCACCGTGGTCTTGCCCGACCCCGATTCTCCGACCAGTCCCACGATCTCATCGGGAGCCACCGCGAGGCTCACGCCGTCGACCGCGACGAAGTCCGCCGAGCGCGACCGGAACCAGGTGTTACGGCGGGCGAAGCTGACCCGCAGGTCGTTCACCTCCAGCAGTCTCATCGCTGCAGCAGCTCCTCAGCGAAGTGGCACGCGGCCCACCGGCCGGGCGCGACGGGTCTCGTCTCCGGCTCCTCGGTGCGGCACCGGTCACGCGCCAGCGGGCACCGAGGGTGGAACGCGCAGCCCGGCGGGCGGTTCGCCGGTGTGGCCGGCGTGCCGGGCAGGGGGTGTGCCAGCGCGGCACGGGTTCGCACCGCGGGCACGCTCTCGACCAGTGCCCGGGTGTACGGGTGGGCCGGGCGGGCCAGCACCGCCGTGGTGGGGCCGCGCTCGGCGACGCGGCCGGCGTACATGACGACGACCTGGTGGGCGACGTGCGCCACGACCCGCAGGTCGTGGCTGACGAGGAGCATCGCCAGTCCCTGGTCCTGCTGGATGGAGCGCAGCAGGCGCAGGATGCGCGCCTGCACCGTCACGTCCAGAGCGGTGGTGGGTTCGTCGGCGAGCAGCAGTGCCGGGCTGCCCGCCAGGGCGAGGGCGATCATGGCCCGTTGCCGCATCCCGCCGGAGAACTCGTGGGGGTAGCCGCGCATCCTCGCGGCCGGCTCGGGGATGCCCGCCCGTTCGAGCAGTTCGAGCACCCGCAGGCGTACCTCGGCGCGCGGGCGGCCGGCCCGGCGGAGGATCTCGCCCACCTGGCGGCCGATCGTCTGGGTCGGGTTGAGCGCGGCCAGCGGGTCCTGGAAGATCATCGCGATCTCGTGGCCGCGTAGCCGGCGCCGCCGGGCAGGGGTCGCCCGGAGCAGATCCTCGCCCTGCCAGCGCAGCTCGCCGCCGGTCGCCGCGCCGTTCGGGAGCAGGCCGATCACGGCGTTCGCGGTCATCGTCTTGCCGCTGCCCGACTCGCCGATGAGCCCGACCGTCGTCGCTGGCGGGATGTCGAACGTCACCCGGTCGACGACGCGGACGCTGCCTCCGGCGACGGGCAGGTCGACGACCAGCCCGTCCACCTCGAGCAGCGGGTCGCCCGTCGTCGCTTCGGCCGGCACCGGAGATGCCGCCCCCTCGCCCGTCGTCCCGTCGGCCGGCACCGGAGATGCCGTCCCTTCGGCCGGTGTCCGCGTTCGGCTCATGAACCGCTGACCTGCATGCCGGCGAAGTTGGGCAGCCCGTTCGGATCCGGTGTGACGCCGGTGACCCGGCGGTTCCAGGCATAGGCGTACTTGACCGCCATCGGGAACATGCCGACCGCGTCCCGCCAGATGATCTTGCTGGCTTCGCCGTACAGCTTCACCCGCTCGCCGGTGTCCGGGCTCCCCCCGGCGGCGGCCAGCAGCTTGTCGAGCTCGGGGTTGCAGTAGCCGTTGCGCTTGGCCGCGCAGGGGTACAGCCGGCCGAGCGTGTTGGCCGCGTCGAACGTGGGGTTCGAGAGCTGCTGGAAGTTGATGTCCCAGTTCAGGGCGAGCAGGTCCTTGGTGAACACCGCCTGCTCCTTCTCCAGCAGGTCCACCTGGACGCCGATCTTCTGCAGGTCGGAGACGATCGCCTGGTTGAACGGCCGGAACTCGGCGTTGGCGAACTGCAGCCGCAGCTTGGTGGCGAAGTCGAAGCCGGCGGCGGTCAGCGCGGCCTTGGCCGCTGCCGGGTCGTAGCGGACGGGTTCCTGGGGGACGTAGCCGAGGGTGACGGGCGAGACCGGGGCGCCGGCCAGGGTGCCCGACTGCGGGTACAGCCGCTTGATGATGGTCGCGAAGTCGACCGCCTGCCACAGTGCCCGTCGTACCTTGGCCTCCTTCAGCGCCGGCGCGGAAGAGTTGAACCACATGGTGAACACGGCGGTGCTCGGCACCGTCCCGACCGTGAGGGTGGACTCGCGCTGCAGCTCCGCGAGCTGGTCGTCGGGGATGCCCCAGATGAGGTCCACCTCGCCGGTCCGCAGCGCGGTCATCCGGGCCGCGAGCTCGGGCATCTTGCGGATGGTCACCCGGCCGAGCCGGGGCGCGCCGCCGTAGTGGTCGGGGTTCGGCACCAGGACGAGCGTCCCGGACGGGTCGAACTTCTCGACCTTGAACGGCCCCGATCCGACCGGGTGCTGGAAGAACGCCGGGTCCTCGCCGGTCAGGCTGCCGGGCAGCACGTAGAAGATGGCCAGCTTGTACGGCACCGCCGCGTCCGGTTTCGCGGCCTTCAGCACCACCTCAGCAGGCGACGTGGCGGTCATCGTGTATCCGGCGAAGTTGGCCGCGTTCGTGCTCTTGAGCTCGAGGAGCCGCTTGAACGAGGCGACGACGTCGTCGGCGGTGAGGGGCTTGCCGTCGCTGAACTTCACGCCCTGGCGCAGCGTGAACGTCCACTGGGTGGCGGAGGCGTCGGGCTTCCAGGCGGTGGCGAGGTCACCCTCCAGGCTGCCGTCCGGGCGCGGCCGCACCAGCTGGCTGAAGATCGCCTGGGACGCCAGCTGGGTGCCGGTGGCGCTGCCACCCGTGGGACTGCCCGGGTCGAGGCTGTCGATGGGGTAGGTGCCGGCGACGGTGATCTCACTGCCGCCGGCGGCGCCGCCGGTGCCGCCGCCGGTGGCGGCGCTGCATCCGCTCAGCGCGATGGCCGCGGCGGCGATAAGGGCCAGTGCCGCGCGACGCGGCCTGCCTGAGGCGAGAGGTCTGGTCATGGACGTCTTCCCGTCTTCCGGGGGCTTTCAGGGGGTGCTTGTGAAGGGAAGGAAGGTGTGCCGGTCGGACGCGGGCCGGTGCCTCACCTGAGGTGTCCGCGGCCGTATCGGGCGGTGAGCTGGTCGCCGAGGATCCCGATGTTGATGATCAGCAGTGACAGGGCGATGCCGGGCAGAGCCGAGATCCACCAGGCGGTTTCTAGGTACTGCTTTCCGTTCGCGATGGTCTGGCCCCAGGACACCGCCGAGTTGGGCAGGCCGATGCCGAGGAAGCTGAGCCCGGCTTCGGCCAGCACGACGAGAGCGAACTCCAGCGTCGCCAGGGCGACCACCGGACCGACCGTGAGCGGCAGGATGTGCCGCAGCAGGATGGACGCCGGCCGTACGCCGAGGACGCGGGCCGCGTCGATCCAGGGCCGCTCCCGCACCGACAGGGCGACGCCGCGGGTGACCCGCGCGAAGGAGATCCACGGCGTCGCGGAGAGCGCAGTCACGACCACCAGGACACTGCGCTCGAAGGCGCCCGCGATCACGATGGTCAGCAGGATCGCCGGGAAGGCGAGCAGGATGTCGATGCCCCGGGCGAGCACCGTGTCCGGCCAGCCGCGAAAGTAGCCGGCGACGATGCCGGCGGTCACGCCGATCAGGCAGGAGACGACCACCGTCGAGACCCCGATGATCACCGACGTGCGAGCGCCGTAGACGACCTGGGCGAGGACGTCACGGCCGAGGCCGTCGGTGCCGAACCAGGCGATCCCGCCCGACACGACGTGCGCTCCCGGGCTGAGCAGCCGGTCCTCAAGAGAGACGCGCACCGGGTTGTAGTCCATGACCAGCGGGCCCACCCCGCCGACCACGGCGTAGACGGCGAGCACGGCGTACGGGATCCGGCTGAGCCACCGCCCGCGGCGGGCGCCGATCGGGGTTTCACGCTGGACGTTGACGACGGCGGTCATGCCGCACCGTCCAGTTTGATGCGCGGATCGAGCTGGGAGTACAGCAGGTCGGCGACGAGGTTGAACAGCATCACGATGCCGGCGATCAGGAAGGTGGCCGCCTGCACCACGGCGTAGTCGCGGTTGGAGACGGCCTCCACCACGAGCGTGCCGAGCCCGGGCCAGGCGAAGACGTTCTCGACCACGACCGCGCCGCCCATCAGGCCGGCCATGTGCAGCCCGACGATGGTCACCACGGGGATGAGGGAGTTGCGCAGCGCGTGGCCGAGCAGCACCTGCTGCTCGGTGAGGCCTTTGGAGCGAGCTGTCTGGATGTACGGCTCGCGCATCGTCTCCGCGACGCTCGTCCTGGTCAGGCGGGCCACGATGGCGGTGAACGGCAGCGCCAGCGTGACCGCCGGCAGGATCAGGTGCGCTGGTGAGCCCGCCCCCGCGCTGGGCAGCAGGCGGAAGGCCAGCGCGAAGATGAGGATCAGCATGATGCCCACCCAGAAGGTGGGGAAGGACTGCAAGGCGATGGTGCCCGCGGTGACCATCCGATCGACGGCGCCGCCCGGACGCCCGCCGGCCAGCAGCCCGAGCACGAGGCCGAGGGCCACGGCGATGAGGCTGGAGGCGAGCATCAGGTCGACCGTCGCGGGCAGGCGTTCGAACACCTCCGACATCGCCGGCCGATCGAAGCGGTAGGAGTCACCGAAACGTAATCGCGCCACGTCGGCGAGGTAGCTGAGGTACTGGGTGAACACCGGCCGGTCGAGTCCGAGCTTCGTGGTGAGCTCGGCCACCTGCTCCCGGTTCGCGTCCGGGCCCAGCAGGATCGTCGTCGGATCGCCCGGCGCCACCCGGACGATGAGGAAGATGAGCGAGGCGGCTCCCCACATCACCAGTACGCCGATGAGCAGCCGTTTGGCGATGACGCGGATCATAAGAGGTCGTCCCGGATGTTCCAGCCGGCGGGGGCGGGCTTGGTCACTGCTCTCTCCTTGGTGGGGCCACCGTCGTGCCCGGCATGAGGGGGCATTCGACGTACTCTCTGCAGGCCTCCTGCTCGGGCGTCTCCAGCAGCCGCACCAGCAGGTGGGTGGCCTGCCGGCCCATCTGCTCACGTGGGACCACCAGGCCGGTCCAGGACGTGTCGGTGCGGGGCGCGCCGGTGGAGTCACCCAGCACGACGATGCTCAGGTCGTCCGGGACCGACATCCCGTGCCGCCGCGCGCACGTCAGGAGCTCCTCCGCCAGGAGGATCTGCTCCGCTACCACGGCGGTGATGCCGCCGTGCCGGATCTCCGCCAGCAGACCCGGCACGTCGTCGGGGGACTCCAGCGTCCATACCGGGCCGGTGAGCCACCTGGCCTCCCCGGCGGGCATCGCTCGCCGGAATCCCTTCTCCCGGTCCCGGCTGGGCTGCGCCCCGCCGTCGCCGATGCGGGCGTACGCCACGCGCCTGTGCTCCAGCTCGAACAGCCGTTCCGTGAGCTGCCGGGTCGCCCCGGCGTAGTCGGCCGCCACGTAGGAGATCGGCGTTCCGGACACCTCCCGGTGGCCTACGTAGACGAACGGGTAGCCGGTGTCGCGCAGCCGTTCGATCTCCTCGACGTTCGGGTCGCGGCCGAGCAGCAGCGCGCCGTCCGCGAGCGACAGCCGGGTCGCCCCGTCACGGAAGACCTGCCGCTCGCCACCGACGCTGGTGAACATCAGCAGGTCGTAGCCGAGGTCCGCGGCCGCCTGCTCCATGCCGAGCAGGAACGGGAAGTAGAAGTCCACGCTGGTGGTCGGGAAGACCGGTTCGAAGGTGTACACCCCGAGGATCTTGTTCTGGCCGCCGGCGAGGGACCGCGCCGACGCGTTGGCGACGTAGCCCCACTCACGGATCGCCGCCAGCACGCGCTCCCGGGTCGCCGGACTGATCCGGACGTCGTTCCGCTCGTTCAGCACGAGCGAGACGGTGGCCTGGCTGACCCCCGCGAGGCGCGCGATGTCGGCCTGGGTCGGTCTTCGCACCGGTCCGCGACTCATCCGAGCCTCCTGCTAATACGCCTGATCCGGTGAGCGCAAAGTCTTGCTCTCGATTCTGTGAGATGTCAATGGACCTGGGCAAGAACGGCCCTCGGCAAAACAGCGGAAATGGTAATACCCATAAGCATCTGGCGTCCGGGACTGATCGCCGGTACCGTCCGGAGCACTCGCCGAGGGAGGTTCCCATGGCCACCATTGCCGACCCGCCCGGCCATCCGGTCGCCGGGGTGATCATTCCGCTCGTCACCGCGCTCGACCGGCGTGGCCGGCCCGACCCACCGGCCGTCCGGCCGCTGCTGGCGCACCTCGCGGCCGGCGGCGTCACCACACTGATGCTGGCGGGCACCAACGGCGAGGGCCCGCTGCTGCCCGCCGACGCTGTCCGTACGTACGCGGTGGACGTGGCCGCCATGTGGCGCGAGCTGGTCAGGGCGTCCGCCCAGATCATGGTGACCGCCGCCGGCACCGGCACCCGGGAGACCCTCCAACGCATGGAGTGTCTCGACGGCCTCGACCTGGACGCCGTGGTCGTGCTCGCGCCGTCATACTTCCGGCATACCGCACGCGAACTGCACACGCACTTCCGCGACGCCGCCCGCCACGGCAGGCCCGTCGTGATCTACAACAGTCCCGGCTACACCGGAAACCCGATCCCCGCATCCCTGATCCGCCGCCTGCTCGAGGAGCCGGCCATCGTCGGCTTGAAGGACAGTTCGGGGAACGCCACCCTGTTCGCCGAGTTCTGCGCGCTGGCCCGGGAACGGCCCGCCTTCCAGGTGGCCCAGGGCACCGAACGGCAGCTCGCCGAAGGGCTGCGCCTGGGGGCCGCCGGGCTGGTGCCGGGCGTGGGCATGCTCGCGCCGGCGCTCTGCGTCGAGCTGTTCCAGGCCGGCCGCGACGGAGACCACGCCGCCGCGGCAGCCCGGCAGGGCGACGTCGACCGGCTGGCCGCGCTCTTCGCGATCCGGCCGGCGTCCAGCGGCATCGTCGTGATCAAGACCGCGCTGCACGAGCTGGGGCTCTGCCCGCCCCACGCCGCGGCGCCGTTCCAGCCTTTCACCGAATCCGAGCTCACCGCGCTGCGCACCGCGCTGGCCGAATTGCCCGACCTCGTGCGGCCAGGCGCTCTGCGGGCTGCGCGTCAACCCGAGTAAACCGCCCAGTCCTGTCCTCAGGAAGTTCATCCGAGGAGAGTCGTATGCCCATGCCCATCAGCCGACGGACGTTCGCCCTGGGGCTCGCCGCAGGTGCCGCCACGACCGCCTTACCCTCCCCCGCCGCGGCCTCCGCGGCCTCCGCGGCCGCGCCGTTCTTCGCGGAGGCCACCTTGTGGGACTCCGCCGTGGATCCGCTGGCCAGCTACCACGTGCACGCCCTGGCCGTACTGCCCGACGACACGATCCTGGCCTGCACCGAAGGCCGGCACCTGGTGTGCGACGCCGGGCCGCACGACCTGCTCGTCCGCCGCAGCACCGACAAGGGGCAGACCTGGAGCCCGTCCCAGGCGGTGGCGCTCTCCGTCGACGGCCAGTCCTGGTCCAACCCCACCTTCGTGGTGGACCGGGTGACGGGCGAGGTGTTCCTGTTCCACGGGCTCTGCGTGCAGTTGCCGGAGAACACCAGTTGCTCCGCCGACTCCAGCACGGTGTACGTCATCTCCAGCAAGGACGGCGGCGCCACCTGGAGCGAGCCGCGCAGCCTGGCCGGCCTCTTCGACCACTTCCCGTACAACTGGGCGATGCACGGCCCGGGACCCGGTCACGGTATCCAGCTCGACTCGGGCCGGCTGCTCCTCACCGTCTCCCACCGGACCATCATCAGCGGCGTCCCCGCCGCCGATCGCCACTACGGCGCCTCTACCGTCTACAGCGACGACCACGGCCGCACGTGGCAGGCCGGCGGCGAGGTGCCGATGGCCACGGGCTATCCCGTCGTCGGGGAGGCCAGGCTGGTGCAGCGCGAGGACGGCACGGTGCTGATGAACAGCCGGCCCGGTTCGGGCAACGACTGGCCGCGCGACATCGCGGTCAGCTCGGACGGCGGTCTGACCTGGTCGCCCCCCACCATGAACTTCAGCCCCGGACTCTTCAACGGCGTCGACACCGGCCTCCTGCGCCACACCGGCGGACCGCGCAGCGGGGACGTCAACCGCGTGCTGTTCAGCCGGCCCGACGCGCCGATGCGCTGGAACATGACGGTCGCGGTGAGCTACGACGAAGGCGACTCCTTCAGGTATGCCCGCTCCGTCAACGCGGGCCGGGGCTACTACTCGGACCTGGCGCGTCTGTCCGACGGCACGATCGTTCTCCTGTACGGCTGCGACGGCGACCTCGACGGCACCCCGCGGCGCGTGGCCGCCGCCCGGTTCAACCTGGAGTGGCTGACGCAGGGCCGGGACAGCCTGGCCATCGGCCCGAAGCTGACCGAGAGGACGTACGACCTGGGTCACACGGCTCGTGCACGCCTGTCAGGCGGAACGGTGACGGTGGTCCGCGAAGCCACCGCGCGCGGCGGTGCCCGCGCCGCCTTCGCCCCCGCCGTGACCGGGGACTTCATCGAGTACCCCTTCATCGTCACTCAGCGCGGTGAGCAGGAATTATGGCTGCGCTACTACCGATCCGGGGACGGCGGCCTCATCGCGGTGACCGTGGACGGCAAGACGCCGCGTACCTCCACGGTGGATCTGACGTCGTTCCGGGGTGATGGCTACGACGTCGTCCTGCTGGACCGGAAGCGGTTGCGGCCCGGCCGGCACACCATCCGCTTCACGCTGGCCGGCCCCGGCCGGGGTGGCGGCACGGCCATCTCACTCGACCAGCTGAGCCTCATCCAGGCGTCCGCCTCGCCGGACGTGCGCGAGGAGGTCACCGTCGACAACGGCGGGCTCGGCTTCGACGCCACCGGCACCTGGCCGAGCAGCAGAGGCGTCACCGGCTACTACGGATTCAACTACCTGACGCACGCTCGCGGCACCGGCGCCAACACCGCACGGTGGCGACCGGCGCTCCCGGGCGACGACCGTTACGAGGTGCTCGTCTCCTACTCGGCCGACCCCAACCGGGCGACCAACGCCCCCTACGTCGTTCACCACGCCGAAGGCACGACTCCGGTGCCCGTCAACCAGCGGGTGCGCGGGGTGCCCGACGTCCGCATGGGCGAGTGGACGTCTTTGGGCACCTTCTCCTTCCGCGCCGGTCTCGACGGTTATGTCGAGCTGAGCGACGCGGCCGACGGTGTGGTCATCGCCGACGCCGTCCGGTTCCGCCGGCAGGCGCGAGCGTGACGGCCGCCAGCGGCCCCGCCGCGCCCACCTCGACCGCCGCGGTGGCCCTGTGCCCGCTGCCGCTCTCGGGCAGCCGGGTGGTCGGCGGGTTCTGGGCGCGGCGGCTGGAGGCCAACCGCGCCGCGATCCCCCTCGGACATGAACGGCTGCTCGAAGCGGGCAACATCGACAACCTCCGGATCGCCGCAGGGGAGGCCACCGGCACGGCCCAGGGCGCCTCCTTCCGGGACTCCGATGTCTACAAATGGCTGGAGGCGGTCGCCTGGGAGTACGCGCGCAGCCCCGACGAAGGGCTGCTGGACCACCTGCTCCAGCTCAGCCGGACGATCGCGGCGGCGCAACGCGACGACGGATACCTCAACTCCGCCGTCCAGATCCGCGGCGAGGAACGGTACGCGCGACTGTGGACGAGCCACGAGCTCTACTGCGCCGGCCACTTGATCCAGGCGGCAGTGGCCGCGGCCCGCGCGACCGGCCAGGTCGAGCTGCTGGGGGTCGCCACCCGGTTCGCCGACCAGCTCACCGAGACGTTCGGCCCCGATCGGCGCGGTGAGCTGGACGGGCACCCCGTGGTGGAGATGGCGCTGGTCGAGCTGTACCGGCAGACGGGTGCGCACCGGTACCTGGACCTGGCTCGTCACTTCGTCGAAGCCCGCGGGTACGGTCGTGCCGCGAAACCAGGCTTCGACCCCTCGCACTACGGCGACCCCGCCCACTACTCCGACCGGCTTCCCGTACGCGAGGCCGGGACGGTGGAGGGGCACGCCGTGCGCGCCCTCTACTTCGCCGCGGGCGCCACCGACGTCGCCATCGAGACCGGCGACGCCGAACTGCTGGCCGCGGTACGCCGGCAGTACGACACCATGCGCCGCCAGAAGCAGCACATCACCGGCGCGGTCGGCTCACGCTGGGATGGCGAGGCGTTCGGCGAGGCGTACGAGTTGCCGCCGGATCGGGCGTACGCGGAGACCTGCGCCGCGATCGGGGCGATGCAGTGGGCGTGGCGGCTGCTGCTGGCCACCGGCGAATCGGCCTACGCCGACCAGATCGAACTGCTGGTGTACAACGCCCTGCTGCCCGCGGTGTCGCTAAGCGAGGCGGACTACTTCTACGTCAACACGCTGCACCGGCGGACCGGCGCACGGGGTGATGTGCAGCGGTCGCCGGCGTACGGCCGCCGTCCGTGGTTCAACTGCGCCTGCTGCCCGCCCAACGTGATGCGTACGCTGGCCGGCCTCCCCGCCTACCTGGCGACCGGCACGGAAGACGGGCTCCAGGTGCACCTGTACGCCCAAAGCACGCTGACCTCGGGCGGGCTCACCGTGGACGTCGAAACCGGCTACCCATGGGACGGCCTGGTCACGGTGACCGTACGAGAGGCGCCGGGGCGTGAGGTGGAACTGGCGCTGCGCGTACCGGACTGGGCCGAAGGATCCACCATGGACGACAAGCCGGTGGCGTCCGGCGGTTACGCCCGTACGCGCCGGGTGTTCCAGGCCGGCGATCGGGTGCTGCTGCGGATGCCCATGCCCGCCCGGGTCCTGGTGGCCGACGACCGCGTGGATGCCACGCGCGGGTGCGTCGCCGTCACCCGTGGGCCGCTGGTCTACGCGGTCGAACAGCCCGACCAGCCGTCCGGCGTCATCCTGGAGGACCTCCGCATCGATCCTGCCACGCCGCCGCGGCCCGAACACCGGCCGGACCTGCTCGATGGCGTGATCGTGCTCAGAGCGGACGGCGCGCTCGCGCGGGGACCGGCGGAGTCCCCGTACCGGCCCTACGGGCAGCCGGTGGCGCCGGCGCGATCCACGGACATCACGCTGATCCCCTACTACGCCTGGGCCAACCGCGGCCCGCACGCCATGCGCGTGTGGATTCCCCGAAGGAACGCATGACGAACTACGCCCATGTCCAGGCCTCGCTCGCCCGAGGGTGGAACACCTGGGACACGCGCAGCGTGCTCACCCACGTGCTCCTCCCCGACGCCCTGGGCCTGTCCCTCGGCCTGAAGGAGTACTACCGGGGCACCTCACTGCGCGCCGCCCAGATCGGCCGCCGCACCGAAGGCGCGGAGACCGTCACCCTGGGCCGGCACGCCTACGACGGCCGCTACACCGAGACGACCGTGACGTGGGCGGGCATCACGATCCGGGCGCAGGCGGCGCACGCGGGTGCCGACCTGGTCGTGCTGGTGACACCCACCGCCAACCAGCGCAAGAGCGCGCTGCTGACCGCCGGCGTCGGCTACCTGTGGAACCGGCCCGGCTCCGTCACCCGCGATGGGGGCCGGATCACCGCCGAAGGACCCGGCGGAACCGTCCAGATCTTCTGCACCGCCCCGCACGTCGACGACCCCTACACCGACATCGACGGGCCGTACCTGGCGATGGAGCTGACCGGCGCCGTCGGGATCAGCACCGGCCGCGCCCGCGACCTGCCGGAGATCGCGGAGATCGTGGCCCGCGCCGCCGCCGAGATCGGCACGGCCGGCACCGACCCCGTGGCGCAGCACCGCGAGATCGTCAGGGACGCCATCTCGTGGAACACGATCTACGAACCCGCGCGGTCCCGCGTGCTCACGACCGTCAGCCGGCTCTGGAACGTCGGCAAGCGCGGCGGCTACGCCCTGTTCTGCTGGGACGCGTTCTTCAACGCGCTGCTGGCGGCCGTGTCGAGCAGGGAACTCGCCTACGTCAACACCGTCGAGATGCTGCGCGCCCTGACACCGGAGGGCTTCGTCCCGAACGTCGAGCAGGGCACCGGCCGCAGGACCTACGACGGATCCCAGCCGCCGGTGGGTTCGATCGTGGTCCGCGAGCTCTACCGCAGGTTCGGCGACCGGTGGTTCCTGGAGGAGACCTTCGAGCCGCTGCTGTCCTGGAACCGCTGGTGGTGGCGGGTACGCAGGGACGGCGACCTGCTGTGCGCCGGCTCGACGTACTTCGACCCCGAGTTCCCCTCACCGCAGGACATCCCCCGCGTCCACCAGCACTTCGGCGCGACCTGCGAGACCGGCTGGGACGGTCACCCCGTCTTCGAGGACGTGCCCTTCGACCAGGCCAAGAGCCTGCTCGCCGCCCACGACGTGGGGATGAACAGCCTGTACGCGGCCGACTGCGAGGCACTCGCCGACCTCGCCGACGTCCTCGGCGACCGGGAGGCCGCGGCGGAACTGCGCGAGCGGCACGCGGCCGTCGTGGCGGCGATGGAATCCCTGTGGGACGAGCCGAGCGGCATCTACCGCAGCAGACGCACCGACACCGGGCTGCCGACCGAACGCCTGTCCACGATGAGCTTCTACCCCCTGATGGCCGGCGTCGGCGCGGGAGAACGGACCCGGCGCATGGTGGCCGAGCACCTGATGACCGACGACGGCTTCGGCGGCGCGTGGGTGCTGCCGACCTCACCGCGCGGCGAGCCGGTCGACCTCGGCGACGGCAGCTACTGGGCGGGACGCGCGTGGCCGCCGGTGAACTTCCTCGTCTACCTGGGCCTGCTGCGCGCCGGGGAACGGTCCGCGGCCGCGTGGCTCGCCGAAGGCAGCTCCAGGCTGGTGCTGAAGGAATGGAACGAGCACCGCCACGTACACGAGAACTACTCCAGCAGCCACGGCGGCGCGTGCGACAAACCGAACAGCGAGCCGTTCCAGACCTGGGGCGCGCTGCTCAGCCTCATCGTCCTCATGGAACGCGGCGAGGTCGGCTTCTTCGAGAAAGGCGGTGCGGCGTGAACACCGAACTGAAGAGCACGTACGAGCGCGACGGCTTTCTCGTCCTCCGGGACGCGTTCAGTCCCGGCGAGGTCGGCGAGCTGGTCGAAGAGGCCGTCCGCATCTGCCGCGGCGAACTCGGCGACGTCCAGGGGGCGCTCCCCGCCGAGCCCGCCGACACCGACGACGACGTCCTTCGCCGCTTCCTCTGCGTCCACTACCCGCACAAGCTCTCCGGAGTGATGCTCGCCGCCATGCGTCATCCGGCGATCGTCTCGCCGCTCACCACGATCATCGGCCCGAACGTGAAGTCCATGCAGTCGATGCTGTTCATCAAGTCCGAAGGGGAGCCGGGACAGGCCTGGCATCAGGACGAGATGTTCATCCCGACCCGCGACCGTTCGCTCACGGCGGTCTGGCTCGCGCTCGACGACGCCACCGTCGAGAACGGCTGCCTCTGGGTGCTGCCCGGCTCGCACCGGTCCGGAGTGGTGTACCCGAACCGTGAGCACGATGATCCGCGCTATGACTGCACGGTGGAGTCCTACGGCTTCCCGTTCGACGACTCCGACGCGGTGCCCGTGGAGGTCACGGCCGGCTCCGCGGTCGTGTTCAACGGCTACCTGCTGCACAAGTCGCTGCCCAACACCGCCAGGAGCGGCTATCGGCGGGCGCTGGTCAATCACTACATGAGCGCCGAGTCGCTGCTGCCGTGGGACACTCCCCCGGCGGGGACGCCCATGGCGCAGGCGGACCACCGCGACATCGTCCTGGTCGCCGGCGCCGACCCGTACGCGTACAAGGGCCTGCGGGAGGTACGCCGACCGCGGATCCGCCCGAACAGGGACGGCGGCTGTGACAGATGACCCACGGAAAAAGAAAAACGCCGAATATATATCGAGCGGCGATGAGAACACGGACCCAAGAATGGCGATAAGCACGGCCGGCCTGGATCAGGATATCCCGATCCAGGCCGGTCGCAGTGGTTCAGCCAGGCGGGATCAGCCCGTTCTTGGAAACCGGTACGGCCAACTGCAAGGCACCGGTCAGTCTCGCGTCCTCGGCCGGCAGCACCCTCGCCAGCACCGGGTTGAGGTGGGTGAGGGTCAGCCCCACCGTCGTGATGGTCGGGGCGACGATGTCGAACTTCTCCAGATCGACCCATTGCACGATGGGCAGCACGTCCGCCGGGATGTCGTCACCGGACTTCTGCACCGGTACGCAGAGTTGGCGGGCATTGGCGACCCGGACGTCCGCGGGCGGGATCTGGTTGGTCAGCACCGGGTTGAGCTGGGTGAGGGAAAGGCCGACGTTCATGGCCGGGTTCGGCGTGTGCGCGTAGCACAACAGGTCGATGTGCGAGATGAGCCGCAGGACGTCCGGGGCGGGGATCACGCCGTTCTTGGCCACCGGGACGCACAGGTGCTGAGGCGCGTTCAGGGTGACGCCGATGCCCGGCACGTTCTGCAGGACCGGGTTGAGATGGCGCAGCGCCAGGGGCAGGTTGATCGAGGGGCCGGTGACCCGGTAGCACGACAGGTCGACGAACCTGATGAAATCGAGGGCGGGCGACGGCGGGATCACGTTGTTCTTGGCCACCGGGACGCACAGTTGCTCGCGCTGTCCGAGCGTGACCTGCACGGTCGGCTGATTGGCGAGTACGGGGTTGAGGTGCCGTAACAGCAGCGTGGTGGCCGGCGGCTGGTACACGGTGGTCCTGAAGCATTCCAGGTCGAGGTTCGTCACGAATTCCTTCGGCGTCGGCAGTGCCTGGGCCCGGGCCGGCGGCGCGACGAGAAAGGCTACCGTGAACATTGCGAGGCAGGCCGATAAGAGACGTCGTACGAGGTTTTTCACGCGGCGATGTGGCGCGACCGTGCCGTCCATAAAGGACTCCTTTTCCTGTTGGCGGTGCCTCGACTGTGCGCCCAGAAGTGCGGCCGAACAAGGCGTGTGACCCCTTTTTGCCACAACGATATCCATGGAAAGGCGGGCTTGTTTTCGGCCCGAACATCCGGCCATTTCCGCGTTAGAAAGAAAAGGGCCCGCGCGGCGTGCGGCGGGCCCTTGTCTTCGTTCAGTCTTCGCGGTGATAGGCGCGCAGTTCGCGGCGTGCCCGGCGACGGCCGCGGCGGCGCTCTTCGCGCCGGAAGTAGTACCGCTCCCGGCCCCCATCGCCATAACCGAACAGGTGGTAGGCGTAGGCGGTGGCGCTCCAGTAACAGCCGCCCGTGCGGTGGCTCAGCGACGCGCTGCCGGCGGTGATCTCGTCCGGCAGCGTGCACGACCCGAACCGGTGATCGTGTACGGGCAGGCAGGTCGCCATCGGCGCGTCGGCCATCCGCACCCACCAGGGCCGGGTCTTGTCGGTCTTGCTCATACGGTCACCTTTCGGCTCCGTGACACCCCGGGATGGGGCTGTCATGAGACCGGATGCACCGTGATCACCTCCGACTTCCCGCACGACATATCCCGCCCAAAGCGACGTTGCCGCTCAGCGAACCTGATCCCGACGCTACCGCGAGCCGCGGGAGCGCGCGTCACGTGGGCGAGGCCAGGGTCGCGGCCCAGGACGGCCAGCCCCTTGCCACCGCGTACCGGCCGCCCGACAATGCCAGCAAGTCGTCTACGGGGTGGTGCCGTCATGGCTCTGACCGACGCGCTGGCCGACCCGCTCACAGCCGTGGTCGTCGTCGTGCTCCTCGCGGTGCTGGCGTCAGTCAGCAGATCATGCCTGCTGCGCGTGGTCCTGCTCGGCCTCGCCATAGCGGAGCTGGTGTGGACGGGCATCAGGTACGCGGCCCTGGGCAAGTCCCCGGGGCAGTTGCTGCGCGAGCTGAAATGGGACGGGGTGGTGTCCTTCCTGGAGCGGCCGCTGGTCGCCCTCCTGCTCGCGGTGTTGCTGGCGTTCATCGGCTCGCAGTCGGGGTGGCGGCTGACCAAGCTGCTGGCGTTCTGCGGAGCGGTCGCGGCCCTGGTGTGGGCGGCGATCCGCTACTCGGCGGTCGGCGGAATCGTCTCGTCGGCGTTCCAGGCCGCCGGGACCGTCCTGATCTGGCTCATCGTCGCGGTGGTCGTGATCTCGCTGGCGGTCATCGCCGCGGTCCTCGTGATGTTCTTCGCCTCCCCGCCCGTGCGCCGGCGCTCGTTCGGGCACGTCCCCAGGCTCGATCCCGAGGGGACGGAGGCGGACCGCGTGGCCCGGTTCCAGGCGCTGCCGGACGCGCTGGCGGACCTGCTGGAGGACGCCATGCCGGACTCCGACCAGCCGGGGGACCTCCTGCGCTTCTACTTCTCCGGCCTCCACGACCTGCGCGAGGAGATCCACGACATTCACCTGCGCTGCGACCGGGAGATCGGCGCCCTCGCGGACTCCGTACCGCAGGAGTTTCCCGGCATCGACGCGGACCTGCTCCGGGCGCTGGCGCGTAAGCGGGTGGCCCTGCCCGACCGGCACGAGTGGGCGGTGCTGCTGGACGAGCTGGACACGCGCATTCCGTACGTCGTGCTGCGGCTGCTGGTGCTGCGCCGGGACTGGCGGGAGGTGGCGACCATCATCTACAAGAGCTACTTCTGCGCCGATCTGATGCTGCGCCACAGCACCGCCCGGCCCGCCCAGGACGAGACGTACTGACGCCCACGACCTCGAAGCCCGGCCGAGGCCGGGCCCCGAAGCGTCAGCGCTTCATGCCGTGCTCGATGGCCTCGATGATCCGCGGCCGCAGCTCGGCGGCGCTGATGATCGCGTCCACCGAGCCGACCTCGACCGCGCGCTGAATGCTGTGCACCCGGTCGAACTCCGCGGCGAGCTCGCCGAGCTTCTCCGCCCGGACGGCGGACCGCACCTCGGCGAGCTGGGCGTTCAGCGCCGCCCGCGCGGCGCCGCTGGCCGCCGAGACCCGCGTCTGCAGCTCGGTCACCCGCGGGTCGGTCGCGGTGCGGTTGTTCACCTCACCGGAGAACACCACGGCCGCCGCCGGGGCACCGCCGAGCACCGAGGCGAACGAGCCCTCCAGCGCCAGCACGGTCATGTTCGGGTTGAGCGCCTTGGAGAACACCACGAACGCGCCGCCGTGGTAACGGGAGATCACGCAGAACACGATCGGCCCGTCGAAGTTGACGATCGCCCGGCCGATCTCCGCGCCGTACTCGAGCTGGAGCTTGCGCATCGACTCCGGCGAGCCGTCGAACCCGGACAGGTTCGCCAGCACCACCAGCGGCCGGTTGCCGGACGCCGAGTTGATCGCCCGCGCGGTCTTCTTCGACGACCGCGGGAACAACGTGCCCGCGGTGTAGGTGTCCGGCCCGTCGGTGGGCGGGAAGCCGCGCCGCGGCACCGACCGCGACTCGATGCCGATCAGGCACACCGGCCAGCCGCCGATGTGCGCGTCCTGCACCGCGGAGGTCTCCGCGTCGGCCATGCCCGCCCAGCGCTCCAGCACCGGGTGATCCTGGTCGGACACCGCGCGCATCACCGTGCGGATGTCGAACGGCTTCTTGCGGTCCGGGTTGTGCTCGGCCGAGAAGATCTGGCCGACGGTGGTGAAGTCGCTGCCGGCGATCGCGTGCGGAAACCCGGAGACGTCGCGGTCGGCCGGGTCGCCGGTGCAGGCCCGCCGCGGCGCCGTCTCGCCGGGCACGATGTAGGTGTGGTCGTAGTGCGCCATCAGCACGTCGCGGGCGGCCGTCAGGGTAGGCGCCCAGTACTGGGCCTGGCCGTTCGGCCCCATGACGCGGTCGTATCCGCCGATGCCGAAGTTGTCCTCGGCCGACACGCCGCCGGAGAAGTCCAGCGACTGCTTGCCGGTGAGCACCATCGCCGAGTCCGGCGTCATCACCAGGATGCCCTTGGTGTGCATGAGCATCGTCGCTTCGGCGTTCCAGTACGGCTGGGCGCCGACGGCGATCCCGGCGACCACGATGTTGATCTCGCCGCCCGCCTGGGTGAACGTGACGATCCGCTTGAGCGCGGCCGCGACCCAGTCCATGTTCTCGGTGCCCGAGGTCATCGAGATCCGCGCGCCCGCCGACAGCGCGAACCACTCCAGCGGGACCCGCATCCGCTCGGCGAGGTCGAGCGCGGCGATCACCCGTGAGCACTCCGGTTCTGACAGCGCGCCCAGCGCCTTCGTCGGGTCGCCGAGCAGGACCACGCGGGTGACGCCTTCGGGGTGCCGCTCGGTCGGCGTGGTGACGACGCCCGCCACGATCGCCGCGGAGTTCTTCCCCTTCGGCCGGTCCACCGGCACGAGCGCGCCGTGCTCGTCGAGGTCGTGCTCGACGAAGCCGCCCTCCGCCCCGGTGAGCAGGCCGGTCAGCTCGTACGGGTAGACGTTCCCGCGCCGGGCCGCGCGCAGCACCTTCTGGCGGTAGTCGTCCAGCGGCTGCAGCGGCTCCGTCGACGGCTCGCCGACGTGCAGGCGCGCACCGTTGCCGGGATCGAGGGTGATCCGCACGGCGACCTCGGTCAGCTCGCCGGCGGCGGTGCGCTGGCGGGCCGCGAACTGGACCTCCTCCAGCCCCGCGCCCGCCGTGGTCGGCAGGATGCGCTGGACCAGCATGTTCAGCTCGTCGGTTGTCAGCTGGGTCGACGGCCAGACGTACATCATGATCCGGTTGGTGTCGAACCGCTTGTTCTGGGGTCGCTGCGACTGGATGTTGCGGATCGCGTCCAGGCCCGCGGTGATCGCGTCCTCCACCGCGGGCAGCGCGACCAGCCTGCCGTCCGCCTCGCGTAGCGGCGTCAGGTCGCGGACCTGGCCCATCGCGATGAGCCGCTCGTCGGCCGGGTTGCTCCGCGCCACGGCCTTGAACAGGTAGATCTCCTCGTCGGCGGACGGCAGCCGGGTCAGGTCGAACTCGCGCAGCCGCTGCAGTTGCAGGCGCCGGGCGATCTGCGGGTGCAGGCCGCGGATCAGCCGATCCTCGGCGAAGCCCGCGTCGCGAGCTCCGTCGGGCCGGAAGGTGAAGTGGTGGTGCATCACGGCGCCGCTGGTGCCGGCGACGGTGGTGGTGATCCGGCGGACGCCCGCGGGCGGCGGGTACTCGGCGAGGAGCTGTCCGAGCCGTACCGCCATCGCGTCGGCGTCCGGCTGGTCCTCCCAGGTGACGTAGAGGTCGGCGACCAGCCCGCGCTCGGGGACGTCGGCGGCGAACGCGGAGACGGCGCCGATGGCGTCGGGCAGGGCGGCGATGTCCACGGCGGTGGTGACCACGCGTGTCGCGCCGCCTGAGCCGGTGTGCTCGGCGGTGACGAACCGGCAGCCCGCGCTCTCCCGCGTGGTGACCTCGGACAGCCCGCGGTTGCCGTAGTAGCGGCGGGTCAGCACCTCCAGCAGCGGCGCGTGGTCCCGTCCTGGCCGGCCGATCCGCTGGCCGATCAGCCGGACCAGCGGCTCGGCGCTGGCCACCATGGCCTGGATCCGCTCGGCGCGGTCCGGCGCGTCCGGCTCGCGGTCCAGGTAACGCAGGTCGTCGCGTACCGCGGCGTAGACCTTGGCGCGGTTGCGGCGCAGCAACGGCTGGGCGAACCAGCGGAACACCACGCCACGTGCCAGGTCGGACACCATGGGGAAGCGCACCTGCGTGGCCTCGACCAGGTGCTCGAGGGTGAGGCCGGCGCGCTCACTGAGCGACTCGAGCGGCGGCGCGCCGGCCAGCCACTGGCGCAGCAGCTCCGACACGATCGCGACGTCGGTGCTCATCCGCTGCTGGGCCAGGAAGATCCGGAAGACCGCGGCCTCCAGCTCCGGCGTGCGGTCGAGGTCGGCGATGCCGTAGTGGCCGAGGACCTTGGTGAGCTTGGCCTGGAAGCTTTCGCTGACGCCCGCGCGCTCGACGTCGAGGCTCTGCAGGTAGCTGTGGAAGAACTCGCGTGGGCTGTGCACCTGGCTGTCCGGCTCGACGTCGAGCTTGCCGACCGGCTTGTTGCGGCTCAGCTCGGACAGGTCGGCGAACACGGTGAGCAGGTCCAGCTCGCCCTCGAGCAGCCGCCCGCCCAGCTCGGCGCGCGCGGCCAGGTAGGCCGACAGCACCCGCTTGTGGTCGTGCGGGTCGACGTCGAAGCCGAGCAGCAGGCTGCGCAGGTCCTGAAGGCCGCGCTCGACGCGCTCGGCCGCGGATGCCGCCGCGGGCTCCGCGGGCAGCTCGATCTCCACGGTCTCGGCGGCGGACTCCGCCTCCTCGGCGCCCTCGTCGAGCAGCGGCTCCAGCCGCAACAGCGGCGCGCCGGTCTCGACCTGGCTGCCCACCGACACCGAGCACTCACGGACGCGGGCGCGGAACGGCGCGCGCAGCACCGTCTCCATCTTCATGCTCTCCAGCACCAGGAGCGGCGCGCCCGACTCGACCTCGTCGCCGGCCGACACCGGCGTCGCGACCACCAGCGCGGGCGCGGGAGAACGGACCACACCGCCTTCGTCGCGGCTGATCCGGTGCGTGACGCCGTCGACCTCGACCAGGTGGATCGGCCCGTGCGTGGCCGACACCAGCCGGAACCGGCGGCCGTTGACCACGATCCGGCCGCTGTGCGCGTCGAACCGCTCCACCTCGACGTCCGCCGGGGTGTCACCGCCGCCGGAGATGCCGACGCGGAACCGCTTGTGCCCGACCCGGGCCACGCTCACCCGGTAGCCGCCGCCGCGGAGTTTGAGGCTCAGCGGGCGGCTCGAGTCGTGCTGGACCTGCGGGCGGCCGCCGTGCGCGGTGGACAGCAGCCGCTGGCGGCTGACCTCCTCCTCGTCCTGGTACGCCTCGATCGCGGCGGCGGCCAGGGCGATCGCGGAGTGCCGGTGGCTGACCAGGCGGCCCTCGGCGCGGACGCGGTCGATCCAGCCGGTGTCGGCGCTCGCGTCGATCACCTCGGGCTGGTCGAGCAGGTCGAGGACGAAGCTCTTGTTGGTCGCGCCGCCCTCGATGATCACCGTGGTCTCGGCCATCGCGCGGCGCAGGCGGCCCAGCGCCTGCCCGCGGTCGCGGCCGTAGGCGATGACCTTCGCGATCATCGAGTCGAAGTCGGCCGGGATGACGTCGCCCTCGCTGACACCGGTGTCCACCCGGATGCCGGGTCCAGCGGGCAGCACCAGGCGCGCGATGCGACCCGGAGCGGGTGCGAAGTCGCGGTCGGGGTCCTCGGCGTTGAGCCGGGCCTCGATGGCGTGGCCGGCCTCGACCGGCTGGGCGCCTTCGAGCTTCCCGCCGCTGGCCACGTGCAACTGCAGCCGGACCAGGTCGGTGCCGGTGGTGATCTCGGTGATCGGGTGCTCGACCTGCAGCCGGGTGTTGACCTCGAGGAAGGCGAACAGCCTCTGGCCGGGGTGGTAGAGGAACTCGACGGTGCACGCGCCGCGGTATGAGACGGCCACGGCGAGCCGCTCGGCCGACGCCTTCAGCTCGGCGATCTGCTCGATCGCCAGGATCGGGGAGGCGGACTCCTCGATGATCTTCTGGTTGCGCCGCTGCACCGAGCAGTCCCGGACGCCCAGCGCCCACGCGGTGCCCTGCCCGTCGGCGATGACCTGGACCTCGACGTGCCGGGCGCCGGTGACCAGGCGCTCCAGGAAGACCACGCCGGAGCCGAACGCGCGCAGCGCCTCCTGGCTGGTGCGCTCGTAGGCGTCGGCCAGCTCCTTCTCCGAGGCGACCATGCGGATGCCGCGCCCGCCGCCGCCCGCGGTCGCCTTGAGCATCAGCGGGTAGCCGATCGCGTCGCCGGCGCGCAGCGCGTCCTCGAGGGTGGCGACCTCGCCGCGGCTCCACGGCGCGACCGGGACGCCGACCTCCTCGGCGATCAGCTTCGCGCCGATCTTGTCGCCGAGCTTGCGCATCGCCTCCGCGCTCGGCCCGACGAAGGTGACGCCGATCTTCTCGCACAACTCGGCGAACGCCGGGTCCTCGGCGACGAACCCCCAGCCGACCCACGCGGCGTCGGCCCCGGTCTCCACCAGCGCCTGTTCCAGGACGGCGTGGTCGAGGTACGGGCGGGCCGAGGCGGGGCCCAGCGAGTAGGCGATGTCCGCTTCACGGACGAAGGTCGCGTTGCGGTCGGCGTCGGTGTAGAGGGCGACCGTCTCGATCCGTGTCCCGGTCTCCGCAGAAAGATCCCGGACGGCGTGGATGAGCCGCATGGCGGCCTCTCCACGGTTGACGATGGCGACACGACTGAACACCGGCTGAGCCTCCCAAGTACCCGCACAGAAGGCGACGTCCGGGTCCCGGAGCGTCGCCTGCACCCTGATTTCTATACCCTGCTCGATTACCGTGCGGTTAACCAATGGTCCGCATGGCGCGTGCCGGAGCCGCTTCGTTGTAGGGAACCTACAAAATGCTATCCGGACCACACCGCCCGGCCGCCGTCGCACGTAAGGTCTGCGACAAAGCACGGCACGGTCAGGTTTGACCTGGCCACCCAGGCAGGGCGCGAGGGCGTCAGCGGGTGAAAAGGGCGCGGTGCAGCATTTCCCGTACGCGTTTGTGGCGGATGTCGCGCTGCGCGGCGTCGCGGCTGGTGACGGCGGCCTCACCCATGGAGATGGCGAGCATCAGATCGTCGATGTCGACGACGGGGTGGACGATGCCGGCCGCGCGGCCGCGGCCGAGGAGCGGCTCGAAGCAGGCCGCGATGCGGCGGTGATGTTCCATGAACCATTCCAGGTCGACGCCGGACAGGACCTGGGCCAGGCCGCGGTTGTCCAGTTGCATGTCCAGGACGAAGTCGAACAGCTTGACCGCGCCGTCGGGCCGTTCCCGTAGTCCGGCCGCATGCTGCTCGATCTGGGCGACGTTGTCGGCGAAGACCGTGGCCGCGAGTTCCTCGCGGGTGGCGAAGTTGCGGTAGATCGTGGTGCGGCTCACCCCGGCGGCCCGGGCGATCTCCTCCAGCGCGACGTCGTGGCCGTGTTCGGCGAACATCCGCCGGGCCGCGGCGAGCAGCCGGTCCCGGTTGCGGGCGGCGTCCTTCCGTGTCACTGGCAACCCACTCTCACGCACGGTCCAACCCTAACTTGCGATGAACCGTACATGATTGTACGTTTAGCGCCGTTAGAAACGTACACATATGTACGGTTTGGCGGACCCCCATCGATCGGAGCGGACAATGCGCGGCTTGACGGAGAAGACGATCATCGTGGCCGGCGGGGCGACCGGCATCGGCGCGGCCACCGCGATCAGGCTCGCGGAGGAAGGTGCCAACGTCGTCGTCGGCGACATCAACCTGTCCGGCGCGCAGGCCACCACCGACAAGATCACCGAGGCCGGCGGTTCGGCGCTCGGGCTGCGGTTCGACCTCGCCGACGAGGACTCCGTCAACGCGATGGTCGCCAAGACCCTCGAGGAGTTCGGCGGCGTGCACGGCCTGTTCAACGTCGGCGCGGACCTGTCGCCGGGCAACCTCGGGCGCGACAAGTCGCTGCTCGACACCGACCTGGACGTGTGGGAACGGACTCTGGACGTCAACGTCCTGGGTTATGTCCGTACGGCGCGCGCCGTCCTGCCGCACCTGCTGGACAACGGCGGCGGCAGCATCGTCAACTGCTCCTCCGGCGCCGCGGTGAGCGCCAGCGACCGCAAGCGCCCCGCCTACGGGGCATCGAAGTCGGCGGTCAACGCGCTCACCCGGCACATCGCCGGGAGCTTCGGCCCCAAGGGCGTGCGCTGCAACGGAGTGATGCCCGGCCTGGTCATGGGCGAGACGCAGGAGGCGCAGAACGACGTCCAGCTCCAGAAGATGTTCCTGGAGCACGTCCCCACCACCCGGCTGGGGCGCCCGAGCGACCTGGCCGCGGTCGTGACCTTCCTGCTGTCCGACGACGCCGAATGGATCAACGGCCAGGTGTGGGCCATCGACGGCGGCGCGAACATGCGCGCCTGACCTCCCTGCGGCTTTTGATCATCACCCAGGAACACCGGCGGCCGGTCGCCGTGCTGTCGGCAACCCCAGCCCGGGGCGCGAGCTGCGAAAGGTGCGGCGGTAGGTGTCCGGGGGCACGCCGACGGTGCGGTTGAAGTGCCGGCGCAGCGTCGTCGCGGTGCCCATGCCGGTGGCTTCCGCGATGGCGTCGACACTGTCGTCGGTGGTCTCCAGCAGCTCCTGGGCGCGGCGGATCCGCTGAGTCAGCAGCCATTGCAGCGGGGTCGTCCCGGTCACCGACCTGAACTGCCGGCCCAGGTTGCGCGAACTCATCGTCACCTGGCGGGCCAGGTCCTCCACGGTCAGCGGATGGTCCAGCCGTTCGATCGCCCAGGGGAACAACTCGGCGAGCGGGTGGTTCTCCTGGGCGGGCACCGGGGACGAGACGAACTGGGCCTGGCCGCCGGGCCGGTGCGGCGGCACGACCAGGCGGCGGGCCACCGTGTTGGCGACCGCCGAGCCGTGGTCGAGGCGGACGAGGTGCAGGCACAAGTCCATCGCGGCGGCTTTGCCGGCGGAGGTGAGCACGCTGCCGTTGTCCACGTAGAGCACGTCCGGATCGACCTCCACCCGGGGATAGCGCATGGCCAGGACCTGGGCGTGCGCCCAATGCGTGGTCGCGCGCCGCCCGTCCAGCAGGCCGGCGGCGGCCAGCACGAACGCGCCCGTGCAGAGAGCGGCCACGCGCGCGCCCGCCTCATGGGCCGCGCGCACGGCGTCGACCAGGTCGGCGGGCGGGTCCTCGTCGACATCGGCCCACGCGGGGACGATCACGGTGTCGGCGCGCGAGAGCTGGTCGAGCCCGCGGTCGGGCTCCACCCGGAACCGGCCGACCCGTACGACGCCCGGCCCGCAGGTGACCACGCGATACCAGGGGTCGGCCACGTGGGACAGGTCGGAACCGAAGACCTCGTACGCCACGGACAGCTCGAAATGCAGCATCCCGTCGGTGACGGCAACCGCGACAGTACCCATGTCCGAAATTGTACGCATAACGGCGTTCCAGCCACTCGTACCGGGCGGCCGCCATCGCCAGGATGTCCTCAGCGCATCATTCGAAGACGGTGGGAGAACTGATGGGAACGGGTCACGCGGTCGCGGTGTTCGGCGCGTACGGGCACACCGGGCGCTTTGTGGTGGCGGAGCTGCGGGATCGCGGGTTCGTCCCGGTTCTGTCCGGCCGCGACGCCGGCAAGCTACGGGCGCTGGCCGCGTCCGATCCGGGGCTGGATGTCCGGCCGGCGTCGGTCGACGATCCGGCCTCGCTCGACCGTGCGCTGGCCGGCACGGCGGCCGTGATCAACTGTGCCGGGCCCTTCGCCACGACCGCCGCCCCGGTGATCGAGGCGGCTCTGCGGGCCGGGATCCCGTACGTGGATGTGGCGGCCGAGATCGAGGCCAACGTCGATACCTTCGCGCACTTCGCCGACCGCGCCCACGCCGCCGGAGCCGTGATCGTCCCCGCGATGGCCTTCTTCGGCGGTCTCGGCGACCTGCTGGCCACCGCCGCGATGGGCGACTGGACGGCCGCCGACGAGGCGCACGTCGCGTACGCGCTGAGCAGTTGGCACCCCACCGCAGGGACGCGCGACGCGGGCAAGGTCTCCCGGGAACGGCGGGACGGCCGGCGGGTCCGCTTCACCAACGGGAAGCTGGAGTACCACCAGGACGCTCTGCCGTCCCTGAAGTGGACGTTCCCCGATCCGATGGGCGTCCGGCCCGTCTTCGGGGAGTTCAGCATGGCCGACGTCGTCACGATCCCCAGCCACCTGGCGGTCCCCGAGGTGCGCTCGTACATGACGGTCGAGGCGGTCGAGGACCTGTCGGCCCCGGACACTCCGGCACCGGCGGCGGCCGACGAGCGCGGACGCTCCGACCAGAGGTTCGTCGTCGATGTCGTCGTGCGCTCCGGCGGCGCGGAACGGCGCGCCACGGCGAGCGGCCAGGACATCTACGCCGTCAGCGCGCCGCTCGCGGTGGAGGCGGTCCGCCGCATCCTCGCCGGTCAGACCACGACGACCGGGGTCGCCTCCGCCGGGGAGATCTTCGACGCGCCCGACTTCCTCCGCGCGCTGTCCGCGCACCTTTCACTCGAACTGCATCGGTAGCGCCGGCCCTCACGTCACGTGCTCGCCGGGCAGGGCGTGACCGTGCGGGCACGCGGGAGCGAGCGTCGGCGTCCCTCACTCCGCCGGTAGTGCCCGGTGCGGCAGCGTCGTGCGGTCGATGCCGGTGGCGGGGTCGAGGTGCCGGACGTCCGACCCGGTCGAGCCCCCGTACGTGGCGATCTTGTACTCGGTCGCCGTGAGGGAGAGGGTCAGCTCACGGATCCGGCGGCGGATGGTGTCGCGATGTTCGAGCAGCATGTCGAGCCGCTCGGGCACCGTGCGCTCCCCGTCGTCGATGAGCGAGATGTAGTGCTGCAGGTCACGCATCGGCATGCCGGACAGCCGCATCCGGGTGACGAACACCAGGCGCCGCACCGCTCCGGCGTCGTAGACACGATGACCGTTGCCGTCGCGGGCCACCTCGACCAGCCCGGCCCGCTCGTAGTAGCGCAGCGTGTGAGGCGAGACGTCGAGCAGGTCGGCGACCTCGTGGATCATCATCGACTCGGGCGTGTCGGCCAGGTCGGCGAGACGGCGGATCGCCTCGACCGACAGCGGGCCATCGTCCCCGAGCGTTTCGAGCGCCCTGGACATCAGATCGTCGGTGGCCATGACAGCCAGCCTAGATGGGCCGGACCGATGCCCTCGAATCCGGCACCGCGGGCGATCCCCGCCTGACCACGCCGGTACGTACCCGAGATATGCTCAGCGTTCTCGCGCCCGAGTGGCAGCCGCAGCGGCACCCCCGCACTGTGCGCGGGACACGATGATCTCGGCGGCCCGCTGCCGAGGACATCGCAAGGTGTCCTGTGAGGCGTGTGAACACTCGTTTCCAGGATAGAAGCCTCCCCCGGGAACGCGTCTCAGCGCTCTTACCATGATGCCGAAAGGGCTTTCATGTCAGCCAACCACCCGATCGTCTGCCCGACCTGCCAGGGCGTGATCGTCTCCTCCCAAACCGACTCCTATACGCCTGCTCGTGGGCGGCTCATCGTGACCAATGGCTTCTGCAAAGGACACTCCTCCGGCCCCGAGCCCACCCCTGAGCGCTCCGAACAAGCCGAAAAGCTCCCGGCCGGCCAAGGGGCGCAGTAACACCCTCAATGCCCCCTCACCGGTCCGCCCCTCCCCCGCTGCCGGGACCGCCGAGAGCCAGGCGGTCGCGCAGCAGGGCGTGGCGGAACTGGAATACTCCGCCCACCTGGCGCAGCGCCCCCCGCCGCGCGGCGTCCTGCAAGAACGCCATCGGCCGCCAGGGCAGCCTTCCGGCTGCCGCGAGAGACAGCAGTGCGAGCAGGAACTGGGTGTACGCCGTGCACAGCCACGAGCAGAGGCCGCCCGCCACCCCGACATGAACGGCCTGGCCGGCGAGCTGCCACGCATCGTACGGCTCCTCGTCCATGAGCGGGACGAACATGGCGGTCATGAGCGCGGTGATGACGGCGCCCAGGAGCGCGGCGGTCGTGGTCCAGGTCCGGTCCGAGCGGAGCACCTCGGCGGGCGTCGCCCCGCGCTCGGTGTCGATGTCATCGAAGACCGTGACGAACTCGGCGCCGAGCCCGGTGACGAAGCTGTAGAAGAAGCCACAGCAGAAGCCGAAGGCGAAGGCGATCAGCAGCAGGGAACCTGCGTCCTGCACGTAGCCGGACACACTCGCCACGCCGGGCGGGCGCCTGGTCAAGCAGGTGATCAGGGTGATGATGAGCATGGCGGGGATGCCGCTCTCCACCCCGCCCCTCAGCCCGCGCCGGAGCCCGGAGCCGAGACCCAGGCCTATGCGCAGGCGCACTGACCGGCCCGTCCGGCGGATGACGAATCGGCGGAACTTCGGGATCTTCGGGAACAACGGCGTCCAGAAGCTGTTCACGGCTCCGACCACGAGCCCACCCCCGAACCCCCATAAAAGATCCTGCCCTGCTCTCGTGGCGGTGTCTTCGGCTGCCAGGCTCCAGGGGAGTCCCACGAGCGTGTTGGCGAGCGCGAGCACGATCCCGGCCGCGACGGCCCAGATCAGGACGCGGGCCCGTCGGGGGACGGCGTGGGCCAGCTCCCACCAGGCCAGGTCGTGGACGTCGTGGCGGTGCAGGTGACGGGCGAGGAAGGCGAGCCAGCGGTGCGCGTCCCGGCCGTTCCAGGGGCGTTCGCCGGCAGTGGCCTCGGGCAGGTCGGGATACAGGACGCCGAGGAGCCGGTCGAGCAGATGCTCCCGCAGGGCGGCGGCGCTGGGCAGGGTCAGCAGATGATCGGGATCGCCATGGCCGTCGGCGTGGGCCAGGCGGGCCAGCGACAGATTCAGCGGCACCGACAGCGTCGCCGCCAGTTCGCCGCGAGGCTCGCGGCGTATGCGGGCGAACACCTTCTCCCACCGCGCGACCCGGTCAGGCCGCGTCGCGTCACTCAAGTAGGCACAGATCTCCTCGGGGGAGAGCGGGTCGAGTTCGATCACCGCGGCCCCTGTGATCACATCGGCGTCTCGTACCGCCTCGTGGTATTCGCCGCTCCTGCTGGTCACGATCAGCGGAGCGCCGGGCGTGAACGCGGCGTTGATGGCCCGAAGGGCCGTCCCGCGGACCCTGGCGGGCATCTCGTCGAGTCCGTCCAGCACCGGCAGCAGCGACTCGATCCAGGTGAATCCGCTGACGCCATAGTCCTGGTCCAGCCGCTCGGTGATCCATTGCCGCAGGGTCTGCGCGGTGGGGTCCCAGGTGGGCAACCTCAAGATCACGGGTACTGGCCGCGTTTCAGCGGCGGGTGCGGACCGGCAGGCCAGGGCGAAGCGGATGATCAAGCTGGTCTTGCCTGAGCCGGGTGCGCCGAGCACGACCAGTCGCCGGGTCGGCACTGACGTGCTCACGACGTGGTACAGGTCGTCCAGGGTGCCATCCAGCCGCAGCGGGGCATCGCCATCGCCTTGGCGGATGACCCGCCAGTGGTCGCAGGCCGGCGGCCCGACCGTGTGCCAGGAGACCGGCATCGGAAGGGGGTCCAGGAGCCGTCGCTGCCGCTTCTCGGCGTCGCACTGTTCGGACACCTTGGCGGCCAGGGACCGCAGGCGCTGCTCCTTCAGTGATCCGTTGTCGTCGTCCGGCGCGCCAGTCGCGGTGTGGTCCTCGCCACGCCGGCGCAGCCACCCGATCAGCGATGCGGCCGCGACCAGGACGGCGACGGACGCCGACAGCATGCTCGACCCTTGGTCGGCCGCCGCCGGCCCTTCCAGATGGAGGAGTAACCCCAGGCCGAGCAGCCCGCCGGCCGCCGCGACCACCACCGCGGTCACGGCCCACCGCGAGCGCATGAGACGAAGACGTCGACTTCGCACGGGACCAGGATGCCGCACTCCGCACGCTCTGGGTAATCGAGCCGACGCACTGGGTCATCATCGTTTGCGGCGACAACTCCGGTGACGAGGATTATTGGTGACGCTTCATGAGATCATCTAGATCATGATGGGTCTGTCAGGCATGGGCCACCGCTTCCTTCACGCCTCCGGGTCGGCCGGCGGGGCCTCCGCGATGTTCAACGCCGCCCCGGTCGCTGCGTCGGTCGCGTGCTGAGCATGATCGAAGCGGACACCGCCACGCGGGTCCCCCGCATGTCCGGGGACGACCTCGCTTCCGCACCCATGTGGCCCGCGAGCGATCCAGAGCCGGCCAGCGTCGGCCGGATCGCGGGACTGCGGCCACGCCTGCGCCCCCGCGATGGGGGCGACGTCCCTGGAGCCGACGTCGACCTGGTGGACGCGCTGGATCCCCTGACGCGGCACGTGGTGACGGCCTGGCTGCGCGACAACCCCTCCGCCCCCCAGCGACAGACCCGGCTGCGGGTCCTGGCCTCGTTCCTGCGCTGGCTGTACGCGACCGAGCCGGCCCTCGAACTGCTCACGGCCACCGACGCCCAGTTGGACGCGTACTGCTATGCCGCCCTCATCACCGGCGTGGGCACGCCCGGCAAGCCCTTGGCCAGGGCGACGGTGATCAGGCGGCGCGCCACGCTGGCCTCCTTCTACGCCTTCGCCCGGCGATACGGCGCGGTGCGGCCCCGCCGCGACGTGACCGGCACGCCTCCGCCCACCCCGGCGGAGCGGCGCCTGCTGCGAAAAGGGGTCATGCGGCTGGCCGACGACGGCCGCTGGGCCGAGGCTCTCGCCGTCGCGCTGCTGGAGGCCACCGGCACCTCCGTGGAGGCGCTGGCCGCTTTGACCGCCCACGACGTCCACCCCCTGACGAGCGACGACCAGCTCGCCCTGATCACCTTGCGCGGTGGCCGTGACGGCATCGTCGCGTTCCCGGTGTCGCCAGAGATCCGCCACCTGTTGCGCGCGCTGTGCGGCAGCCGGGCCGCTGGAGAGCCGCTGATCTGCCGGGGCGACGGCCGGAGCGTGGATGCCGAGTGGATCGGGGCCGCGCTCACCGACGCCGCCCTCGCCGCCGGTGTGCGCAGGCAGCGGGCCGAACTCCTGCGCCCGCACCTGATGCGCGCCATCACGGTGACCGAACTCGCGGACTGCCCCTGACTCAGTCCCCGCCCCCGTACTGGCCGGACTCCACTCAGAGCGAGTAGCTCGTCGCCTGACGGCCGATGGACGACCTCCCATGATGGAGATTCCTCTTTCAGCAGCGCTGAATGCGGTGGCAATCTCCATGGTCCGGCTCGTGTCCCGGTTGGTTGGCTGTGGGCATGCGAGTCATCGTGCCCGCCGCCGAAGGGCGGGCGGTAAGGGTCGGCGCCGGCCGGCGCGTACGCGTCACAGACCTCGAAGGCGGCCAGGTCGGCGATGTGTTCGCGGTCGCCGCGGACGACGTCGACGAGCACCTCAGCGCGTCGCACACGCGGGCCGCCACCAGCCGCCTGTTCCCGGTGGCCGGCGAGAAGTTCGTCACCAGCCGGCGCAGGCCCATCCTCACCCTGGTGGAGGACACCTCCCCCGGCTGCCACGACATGCTCATCGCGGCCTGCGACCCGGAGCGCTATCGCGCCCTGGGCGTGCCCGGCCACGCCTCGTGCGCGGACAACCTGCGCGCGAGCCTGGCCGCGCTCGGCCTGTCCGTGCCGGTCGTCCCGCAGCCCGTCAACGTGTTCATGCGGATCCCGGTGGCCGGCGACGGCCGGCTGAGCTGGCTGAGCTCGATCAGCCGCCCCGGTGACGCGATCACGTTCGAGGCGGCGATGGACTGCGTTCTCGTGGTCTCGGCCTGTCCGCAGGACCTGAAGGGGATCAACGGGCACCACCCGACGGCATTGGCGATCGACCTGCTCAACCCCGGCCAAGAAATGAGTGAACGATGAACGACGTCCTGCACCCCGCTCTGCGCCCGGAGCGCATCGGCGGTCTCAGCCTCGCCAACCGGCTGGCGGTCTCCCCCATGACCAGGGTGTCCGCCACCGCCGACGGCACACCGACCGGCGAGATGGCCGGCTACTACGCGGAGTTCGCCCGCGGCGGCTTCTCCCTCGTGGTGACCGAGGGAACCTACACCGACATCTGGCACAGCCAGGGGTACGCCAACCAGCCCGGCATCGTCACCGACGGCCACGAGGCCGCGTGGCGGGAGATCGCCGGCCAGGTGCGCGCGGCCGGCGCGGCCTTCGTCCTCCAGCTCATGCACGCCGGAGCGCTGTCGCAGGGCAACCGCCACCGCGACGACACCGTCGCGCCGTCGGCCGTCCGGCCGCGCGGTGCGAAGATGCCCGAATACGGCGGGCACGGCCCGTGGCCCACGCCCCGGGCGATGGACCAGGACGACATCGACCGCGCGGTGCGGGGCTTCGTGGCCGCGGCCGTCCGCGCCAGGCGGGCCGGCTTCGACGGGGTCGAGGTGCACGGCGCCAACGGCTACCTGGTCGACCAGTTCCTGACCGACTACACCAACAGGCGCGACGACCGCTACGGCGGCACGGTCGCCCACCGGGTACGGCTGGCGGCGGAGATCGTCTCCGCCATCCGCGCGGAGCTCGGCCCGGACTTCTGCGTGGGCATCCGGCTGTCGCAGGGCAAGGTCAACGACTTCACGCACCGATGGGCGGGCGGCTCCAGGGACGCGGAGACCATCTTCGCCGCGCTCGCCGAGGCAGGCGCGAGCTACCTGCACATCGCCAGCGAAGGCCGGGACTGGGTGGAGACGGCGACCCTGGACGGAGCGATGACGATCACGGGCCTGGCCCGGAAGGTCACCGGGCTGCCCGTGCTGGCCAACGGCGGCATGCACGACCCGGCCCAGGCGGCCACGGCGCTGGCGGACGGCCACGCCGACGTCCTGGCCGTCGGCCGGGGGGCGCTCGCCAACCCGGACTTCCCGCGACGCCTGGCCCAAGGGCTGCCCATGGCACCCTTCGACGATCAGATGCTCCAGCCGATGGCGACGCTGAGCAACGCCCGCCAGTGGCGGCAGGGCGCCGGGGTGACCGCTTGAGCACGGCAGCAGGCGGGTCTCCCCGGTGGAGCTCAGTCCATCGCGTCGATGGTCAGCGCCAGGAACAGGTCCACCCGGTCCTCGGTGCGGCCCACGTCCCGGCCGGTGAGCTCGGTGATCTTGGCCAGCCGGTTGCGCAGCGTGTTGACATGGACGTGCAGCGCTGCGGCCGTCGCCCCCCACTGCCCATCGTGATCGAGGAACGTCCGTAGCGTCAGCTCGAGCTCACCATCCCGCCGCGCGTCATGGTCTTTCATCGCCCCGAGGAGCTCGCCGGAGAACTGGTGCGTAGTCTCCGCGTCGAGCATTCCGAGGAGCAGCCGGTGCGTCCCCAGCTCGGCGAAGGCCCGTACGGAAGGTCCCGTGGAGGTGCGCCGCAGCACGCGGCAGGCCTCCCTGGACTGCAGGAGCCGGGGTCGCAGCTCGGCCGTCTGGGCGGCGATGCCGCTCAGCCCCGCGACCGGGCGGCGGCCGGGGAAGCGCCGCTCGACGCCGCGCACCAGGCGCTGGGCGAGCAGCGGCAGCTCGCGCTCGGGATGGCGCCAGGGCAGCACGGCGACTACGTCCTGCGTGCCGCCGGCGACGACCGCCGGCACGCCTTCGGCCGCGAAGAGCTCCCCGATCACCTCGGCGAGCCCGTGCATCGTGGCGGCCTCGCCCTGCGCGAACGCCACGGCGCACACGGCCAGCGGGCCGCCCGGATCGACCCCGAAGGCGCGCAGCCGGCCGGGGACCTCCGTGGCGCGCCGGCCGCCCGACAGGATCATCTCCAGGAGCTCGCACGCGAAGCGCATCTCGATCGCCTGGACGGCCTGCTGCTTGGCGACCTCCAGGCTCAGGAACCGGGCCGTCTGCTCCAGCGCCGCCCGCTCGGCCGCCGCGAGCTCGCGCAAGGGGCGCAGGCAGATGAGGGCCGCGTCGATGTCGCCGACGGCGCCCACCGGGAACAGCGCCACGCGTCCCACCTCCCCCAGATCCACCTCCAGGGCAGGCGGATGCCTGGCCAGCCCCGCGGCCACGGCGTGCAGCTGGTCCGCCGCGAGGTCGGCGCCGGCCACCGCGAGCGAGCGAGCCATCCGGTCGACCACCGCGAGCGGCAGGTCGTGGTCGCGCCGCAGGACGTCGAGCACGCCGGAGGCGCCGGCGCCCCGGGAGATCGCCGTGGCCAGGGCGTCTCCCCTGCGCACCATGCCAACCAGCGACTGCTTGCGCTCGTCGGCCAGCATGTCGGCGACGGCCTCCGAGACCGCCGTGAACGGAACCGCGATGGAGATCTCCAGCAGCGGCAGCTCCTCCTCGCGGCAGGCCTCGATGAGCGCGGGCGGAGTGGCGGGCAGCTCGGCGCGGAGGCCGAACACGATGCCGCCGGCCCCGGCCTTCTTGACGTGGCGGACGAACCGCTCCGGATCCACCCGGTCGAGCCACACGCCGTTCGTCAGCACGAGCTCGCCTTCACGTACGTAAGCCGACGGGTCGGGCAGCTCGGTGTTGTGCACCCAGGCGATGGGCTCCTCCAGCGCGCCCGGACGGCCCGGCACCAGCACGCCGAGTTCGAGCGAGGAGCGATCGACCAGGGATTGGATCGTGAACACGGTGTGACTCTATACAGCAGACAGCTATTTCTGTGGAACTTCGTCCACCCCCTCTGGAGATCGGCAGGCTCGTACCCGGGCATCGTGACGCGTCGGGCACCATGGTGCTGTGACCGAAAGTGCGGGAGGCCCCAGGAGCGTGCTCGGCCGTTCGCCGCTCGCGTCGCTGGCCGAGTTGGTGGCCGGGGGCGGTGTGGCGGTGCTCAGCGGGGCGGGGCTGTCGACGGAGTCGGGGATCCCTGACTACCGGGGGCCGACAGGCCGGGCCCGGCGGGCGGAGCCCATGACGTACCAGCGGTTCGTCGGCAGCGCGGAGGCGCGGCGGCGCTACTGGGCGCGCAGTCACGTCGGGTGGCGGCAGATCGGCCTGGCCGCGCCCAACGCGGGGCATCGGGCGGTGGCCGAGTTGGAGGGGCGCGGGCTCATCGAGGGGATCGTCACGCAGAATGTGGACGGCCTGCACCAGGCGGCCGGCGCGCGGCGGGTGATCGAGTTGCACGGCGGGCTCGACCGGGTCGTGTGCCTGACCTGCCGGGAGCGGACCTCCCGTACGGAGCTGGAGGACCGCCTGCGCTCAGCCAATCCCGGCTGGGAGGCCAGCGGGCAGATCAACCCTGACGGTGACGCCGTGCTCGCCGATGAGCAGGTCGAGAGGTTTCGGGTGGTGGACTGCGCGACGTGCGGGGGGCTGCTCAAGCCCGACGTGGTGTTCTTCGGCGAGAACGTGCCCAGGACCCGGGTGGACGAGTGCTTCGCGCTCGTCGCGGGGGCGCGGGCGCTGCTGATCCTCGGGTCGTCGCTGACGGTCCGATCCGGCCTGCGATTCGTCACCAAGGCCGCCGCGCTCGGCATCCCGATCGCCATCGTGAACCAGGGGCCGACCGGCGGTGACGCCGAAGCCGTGCTCACCCTGGACGCACCCCTCGGCGTGACACTGACCCACCTCGCCGCCCGGCTCTGAAACACACCGAGCCCAGGGCGCGGTCACTCGTCAGCCGGCGGCCAGTTTCTGAGAACGGAGTCGAGGGCGTCCAGAGCTCTGGACCACGAGGCGTCCACGTCGCGCGGGTGGTGGCTGAACCCGCCCGCCCGCTCCAGGCTCACATACCCGTGGAACGTGCTGCCCAGCAGCCGTACCGCATCCGTCTGGTCGGGCTCCTGAAGCTCATAGGCGCGCAGTATCGCCCGCGTCATCTCCGCGTGCCGGCGCGCGGCGTCGGCGGCCGCCGACTCGGGGTCGAGCTCGATCTGCGCCGCGGCGTACCTGCCCGGATGCTCCTTCGCATAGTCCCGGTACGCGCCCGCGAAGGCGGCCAGCGCGTCCTTGCCCGCGCGGCCGGCCAGCGCGGCGGCGGCCCTGTCGGCGAGCTCCGCCAGGGCCAGTGCCGCCACCCTCGTCCTCAGGTCCCGCGCGTTCTTGATGTGGGAGTACAGGCTCGGATCCGTGACGCCGAATCTGCGCGCGAGCGCCGAGACGGTCACGTTCTCGAAGCCGACCTCGTCGGCCAGTTCCGCCGCCGCCTGGGTCAGGCGTTCGGCGGTCAGCCCCGCGCGTGCCATGTGCCGCCCTTCTCGCTTACCTAGAGGCATTAAGTATTTGCATAATACTCCTAGGGAAGCTAGCTTCCCCACCTATGAGAGCGGTTTCCGAGCGTGACATCCGCGCTTCACTGGTCAATTGCACCAAGGGCGAGGCGAAGCGCCTGTCCGTGCCCAGGGATCTGGCCGCGCGGCCGTGGGACGACCTGGACTTCCTCGGGTGGCGGGACCCCGCCTCGCCGGAACGGGCCTATCTGGTCGCCGAGTCCGGCGACGGGTTCGTGGGGGTGGCGCTGCGCCGGGCCGCGCCGCATGCCGGGCATGTACGGCGCAGCATGTGCTCGTTCTGCCTGACCATGCACACGGGAGACGGCGTCTCGCTGATGACCGCGCGCAGAGCGGGGCGGACCGGGCAGCAGGGCAACTCGGTGGGCGCCTACATCTGCACCGATCTGGCCTGCTCGCTCTACCTGCGCGGGAAGAAGGAGGCCGGGCCCGGCGGGCGGCTGCACGAGTCGCTCACGCTGGAGGAGCAGATCGAGCGGACCACGGCCAACCTGGCCGGGTTCCTGGACAAGGTGGTCGGGTGACCACGGTCATCGCCGACGTCGTACAAAGACGACCGCTCTGAACTCCTAGCCGTCGGCGGCCAGGCGGTCGAGCCATTCGCTGAGGAGGTGCCGCTCCGCGCCGCTCAGCGTTGTCTGCTCGGGCAGTGCGGCACGCAAGGCCCGAGCCGCGCCGGCCGGGCCCGCGTCCCGCACGGCGGGCTTCTCGTTGGTGACGGCGGTGACCATCGACTCCCGCATGGCGGTCAGCAGGGCCGGGTCGCGTTGATCGGCGGGCAGCGACAGCCAGGTGAGCACGGCGCCGCGCGCCGTCGCGTGGATGAGGGCGGCCGCGAGCCGTTCGTCGACGCGCAGCCAGCCGCCGGCGGCGAGGCGCCGGATGCGCCCCAGCAGGATCTCCATGCCGGCCTGGAAAGCGGCTGACGTCGTGCCGCGTCTGGGCTCGCCGTACATCAGCACGTACAGCGCGGGGTTGGCGAGGCCGAACTCGACGGCGAGGTCCCAGCCCGCGCGCAGGTCCTCGATCGGGTCGGGCGGGTGGGGATCGACGCGCTTGGCCGCCAGGAAGGTGACGTAGCCGTGCTCGGCCACCGCCTCGAGCAGCGCGTCCATGTCGGCGAAGTGGCGATAGATCGCCGGGGGCTGCAACCCGGCCGCCGCCGCGACCGCGCGGGTGGTGACCGCGTCGCGGCCCTCACGCGCGAGCAGGTCCGCGGCGGCCTCGATCACGCGCCGGCGGATGAGCTCGCGCCCGCCGGCCGCGGTCTCGGACGCGTCGTCCTTCGCTCCTCGAGGCATGAATCAATGATACGGCCATCGATGTACCGTCGCTAGTATCAGTGATACCGTCAAAGTGTTGCCACTGGAAATGTCAGGAGTATGAGATGCCAGCGAAAATCCGCATCATCGGGCTTGAGGAACACGTCGCCCTGCCGGTGGTGCTCGACGCCTGGACGCGGGCGGGGATGCCGCAGATTCCGCAGCGCGGCTACGGCGACGAGCCGATCGCGCGGCGGCTGCGCGACGTCTCCGATCGGCGCCTGGCCGACATGGACGATCAGGGCGTGGACGTCGCGGTGCTGTCCCTGGCCACACCGGGCGTACAGAACCTCGCGGCGGCGGACGCCGTGAGCGTCGCGCGTGAGGCGAACGACGCGCTCGCCGAGGTCGTCGCCGGCAACCCGGAGCGGTTCCAGGCGCTCGCGGCCATCCCGACGCCGGCGCCCGAAGCCGCCGTCGAGGAGCTGGAACGCGCGGTCACGCGGCTCGGCTTCCGCGGCGCGATGCTGTACGGGCGCACCGGGGACAGGCTGGCCGACGCGCCGGAGTTCGACGACCTCTACGCGGCCGCCGCGCGGCTCCGGGTACCCCTGCACTTCCACCCGCAGACCCCCGCGCAGCCGGTCCTGGACGCGTACTACTCGGGGTTGGGCGACGTCGGCATGGGGCTGGCCACCGCGGGGCTGGGCTGGTACTACGACCTGGGCGTTCAGTACCTACGGATGATCTTCTCCGGGGTGTTCGACCGCCACCCCGAGCTGCAGGTGATCGCCGGGCACTGGGGTGAGGTCATCCTCTTCTACCTCGACCACACGGGCATCCTGGCGCGCGACGCGAAGCTGGAGCGGCCCCTGGCCGACTACTTCCGCCAGAACTTCTGGGTAGCGGGCAGCGGCACGGTGAGCGAGCGCTACCTGCGGTGGACCGCGGAGGTCGTCGGGACCGAACGCATGCTGTACTCCACCGACTACCCCTACACCTACGGGACGCGGCCCGGCGGCTTCCCGTACCTCGACACCAGCGGCGGGGTCGCACGGTCGTTCCTGGAGGGAGCGCCGTTCACCGAGGAGCAGAAGGCCGCGATCGGGTCCGGCAACTGGGAGCGGCTGACCGGGCACGTCGCAGCCACTGGCGGGCATCACTAGCGCCACGCTTCTCCTCAGGACTCAGCTCCGCGCCGGTATGACGGGCTCGAGGTGGAACATGCCGGTCACCACCTCGCCGCGCTCCTTCACGTGCTGGGTACGGCCCGCCACCGCCGACACGACATCGCGAGCGGTGATCATCCCGACCAGTCCCCGGTCGGACACGACGGGTACGGCGTCACAGCCGGCGTCCATCATGACGGCCGCGACCCGGGTCAGCAGGTCGTCCGGCTGCACGCGCGGCCTGCGTTCGCCGGCCAGCAGCTCGCTCACCCGGCGGTTCGACTGTTCCTGCGGACCGCCCGACCAGGAGGCCGCCAGTTGCTCGCGCGACAGGATGCCCAGGACGTGCTGCCCCTCGACCACCGGCAGATGGCGCACGTCGGCGCGGCGCATCAGTTCCCAGGCCATCAGCGGCGACTCATCCGCCCTGACGGCCACCAGGATGCGGCTCATCACCAGCTCGGCGGTCAGCGACTCGATGCTCAGGTTCATGGTCCCTCCTGGCGGGCCCGTACGACCGCGACCGGGCAGGTCACGTGGTGCAGCACGGCGTGACCGACCGAGCCCAGCACCGCCGAAGCGAAGCCGCCCAGCCCCCGCGACCCGACCACGACCAGGTCGGCCGTGGCCGCGGCCCTGATCAGGGCGCCGGCCGGGTGCTCGCACAGGTTCTCGTCGGTGATCTCGACATCCGGGTTCTTCTCCCGCCAAGGCGCTACCCGCTCGCCCGCCGCATGAACCTCGTGCTGGAAGGCCTTCTCCAGCAGGCTGTCGTAGGCGGCCGCGTACGGCGAGAAGACCGGCAGTTGCCAGGCGTACAGGACGTGCAGCCGCGCATGGCACGCGCGGGCCTGCTCGATGGCGTACTGCATGGCCGCCTCGGAATGCGCCGACCCGTCGTAGCCGACGACGATCCGGCCGTACTCTTCCCGCCTGGCCCCGCGTACGATCACCACCGGACCCCGCGCGTGGCCCGCGACGGCCGTGCTGACCGAGCCGAGCACCATGCCCTCGAAGCCGCCGAGCCCCCGGCTGCCCAGCACCAGGCTGTCAGCCGACGCGGACTCGCCGATCAGCTCGTCGATCACGTTCCCCGCGCGCAGGTCCGTCGTCACCTCGACCTCACCGGCCAGCTCGCGGGCCCGATCGGCGGCGGCCTCCAGCGCACCCGCGCAGTACTCCGTGCTGAAGTCACCGACTCCGTGCGGCCACTGCTCGCAGATGTGCACGATCCGCAGATCCAGCCCCCGGCGCCGCGCGTCGGCGGCGGCCCACTCCGCCGCCGCCGTCGCCGGAGCGGAGCCGTCCACCCCGGCAACGATCCGTCCGTTCATCCCGGTCTCCCTTCACGAGCCCGCCTTCCACCTCCAGGCTCGCGAAACAGGGACCCGGCCACCGGAGGACGAAGTCCCGAATTCGGGTGCCATTGGTCCCAAGGGCGCTCACCCGATCTGGATGATGTGCTTTCCGCGTACGCCACCGGCCTCCAGGGCGCGGTGGGCCGCGGCGATGCCGGCGAGGGGGTGGACGGTGTCGACGACGGGGCGGATGTCGCCGTTCTCCGCGTACCGGGTCAGCTCGGCGAACAGCTCGTGCCGGGGGTTGCCGCTGAAGAAACGCACCCGCCGGGAGCCGTGGACGGTCGAGGCGAGGACGTAGGAGAGGCTGGCGAGGACGTTCTCGATGTCGAAGGCGATGGCCACCATGCGTCCGCCCGGAGCCAGCAGCCCGCGGTAGAGGGAGTGCTGAGTGCCGACGGTGTCCATGATGACGTCGAACCTGCCCAGCTCCGACGGGTGGGCCGTCCGGTAGTCGAGCACCTCGTCGGCACCCAGGCCGCGGACGAAGTCCAGGTTCCGCGAACCCGCGAGAGCGGTCACGTGAGCACCGAGGGCCTTGCCGAGCTGGACCGCGACGCTGCCGACCCCGCCGCTGGCGCCGCGCACCAGAAGGCGTTCGCCGGGCTTGAGCCGGGCTTTGGCGCGCAGGGCGGTGATCGCGGTCGTTCCGCCCGCCGGGAGGGAGACGGCCTGCACCGGGGTGAGGTCGGCGGGGGCGAGGGAGATCTGCCGCGGGTGGACGGCCACGTACTCCGCCGCGCTGCCGAACCGCCGCGGCAGGGCGCCCCACACCCGTTCCCCTTCCCGCGGTCCGGTCACCGAGGAGCCGACCTCGGCGATCTCGCCGGCGAAGTCGATCCCGGTGCGCTGGGGGAAGCGGCGCCCGGTCACCAACCGCACCCGCCCGGCCCGGCCGTGCAGCTCGCCGCCGTTGACGCTGGCCGCGTGCACGCGGACCAGCACCTGGTCGGGCTTGACGGCCGGCACGGGGACCTTGCCCTCGTACAGCACCTCCGGGGGCCCGTACCGGTCGTAGAGGGCCGCGCGCATCTCGTTCACGATCTCATCCTGTTCTGTCAGCGGAGGGATGTTCCGCTTGCTCGCCCAAGCTAAAGCCTTAAACGGATGACCCATTCCATTTACGGTAAAGTGAGAGATATGCCCGCTCAGCCCTCTCAGAAGCCCCCTGCGGCCATGCGTGCCGACGCCCGGCACAACCGCGAGCGCATCCTCCGAGCCGCCCGCGAGGCGTACGCCGTCCGGGGAATCGACGTGCCCGTCACCACGATCGCCCGCCGGGCCGGCGTCGGCGCGGCCACCCTCTACCGGCACTTCCCCACCCGCGCCACACTCATCAACGAAGCCTTCGCCGAACAGTTCGCCCACTGCGTCGCGATCCTCGACGAGGCGCTGGCGGACCCCGATCCCTGGCGCGGCTTCTGCTCCGTCATCGAAAAGGTGTGCGCCATGCAGGCCACCGACCGGGGCTTCACCGGCGCGTTCCTCTCCCAGTTCCCCGACGCCATCGACTACGACCGCGAACGCACCCGCGCCGAGGACGGCCTGGCCGAGCTGGTACGGCGGGCCAAAGACACCGGGCAGTTGCGCGACGACTTCGACCCCACCGACATCCCTCTCCTGCTCCTCGCCAACTGCGGCGTCGTCGAAGGGTCCCAGCAGGTCTCGCCGGCCGCGTCCCGGCGCCTGGTCACCTACCTCCTCCAGTCCTTCCGGGCCGGCCACGCCGAACCCCTGGCGCCGCCCGCACCGCTGGAACTGCACCAGATCCACCACCCCCCGCGCCGCCACTAGCTCCAGCGCCCTATCCCCCCAGATCAGGGGGGATGTGGAAGACCAGGAAGCTGCCGACTATGGGAGAGAGCCAGACGGGCTCGTCCAGAAAGGGGCCCCCATGTCCACGGAAGCCGTCGGCGTCATCCCCATCATCGAAGCCGACACCAACCCGCCCGCCACGGCCACCGACCAGGCCACCGGCTGGAACGTCCTCTTCAACGCCGGCGGCGAGGTCATCCTCCGCGCCCCGCTGATCGGAGTCACACCGTTCACCCCGGTCACCGTGTCGATCACGGAGGTCGACGCCAACGGTCGCCCCTTCATCGGCGGCGCCCGTATGACCGTGCACAACGTCCGCGCCTTCGAGGGCGGCGTCGACACCCGGGTCAGCATCGAGTTCAACGGGGCGCTGCAGGTCAGAGTCAGCTACCTCTGGGTCTGAAGCCCACCGGCCCCGCCCGGCGCGTCGTGCGTACGGCCGGCTTCCTGGCGGGCGAGCGGCGCGGCAGACTGGTGTCCGGCAACGCGCCGCGCTTCCTCGCCCTTGTCTGGAGAAACCGTGACGGACCTTCATCTCGTGGTCGTCACCGGCCCGCGGCTCGTCGCCGACCTGGGGCTGCTCCGGCAGATCGTGGCGACCGCCTGCGACGCGCTCGGGCTGCCCGGCCGGCTGGAGGCCGCCGCCGACGTCGAGGCGCTGGGGAAACTGCTCCTCGACGGCGGCCGTGACGACACCTGCGCGATCGTGGCGCTGCCGGGAGCCGACCCCGCCATCCGGTCGATGCTCACGCGGCCCGGATCCCACACTTCCCGGACCGTGTGGTACGACGTGACCGACACCGGGCCGGCCGAGGTCGCCGCCGGCTCCGTTCACCTCTTCGGCCGCGGGATAGCGGGGCTGACCTGGGCGATCCGGCACGCCGTACACCGGCTGCGCCACCCGGCGCGCAGGATCTCCTACGGCCCGCACACCGACCAGTGGGCCGAGCTCCGCCTGCCGCCCGATCATGACACCCGGCCGCTGCCGGTCGCCGTCATGCTGCACGGCGGATACTGGCGCTCGATCTGGGGCGCCGACCTGATGGACGCGCTGAGCATCGATCTGGCCGGGCGCGGCTACGCCGCCTGGAACCTCGAATACCGCCGCCCGGACCGGCATGGCTGGGACGCGACCACCGCGGACGTCGCCGCCGGATTCGCCGCGCTGGCCACCGCGGCCCGCGAGCACCCGCTCGACCTCGGCCGGACCGCGGTGATCGGCCATTCGGCGGGCGGGCAGCTCGCCCTGCGACTGGCCGCCGACGTGGCCGGGATCGCGCTGGCGGTCTCGCTGGCCGGGGTGCTGGACCTCGGCGAAGGCGCCCGGCGGCGGATCAGCTCGGGCGCCGTCCCGGCTGCCCTGGGCGGCGCTCCGGACGAGATCCCCGAGGTGTACGCGGCCGCCGACCCGCTGACCCGGCTGCCGCTGGGCGTGCCGCAGTTGATCGTGCAAGGGCTGGACGACGACCTCGACCTCGTCGACTTCAACCGCCGCTACGCCGCCAGGGGGCGGCAGGCCGGTGACGAGCTGGTCCATGTCGAGCAGCGAGGCGACCATTTCGCCGTCATCGATCCCGCCTCCGGCATCTGGCGGGCGACCGCCGCCCAGCTGCGTCTGTAGTTCGTCCTGCTCCGGCCAGGTGAAGGCTCCGCATCGCCCACGTGAGAAGATCCGTGGCGATAGGTGATGGTTTCGAGGGTGGAAGAGGGCCATGTACGCGATATCCCTGGGTGACGACGGCGCGGAGTTGCGGCCGCTTGAGCCGTGGCAGGCCGAGGAGTTCCTGACCCACATAGATCGGGGACGGGAGTTCATCGGGCAGCACGTCGCGATGCCGGACAGGGTCACGGATCTGGAGTCGAGCCGCTCGTTCCTGCGGGCGTACGCGGAGAAGGCCGCGGCCGACGCCGGGCGGATCCACGGCATCTGGGCGGACGGCACGCTGGTCGGCGGGGTCATCTTCCGGACGATGGACCTCGAGCACGGCACCGCGGAGGCGGGCTGCTGGCTGGAGCCGTCGGCGGCGGGCAGGGGCCTGGTGACCAGGGCCATCCGCGTGATCATCGACTGGGCCGTCGAGGAGCGGGGCATCCACCGCGTGGAGTGGCAGGTCTCGGCCGCGAACGCGGCCAGCATCGCGGTGGCCCGGCGGCTCGGGATGACCAAGGACGGCGTGCTGCGGGAGAGCTACTGGTACCGGGGGAAGCGGCACGACATCGAGGTCTGGTCGGTACTCGCGCCGGAGTGGCGGGCGGCCCGGCCGGCCTCTTAGAACCTCAGCGCCGGAGGCCACGTCGATCGCACAGCCGGAGAAAAGCGAGGAGGGACTGCAACCTTTCGCCCGCCGAGTCGCGTTGGCAACGAGCGAGAGGAGATCACATTGGATCGTCATGTCGGCTTCCGCGAGTTCGTCCTCGCCCGCCAGCAAGCGCTGATGCGGAACGCGTACCTGCTCACGGGAGACGCCCACCTCGCCGAGGACCTGCTGCAGAGCGTCCTCATCAAGGTTCTCGGGCAGTGGTCCAAGCTGTCCAAAGGCGGCAACCCCGAGGCCTACACGCGCAAGGCACTGGTCAACCAGTACATCTCCTGGAGGCGCCGGCCACGTCCCGAGTCACCGAGCGCCGACCCGCCCGAACGCGGCACCTCCTACGACGGAGCCGCACTCGACCGGATCGTGCTGCGCCAGGCGCTGGCCAAGTTGACGCCCAAGCAGCGTGCCGTGGTCGTGCTGCGTTTCTGGGAGGACCTCACCGAGGCGCAGACGGCCGAGGTGCTCGGCTGCGCGGTCGGCACCGTGAAAAGCCAGGTCCATCACGCGCTGGCCCGCCTGCGCATGGTCGCGCCCGAGTTGGCGCATCTGCTGTCCGATTCCGAGATCGAGGAGGTGATCCGATGACGAGGCTGCGTGAGGCGCTGAACGACCTCGCCGACGAGGCCCCCATGGTGAGCCTGGTCGACCTGGCCATCGCGGGCCACCGGCGCAGGCGGCGCACCACCCGGACAGTGGCCGCGGTCGCCGCGGTCGTGGTGCTGCTGGGCGCGGGGACCACCGCCGCGGCGCTGCCGTGGTCGTGGGGCGACCGCACCGCCACGCCGCGCGGCGCCGACACGGTGCCCGACCTGCCCGACGGCAAGGTGGGGTTGATCGGCAGCGCTTACCAGACACCCTGCGAGGTCGACGACATGGCCCGGCGAGTCGACTGCAGTGCCGTCGAGTGGCGGGTGGTCACCCGCGCCGGCACGACCTACCGGGTGCCGCAGGCCCTCGTCAACACCACCAAGCAGCGGCGCGTGCCCGTCGCGATCAGCCGGGACGGGCGCATGCTCGCCTACTACAGCCATCAAGCCCAGGCGCATGTGGTCCGCGACCTGATGACCGGATCCGAGGTGACCTCCCCGGTCACGGTGAAGGAGGAACGGATCGGCCTAGGTTCGATGCTCGTGGTCTCCGACGACGGCCGCTACGTGGTCTTCGACCCTCATGTGGGGAGCAAGGAGCCCGGATCGCTGATCGACATGCACACGGGCAAGACGGTGCAGGTGCCCGGCAAATACGAGGCGGTCAGCGTCAAGGACGGCGTCGCCGAACTGGTCCGGTACATCAAGACCGACTTGTGGCTGATGCCCGTCACCGGTGGAGGCGCGCCGGTGCGCTTCCCTGGCACGTTCATCATGTTCAGCGAGCTCGCCCCGGACGGCCGTACGGTGGCCGCCGTCGAGTTCCGGGACCTGAAGAAGCGCACGCTCACCCTTCTCGACACCAAGAGCGGGCGGACCCTGCGGAAGGTGGCCATCCGCGGCCTGCCGGAAAACGGCAGCCTCGGGGGCACCTCGATCTGGGAGAGCGGATCCGAGGTCACCATCGCCTTTTCCGACACCAAGGGTTCCAAGCTCATCTATGCCGTCGACGTCCGCACTGGGCGGCTCCGGCAACTGGCCCGCTACCCCGGCAAATTCCCGCGCGTGACCTTGCCGGGCGCCGCCGATCGGTAGGTCACGCGTCGCGCAGCCGTAGCAGCAGGCCGCCGCCCAGGAGCGCCGCTGCGGCCCATGCGGCGAGTACGCCGAGCCCCGCCCATGGGCTGAGGGGCAGGGTGGACAGGTGGGTGGTGGCCTGGACGGCGAGCCCGGCGTTCATCGGTGAGAGCTGCCAGAGGAGCTTCTGCCAGGCCGGGTCGGCGATCATGAAGGGCAGGATCGAGAGGATGTAGAGCAGGCCGAGCACGGCTCCGATGGCCGTCGCCGAATCCCGTACGGCGGCGGCGATGCCGAGGCTGAGCAGCGCGATCAACGCGAGGTAGAGGATCGAGCCGAAAGCGGCGCGCAGCATCGGTCCTTCGGCCAGGGACAGCATCGGGCTGCCGGGACCGCGGGTGAAGCCGTTGTCGAGCAGGATACGCCGCCCGACCGTCATCGAGGCGAGCACGGCGACGGTGCCCGCGGCCAGCGTCAGCCCGGTGACGACGGCCGCCTTGGCGGCAAGGACGGTGACCCGGCGCGGCCGCGCCGCCAGAGTGGTGCGGATCATGCCGGTGCTGTACTCGCCGCTGATCGCCAGGACGGCCAGGATGGCGACCATCGCCTGGCCTACCTGGACTCCGAAAAGACTGATCTTGGCCGGGTCGTAGTCACACCCGGCCGATGTGCAGGACACGGCGGCGGCCGCCACGACGCTCACGGTGACGGTGAGGATGATGAGCCCGAGCAGCAGCCAGCCGGTGCCCGCCAGGGTACGGAGTTTCGTCCACTCCGCGTGAAGCTGTTGTCTCATGCGTCCCTCCGACGGAGTTGGAAGACGGCCAGGCCGAGCGCGAGCGCGGCGTAGCCGCAGAGCACGGCGAGGCCGGCCCAGGGTGCCAGCGGGTAGTAGCCGGCCGACGGGGCGTAGTTGCCGAGCACGTGCGCGTACTCGGGAATGCTCTGCTGGATCGCGAAGCCGGCGGCCGGGGTGAGCCGCAGCAGCCACCGCGCCGCACCCGCGGGCAGGACGGAGGCGGTCGCGAGGATATAGGGGACGACGATCACCACGATGGCGACGATGACCGCGGCGACGCTGCGCCGGAACAACGTGCCCACCGCGAGGGCGAGGACGGCGGCGGCCGCGAACAGCACCGCCGTGCCGACGATGACGCGCAGTTCGGTGAACGCGGTCACCGGGAGGATGTAGTTGCCGTTGGCGCGCAGGACCTGCCCACCGAACGTGACCGCGGCCGTGGTGGCTGCCAGTCCGGCGACGAAGGTGACCATGCCGATCGCGAGGGCCTTGGCCGCCAGCGTCCGGCCGCGTCGCGGCCCGGCGAGCAGGGTGGTGCGGATCAGTCCGCGCCGGTACTCGGCGGTGATGAACATGACCGCCACCACGATCACCACGATCAGCCCGGTCAGTACACCGCTGAGGGTGTTCTCGATCTGCTGGCCGTCCGACAGGGGCGCGATGTCGCCGACCCCGGTCACGGTGTACGTGCTGCCGGACTCCTTGAACCCGCCCGGATGGTGCGCCGACCCATCGGGATTCAGGGTGACTCCGACATCGTCGGGGCGCCATGCACCACCGCCGACCGGCCCCTGGAGGCTCACCTGGTCGAAGACCGCGGTGGCCTCGGCGAAGCGCGATGCCGCGCTGGACCCGCCGAAGTCGCCCTGCGTCACCGTCAGGTCGCCGGGAGAGGCGGCGAAAAGCCCGACCTGCACCGCGGCCGGCAGCCCGGTCAGGCGCGCGGTGCCGACCTTGGTCCACTGCCGGCCGTCGGTGGACTCGTAGCCGGTGAGCTCCTCGCCGGAGCGGGTCAGCCGCAGCCAGCGCGGGGACTGCTTCGAGACGCCGCCCGGGCGGCCGGCCACATCCTGGGTGAAGTCGTGCTGCATCCGCACCCCGTGCTCACCGGTGACCATCACCGCCGCGTAGGCGGAGCCCTGCTTCATGCTCTCCTTGATCATGACTCCGGCCTTCGCCCACGGCACGACCCCGGAGATGACGCGGCGGTTCCCTGGAGTGACGTCGGGCAGGCGGATCTGGCCGGTCATGGAGGTCACGCGGACGGTGATGCTGCCGTCCCCGTCCAGCGGCCGGTGGACGAAGTAGAACTTGTCCTCCACCGCTTCGCCGCCCGGCCCCACCGGGACCGCGGGGCAGACACCGTCGCACGACTGGTGGCTGCCCGAGGCGGACAGCAGCCCGAGCAGCACGGTGACCAGCGCCGCGGCCGCCATGGCGAGCACCCAGCCGCGGACCGTCCGGAACTTGGTCCACTCGGCGAGCAGCAGCCGCGCGAAGCCGCCACGCCCAGCTCGGTGTGGGGCGGTGGTGGTCATCGTGCCGCCTCCTGCCCGGCGGCGCGGAACTCGACGGCGTCCCGGGTCAGCTCCATGTACGCCTCCTCCAGCGTCGCGCGATGCGCCGACACCTCCGAGAACGGCACGGCGTACCGGTTGAGGAGCGCCACGATGTGCTCGCCCGCCAGACCGGTCACGGTCAGGGTGTCGCGGCCGGTGGCGGTCGCGGTGGCGCCGGCGTGCGTCAGCGCCGCCATCGCCTCCGACGGCGCCGAGGTACGCAGGGCGACCCGGCCGCCGGAGGCGGTCGCGATCAGGCCGGCCACGCTGGTGTCGGCGACCACCCGGCCGCGGCCCACCACCACGAGGTGGTCGGCGGTGTCCTCGAGCTCGCTCATCAGGTGGCTGGAGACCAGCACGGCGCGGCCCTCGGCGGCCAGCGACCGCAGGAAACCGCGCATCCAGATGATGCCCTCGGGATCGAGGCCGTTGGACGGTTCGTCGAGCATGAGCACCGGCGGGTCGCCGAGCAGCGCGGCGGCGATGCCGAGCCGCTGCCGCATGCCCAGGGAGAAGCCGCCCGCCTTGCGCTGGGCCGCCGAGCCGAGCCCGACCTGCTCGATCACCTCATCGACGCGTCCGGCGCCCAGGCCCTGGGAGTGGGCCAGCCACAGCAGGTGGTTACGGGCGGTGCGGCTGGGCTGCAGGGCCGAGGCGTCCAGCAGCGCGCCGACGTGACGCAGCGGGTCGCGCAGACCGGCGTACGGCCGCCCGCCCACCAGCGCGGTGCCCGCGTCGGCCGCGTCCAGGCCGAGGATCACCCGCATCGTGGTGGACTTGCCCGCGCCGTTCGGGCCGACGAAACCGGTGACCTGCCCCGGCGTCACGGTGAAGGACATCCCGTCCAGCGCCATGGTGTGGCCGAACCGCTTACGCAGCCCGGCGACTTCGATGGTTGCTTGCATGGGTTCGGTTCTACGTGCGTGGCCATAACGTGGGCCGAACGGAGGCCGTCATGTCGTTGTTAGGTCCGGCGCGGCATCCTGGAGGCCGGCATGGAACGAGAGAGGACCGATGAGGAAGCTGCGACGTCTGGCGCTGGCCGACCGCACCGTACGACTGCGCTTCACCGCCCTGTACGGTGCCCTGTTCCTGCTGTCCGGCGTCGGGCTGCTGGCCATCACCAACCTCGTGAGCCTCGGGTCGCGGATCGCCTCCCCCGCCCAGATGCCGGCGGGCGAGCAACTCACGCTCGGGGCCGCCCAGGACCTCATCGGCCGGCTCCAGACCCAGTTGTCGGAGATCGAGGCGCTCCAGGCGCGCCAGCTCCTGATCGGCTCGGCGGTCGCGCTCGCCGTCATGGCCGTGGTGTCGGTCGTGCTGGGCCGGATCGTCGCGGGCCGGGTGCTGCGCCCGCTGCGGACGATCACCGCGACCACGCGGCGGATCTCCGCCGACAACCTGCACGAGCGGCTGGCCGCGCCGGGCCCCGCCGACGAGGTGAAGGACCTGGCCGACACCATCGACGGGCTGCTGGAGCGCTTGGAGGGCTCCTTCGCCGCGCAGCGCCGCTTCGTCGCCAACGCCTCCCACGAACTGCGTACCCCGCTGGCGACCATGCGGGCCTCGCTGGACGTGGCCGTGGCCAAGCCGGAGCCCGTACCGGCGCAGACGATCGCGCTGGCCGACCGGATCCGCACCGAACTCGACCAGGTGGACCAGCTTCTGGAAGGCTTCCTCATGCTCGCCCGCACCCAGCACGGCGCCCTTTCCGACCGGGCGACGCTCTCGCTCGGCCGCGTGGTGGCCGCGGCCCTGGTCGCCCGGGCCACTGACATCACGGCCAAGAACCTGACCGTCCACGACGACGACGTCCATGACGGCGCCTGGACGCAGGGCAGCCGGACGCTCCTGACCCGCATGGCCGGCAACGTGATCGACAACGCGATCACCCACAACCACGACGGCGGCTGGATCCGGCTGACCGCCACGGCCGACGGCGCGAGCGCGCTGCTCGTCGTGGAGACGGGCGGTCCGGTGCTCGACCAGGAGCAGGTCGCGCGGCTGGCCCAGCCGTTCCAGCGGCTCGGCACGGACCGGACCGGCTCCGGCAACGGCTCCGGGCTGGGGCTGTCGATCGTCGCGGCCATCGCCGCGGCGCACGGCGGTGGCCTGGACCTGCGTGCCCGGCCCGAAGGCGGCCTCCGGGTCGCCATCTCGCTGCCTCTGGCGTCGGCGCGGGCCGGTGTCGCGGCATGAGGGTGCTGGTGGTCGAGGACGCGCGCTCCCTCGCCGCCGTCCTGGTCGAGGGCCTGGGTGATCAGGGCATGGCCGTGGACGTGGCGTACGACGGACTGGAGGCGGCGGCCAAACTCGACCTCAACACCTACGACGTGGTCGTGCTCGACCGGGACCTGCCGGGGATCCACGGCGACACCCTCTGCCAGATGATCACCGAACGCGACGACCGCGTCATGGTCCTCATGCTGACCGCGGCCGGCTCGCCCGGTGACCGGGTCAGCGGCCTGACCCTGGGCGCCGACGACTACCTCGCCAAGCCGTTCCACTTCCCCGAACTGGTCCTGCGCATCCGCTCCCTGGCCCGCCGACGGCCCGCCGCCCGCGCCCGTATCCTGCGCGCGGCGGGCCTCGAACTCGACCCCCTGCGCCGTACGGCCACCCGCGACGGCGACCGGCTCGACCTGTCGGTCAAGGAATTCGCCCTCCTCGAAGCCCTCCTGCGCGCCACCCCGGCCTTCCTCAGCACCGAGGACCTGCTGGAACAGGTCTGGGACGAGCACGCCGACCCGTTCACCAACACCGTGACCGTCACCATCGGCCGCCTGCGCCGCAAACTCGGCGACCCCCCGATCATCATCACCACCCCCGGCGTGGGCTACCGCATCGGTTAGGCGGCTGCTCAGCTCCGCTCGGAGCCTTCGGCGGACAAGGAGTCCAGCCAGCCGACCAGGCTCGCGCACTGCCGCGTCATGATCTCGGGGTCACGCAGGGCGTTGGCCAGCAGCGACATGCCCTGGTAGGCGCCCACCAGGGTCAGGGCGAGCCCGTCGGGATCAGGCAGCCCGAGCTCGCGGAACTGGCGTTCGGCCCAGTCCAGCAGCACCCGGATGGCCTTGCCCGCCGCCACGTCCAGGCCACCCTCGGTGCGTTTGTCCAGCTCGGCGGCCAATGTCCCGGTCGGGCAGCCGTAGCGGGCCGCGATCTCACGCTGACTGGCCCACCCCTCCACGAGTCCCTTGAGGCGCTCCCTCGGGTCGGCAAGGAGATCCAGTTGACCGGTGAGCAGGCCCAGTTGCCGGACGTGCTCGGTGAGCGCGGCCGCGACCAGGTCGTCCTTGGTCTTGAAGTAGTAGTACACGTTGCCCACCGGGACGTCGGCGGCGTGGGCGATGTCGGCGATGGTGGTGCGCTCCGCGCCCTGCTGGTGCACGACACGGGCGGCGGCGGCCATCAGCCGCTGCCGCTTGGCGGACGCGGCCTGCACCCGGGAAGTTTTCGAGTCAGTCACCTAACTAACTATAGGCGCTGGGCGACCTGTAGCGCCAAAGCTGAGGCGCCAGGGCGGCCGGCACCACGATCCTGCGCCTTCACCCAAGGGCAAGGTCCACTCCTGCCGCGTGGGCAGGTGCCGGTAACGCTGTCAGATCTTGCGTCTGGTACGGCGAGCCGCCCCCGCCGAAGCGACCACCAGCAGGGTGAGCAGCCCCCAGCAGGCGTTCAGCGGGTGAGGAGGTCGCGGAGGGCCTTGGTGATGTCGGCGGGGGCTTCCTCGGCCATGAAGTGACCGCAGGTGACCGTGTCATGCCGCAGGTCGGGCGCCCAGGCGCGCCACCGGGCGGCCGCGTCGAAGCCGAGGGCGGCGCCCCAGTCCTGCTGGATCACGGTGACCGGCATCCGCAGCCGGTTGCCGGCGTCCCGGTCGGCCTGGTCGTGCACGACGTCGATGCCGGCGGAGGCGCGGTAGTCGGCCACGATCGAGGGGACCGCCTCGCGGCAGGCGGCCAGGTAGGCGGCCCGGACCTCGGCGGGGATCGCCTGCGGGTCGGTGGCCCAGATGTCGAGGAAGTGGCCGAAGAAGGCGTCCGAGCCGGCGGCGATCAGCTTCTCGGGCAGGCCCGGCGGCTGGGCCATCAGATAGAGGTGGAAGCCGACGGCGGCGCCGGCGCCGTGCATCACGTCCCACATGTCCAGGGTCGGCAGTACGTCGAGGCAGGCCAGGTGCGTGATCGTCTCGGGGTGATCGAGTGCGGCGCGGAAGGCGACCAGGGCGCCGCGGTCGTGCCCGGCCAGCGCGAAGCGCTCATGTCCCAGCGCGTGGGCCAGGGCGACGATGTCGGCGGCCATGGTCCGCTTGGCGTAGGTGGTGCCGTCGGTCTCGGCGGGTTTGTCGCTGGCGCCGTAGCCGCGCAGGTCGGGGCAGATCACGGTGTGGTCGGCCGCGAGGTCGGCGGCGACGTGCCGCCACATCAGGTGGGTCTGCGGGAAGCCGTGCAGCAGCACGATCGGTGTGCCCGAGCCGGCGACGGCCGCGTTCAGGGACACGCCGTCGGCGACGGGGACGCGCCGGTGGTCGAAGCCGGCGATGGCAGGCGTCATGGTCGAGCCCTTTCCGTGGGTGAGCGGGTGTCTCCAGACTGCCGGGCGCCGATGAGCATCGGATGAGCGCGCTATAGCGTGGCCGGGGTGGCGATGACGCGGAAGGTGTTCGGGGTGCTGGGGCCGGTGACGGCCTGGGACGATGCCGGGGGCGCGATCGCCTTGAAGGGGCCGCGGCACCGCGCGGTGCTGGCCCGGCTGATCGTCGCCCGCCGCCGCGTCGTCCCGGTCTCCCGCCTGGTCGAGGACCTGTGGCTCGATCCGCCGCCAGGCGCGGTGGGTGCCGTTCGCACCTTCGTGGCCGCGCTGCGCCGCGCGCTGGAGCCCGAGCGCCCGCCGCGCGCCGCCGCCCGGCTGCTGGTCACCGAGGGGCCCGGGTACGCCCTGCGCGCCGAGCCGGACGCGGTGGACGCCTGGCGGTTCGAGGAGGCGGTGGCCGCGACGCTGCCGCCCGAAGGTCTGCTCGCCCGGCTGGAGGAGGCGCTGGGATGGTGGCGCGGGCCTGCTTACGCCGAGTTCGCCGAGGAGGACTGGGCCCGGGCGGAGCGTGCCCGCCTGGCGGAGCTGCGGCTGCGGGCGGTGGAACGCCGGGCCGAGGCCCGCCTGGACCTGGGCCTTGCCGCCGAGGCGGTGCCGGATCTGGACGCGCACGTGGCCGAGCATCCTTGGCGCGAGGACGCGTGGCGGCTGCTGGCCCTCGCGCTGTACCGTACCGGCCGCCAGGGTGACGCGCTGGCGGTGCTGCGCCGGGCACGAACGCTCCTGGTCGAGCAGCTGGGGGTGGATCCGGGCCCGGCACTGCGCGGCCTGGAGAGCGACATCCTGCACCAGTCCGGCCATCTCGACCCGGCTGGGTCGGCGGGCCGGGTGTGGGCGCAGACGGCCGCCGCCTATGACCGGACCGTGGCCTCCGGCGCCCGGGCGCGGCTGGAGTCGACGGTTGGCCTGCTGCGTAATCTGGCGGTGACCGGGGGTGGCGGCCTGGAGGCGGCCCGCCGGTATCGCGTGGCGGCCGTCGCGGCGGCGGAGGAACTGGGCGACGCGGAGCTGACCGCCCGCGTGATCGGCGCGTACGACGTACCGGCGATCTGGACCCGCTCGGACGACCCGGAACAGGCGGCCCAGATCGTGGCGGCGGCCGAACGCACCCTGACCGCCCTCCCGCCCGCCGCGCACCAGGCGGCGCGGGCCCGGCTGCTGGCCACGATCGCCCTGGAGTCGCGCGGCACCCGTGCGGAGCGCGGACCCCGGGCGGCAGGGCAGGCGGAGGCGATCGCCCGCCGCCTGGACGATCCGGCGCTGCTGGCGTTCGCCCTCAACGGCGTGTTCATGCAGACCTTCCACCGGGCGGGTCTGGCACCGCGCCGGGACGAGCTCGGCGCCGAGCTGGTCACCCTGTCAGCCCGGCATGGCCTGGTCACCTTCGAGGTGCTCGGGCACCTCATCCGTCTCCAAGCCCGCAGCGCGCTCGCGGACTTCCCCGGCGCCGACGAGCACGCGGCCGCCGCCGACCGCCTGGCCGAACGTCACGAACTGCCACTGGCAGGCGTGTTCGCCCAGTGGTATCGGGCACTGCGGCTCGCCGCCACCGAGCAGGCACCGGTGGCGGAGGCTGCCTACCGGGACGCCGCCGCGCGGCTGGACGGCGCCGGCATGCCCGGACTGCGGTCCGGGCTGTTGCCGCTTGCGCTGCTGTGCCTGCGCCTGCGGCACGCACGGCCCGCCCAGGCCGACGCGGGCATCGACTGGGGACCCTACGAGCCGTGGGCCCGTCCCCTGGTGCTGCTGGCCCGAGACCGCCCGGGCGAGGCCGCGGCGGCACTGCGCCTGGTCCCGGAACCGCCCCGCGACCTGCTGTACGAGGCGCTGTGGTGCCTCACCGCGCGGGCGGCCATCGCCGTCGGCGACCGGGAGACGATGGAACGCGCCCACACCGAGCTCCTCCCCGCGGCGGCGGAACTGGCGGGGGCGGGCAGCGGCCTGCTCACCCTCGGCCCGGTCTCCGGACATCTCAACGACCTCGCCACCGCCCTCCGCCGCCCGCTGTGAGCTCGCACCACACAGGCAGCGACTGTGACCCCGCTGCGTATCAGGTTGGTCTCGCGGCCCGTGCGGGGCCGGCGCCGAAGGCGTCCGCGCACAGCTGGGCGAACCAGCCCAGCCCCGGCAGCAGGAGCAGCCAGCCGAGGAGCGCCCAGCCCAGGTGGAGGTGCTGGGCCACGTGGGCGAAGGCCGCCACTCCCTGGGCGCGCAGCCCGTCGGCGCGTTCGTAGGTCATCCGGCGCAGGCCGTGCGGACAGCCCTCGGCGGGCCGGATCCGCAGCGAGACCGGCCGCCGGTGGGCGATCCAACGGCCGAGTGCGCTGCATCGATCGCAGGTCGCGGCCACGTAGACGTCGGCGTGCGGCAGGCCGGTGTAGGGGCGGATCCGGGGCAGCCAGGGGCGTACCTGGTCACGATAGCTCGCCCAGTCCCGGCCGTACCGCGTGGCGAGGTGTGTCCCTTCGTGCCAGGAGGCCAGCCCGGCGCCGTAGGCGACGCAGATCGCCGCAGCGGCGGCGAACCGGAGGTCGAGGACCGCGAGCACCAGGTAGGCGCCCGCCATGGAGGCCTGCATGGGATTGCGCAGGTAGGCGTACGGCCCGCTCGTGACGAGGCGTTTCGGCGGGTCGTACGGCAGCGGCGTCCCTCCCCCTGCGGCGGCGAACTCGCGGACGGCGGCCAGACCGAACAGCAGCGGCACGGCGAGGATCTGGGCCAGCAGCCCGGCCACCCACTCGGGCTGCCGCCACACGCCGGTGAGCGCGACGGGCGCGCCGAGCATGAGCCCGCCCGCGAGGACCATCTGAAACGACGCGCGCCAGGCGAGCCGGCGGTCCGCGGCGGTCCACCGGGCCAGCAGCAGGCCGGGCAGCAGGCAGAGCGCGATCGCGACGGCCTCGCCGTACAGCCAGCCATGACCCAGCACCACGACCGGCTCGGCCAGCGGCATCACACCCAGGTCCAGCCAGGCGAACCCGGCCAGGACCAGCGGGAGCGGATAGGCGCGCGCGGTGTGCGCGGGCAGCGCGCCCCACAGCAACGCCCAGCCCAGCAGCAGATCGACCGGGATGCCCGCGACGACGGCGCCGTCGGCGGCGAAGCGCCACCAGCCCGCGTACGGGGCGAGGACGTTCACGATCGCGAGGGTGAGCAGATTCCACGCCGTGGCCAGGATCATCGCGGCGATGTCCCGCTCCCCCGGCCGCCGTACGGCCGCCGCGATCCAGACGGCGGCCATCGGGACGAAGAGCGCGACGCCGCGGATCAGCGCGGGGTCGTTCATGGGGTGAAGGTCTTGGCCAGGTAGCCGGCCGCCTCGGAGACCGCGTAGCGCTGGAGCGGGCCGAAGTACCAGCCCGGGTCGAAGGTACGGCGATAGCCGAGGGTCAGCTTCAGGTCGCCGCTTCGCCAGTCGAACGTCGCCCGGCGCAGGTCCATCCAGCGGGCGAGGGTGGTGTCCGCCACCACGGCGAACACGACCCGCCCGGGCGAGCGCTCGCTCACGCGCAGGGTCATGGACCGAGGTTCGAGGGGAGCGCCGATGCCCAGGGAGCGGCGCGGCGTGAAGAAGATCTTCCGGGTGTCGCCGACGGCCAGTCCGGTGCCTTCGGCCCGTAACGGCCGGGGGAAGCCGAGCGCCAGGAACCACGACTCCACCGGCCCGAAGCGTGGTTCGGCGGCCAGCGCCCGTTCGACGTCCGTGGTTCCGGTGGCCCGGGTGACGCTGACCTCGTTGTCACGGGGCAGCGAGGCCGCGGTGCCCTCCAGCATGGCGGCGATGAGGAGCGGCGCGATGAGGAGGTTCATCCGCCCGTTGCCATCGCGGCGCCTGCCGGAATCGATGAACAACCCGACCATCGCGCCGACGAGATAGAACAGCGGCGCGGCCATGACCAGGCAGACGATCCCCTCACCGAGCAGCGGGCCGGCCAGGGCCAGGGCCACGGTGATGGACGCCATGACCATGCCGGTGGTGCTGCGGGCCCGGGCGGTGAGGGCGACGGTGATGGCGATCACGGCCGGGATGCCGACGTAGAACAGCGCCGTCTGCTCCAGATGCCCCTCGTGCAGAACTCTGTAGAGCAGCATCGCCGCGAACAGCGCGGCCAGCACTCCGGCCAGCGTGCGCCGCGCTCTCGCCTGCGGTTGGCGTTCAGGCTCCACACGTACCTCTTAATCGAGAGATTTAATCAGGTGATTAAACTGTACGATGAGGACGCGGGACTCTGTCAAGCGGGAGGTGCGGGTGGCCGGAAAGCAACAGGCGGGTGCGGAGACCCGCGACCGGCTCATCGACGCCGCGGCCGAGACGATACGGAGCCAGGGATACGCCGGCACCAGCGCGCGGGCCATCGCCAAGGCCGCGGAGGTCAACTCGGCGCTGGTCTTCTACCACTTCGGCGGCGTCGACGCGCTGCTGCTCGCCGCGCTGGACCGGTCATCGGAGCAGCGCATGGCGACCTACCGGCAGGCCGTGGAGAAGGCCGCGAACCTCGAGGAACTGGTCCAGACCGCGAGCGAGATCTACCGGGCCGACCTCGAAGGCGGGCACATCACGCTCTTCTCCGAAATGGTCGGCGCGAGCATCGCCCGGCCCGAACTCCGCGCGGAGATCACCGCCCGGTCCGAGCCCTGGATCGACTTCATCGAGCAGGCCCTGGACCGGGTCATCGGGGGATCGCCCCTGGCCAAACTGCTGCCACCGCGTGATCTGGCGTACGCGGCGATCACGTTCTACCTCGGCGTCAACCTCTTCACCCATCTCGACGCCGACCGCACCCGGACCGAGGCCCTGTTCAACCTGGCCGAACGGGTGGCGCCCCGCGCGAGGCTGCTCACCATGCGCCTCCCCGGCCGCCGCAAGCCGGGGTCGACGCCGAAGGCAATTACGGAATGACGATGGAGAATGCCCGGTCTTCCCACATGTGTGGCTTTCCAGTAATGACAAGGAATGTGTCCGACCGAGTACCACAGGCGGGGTCCGGCCACATTGACACCCGGATTCCGTAGTCGAAGGACGTGTACTGCAGAGTGGCCGACGGAACAAGCCTCGTGACGTCCAGTTCCTTGTCCGCCAACTCGACGCAGTAGCGCCCGGTGCCAGGCTTCGTGACCGCCGCGATCCCCTTGGCCCGGTTGATGCTTCCGTCGGCGTTGACCACGGCCGCCGCCTGCGCGTACGGGGCCGTCACCTTGGTCGGGGCGGCGATGGCCGCCGCCGCGGCCCCGGCGCCCGCGACCGCCGCGACGAGGCCGGCCGCCGCACTTGCCCAGACAAAAGCGCGCACCTTCTTGTTCTCAAGCATGCCATTCCCTTTTTCGAGAGCACTGAAGTTACGCATGAATATGCAGTACGTCTCGATGGCCCCGTGCTTATCACGGGTGGTGGCGAGGTAAAAGTAGCCAATTACGGAGTTGGTCGCAGCGGAGGTTTATCGGTCGCAGGTCGTGATCCCCGGATGCCAGCGGCAGGCGATCGCCGCGTACCCGCCCTCGGCCGGCACCGCCACCGAGAGCCGGCCGCGCGGCCCGTCGACCACCTGGCTCTCCCGCACCAGGCCGGCCGGACCGTCACGCACCACCTCGACCAGCCACCGCCCGTGCGGCATGCCGAGCGCGACGTCGAGCGTCCGGGCCGCGCCCGAGATCCCGGCGCCCACGAACCACCGGTCGCCGCTGCGCCGGGCCAGCACCACGTGGTCGGCCGGGCGGCCGGACAGCAGGCGCGTCTCGTCCCAGGCCGTGGGCACCTGTTCCAGGAAGCGTTCGGCCTCCGGCCGGGTCTGGTAGGACGCCACGGTGCCGGCCAGGTCCTGCAGACCGGACTCGTACGTCACGGCCAGGCCCAGCTCGTGGGCGTCGGAGGTGGGCCGGGCCGGACGCTGGAAGGCCATCGGGGTGTAGTCCATCGAGCCGACGACGTTCCTGGTGAACGGCAGGGTCGTCAGGTGGGCGGTGGTCAGGGTGCGCTTCTCGCCGCCGTGCACGCCTTCCATGGTCATCACCTGCGGCCAGGTGCGGTGGATGCCCTTGGGGATGGTCGAGCCGTGGAAGTTGACCATCAGGTGGTTCTCGCCGGTGGCGGGCAGGATCTCGTCGTACCAGCGCAGCCGCTCCTGCGACTCCGCGTCCATGAAGTCGATCTTATCGCCGCGGACGCCCCACTTCCGCAGGGTGGGCAGCCACAGGGCGCGCTCCTCCGGCGTGTCCAGGTCCCGGAAGTGGATCCAGACCACGATCTCCACGCCCTTGCCGCGTCCGTACTCGACAAGCTGGGGTATCCAGCTCGTGGTCGGCCATTGCGGGTCGGTGACGTCCCATTGGTCCTTCAGGAAGTACCAGCCCGCGTCCACCGCCACGTACGGCCAGTCGCGGGCCGAGGCGTAGTCGACGAACTCCTTCTGCAGGTCCAGGCTCTGCCCGGCCTCCCTGCCGCCCGCGAGCCAGGTCCACAGCACCTGGCCCGGCTTGATCCAGGAGGTGTCGCGGACCTTGGAGTCCGGGGCGAGGTCGTCCACCAGCGTGGACTCGGTGACCGTGGCCAGATCCCCGACGATCATGACGCGCCACGGGGTGGCCAGGGGCCCGCCGACCTGGACCTGCGGATCCCACAACTGCAGGCGGTAGGTGCCGCTGCCCTGCTCGTGGGTGAGCCTGGGACCGGAGTAGCGGCCGTCGAGGTCGGACTCGGTGACCAGGAGGTAGGTGCCGCCGTTCTCGAACAGGGCGGGCACCATGAAGTCGGCCGCGGGCGCGCTCTGGACCGGGTACTGCAGGAACGGGTTCTCGTAGTCGCGGCGATGCACGGCCAGCCAGGCGGTGGCGTCCTGCGCGGGCGTGAACGCCGAGGTCTCGCGCAGGACCGCGCCGTGGTCCTCCGGCAGCCGGTAGCGGTAGGCGACACCGTCGTGGGCGACCCTGACGACCAGGTCGAGGCGGGCGCCGGCGGCGTTCTCGAAGGTGAAGGCGGCCTCCCGCATGAGGGCCCACCGCTTGAGGCGCTTGCCGACCGTGGTGGTGTAGTGCTCGGCCACCACCCGGTCACGGCGGTGCCGGAACCGCAGGCCCTGCGACAGGTCGGCCCGCTCGGTGACGATGCCCACGGGGCTGGGCTCCAGCACCCGGACGCCACCGCGGGTCACGGCGAGGGCGAGGGTGCCCACCTGCGGGTCGAGCACGAGCTCCGCCGAGGGGCCGCCGGGGAAGCCGGTGATCGTCCAGCTTCCCCGGGCCGCCTGGGCGGGCAGCGCGGGGAGGAGGCCGAGGGCCAGGAGGAGAGCGACGCACAGACGGATCAACGCGGCCATGGGAGCTCCTGCGAGGCACATACATCGGATGTGTGCCCGGATCGTAACCCGTAGATCTTCGCTTGACCAGCGCCACCCACCAACGTGTTGACCCGCCGAAGGGATCAGTGTCGAGGCGCGAGGAACCCGCCGACCGGGTCAGCGGCGAGGCATGAGGAACCCGTCGAGCGGTCAGCGGCGGGGCGTGAGGAACCCTTCGAGCGGTCAGCGGCGGGGCGTGAGGAACCCTTCGACCACGCGACGGGCCTTGTCCCCGGCGTCCTTGTCGCCCAGGCGCAACGCGGTGTTCGCGGCGGTGAACACGGCGTCGATCTGGAAGGCCGCCAGATCGACGTCCAGGTCGGCGATCTCGCCGGAGTCGACGGCCCGTCGCAGCTCACCGGCGAGGAGATCGAGCCAGCCCTGGTGATGCCGGACCAGCGCGTCGCGCACCCGCCCCGGCCGGCTGTCGAAGTCGGCGAGGTTCGCCGCCCAGAAGCAGCCGCCCGCGAACAGCGGCGTCTCGGCGTACGAGATCCAGTGCTCCGTCAGCGCGCGCAGCCGGGAGGCGCCGCCGGGCGCGGCCGACGCGGGGTGGACGACCGCGTCGAGGAAGGCCTCGCGGGCCGACGCGACGGCGGCGACCTGCAGTTTCTCCTTCGTCCCGAAGAGGGTCGCGACGCCGCTCTTGCTGAGCTTGAGGTCGCCGGCCAGCCGGCCGATGCTGAGCCCGTTGAGCCCCTCCAGCGACGCGACGTCGACGGCGTGGCGGGCGATCGCCTGCCTGGTCCGCGCGCCGCGCAGCAGCCGCAGGTCGGAGGTCTCCGCCTCCACCGGCTCGGACGAGCCCGGGTCCGCGTCGGCACCCGACCGTTGTGCTAGCTCGCTCATGGCCCCATCCTGCCACACCCTTGCCATAAGTGTACGAACGATCGTACGCTCACTTTCGTGACTGACACCACCCAAGAATCCGTGAAACCCGCACCACCGGCCACGCCGTGGGGTGCGGTGTCGATCGTGCTGGTCGGCGCGTTCATGGCGACCCTCGACGCGTTCATCGTCATTGTCGCGGGACCGGCGATCCAGGCCGACCTCGGCACATCCGGCGGCGAACTGCAGTGGATCCTGGCCGGCTACCAGCTGACGTTCGCGGTGTTCCTCATCACCGGTGGCCGCCTCGGCGACCTGCACGGCCGCAAACGAACCTTCATCGCCGGTCTGGCGCTCTTCACCCTGGCCTCGGCCGCGTGCGCCATCGCGCAGACGGCGCCCGGCCTCATCGCGGCACGTCTCGTCCAGGGCTTGGGCGCGGCGTTGATGCTGCCCCAGGTGTACGCCGTCATCGCCGTGCTGGTCCCCGAGAAGGAACGGCATCGCGTCTTCGGCGTCCTCGGAGTCGTCATCGGACTCGCCACCATCGGCGGTCAGGTCGTCGGCGGCCTGCTGATCAGCGCCGACCTGTTCGGCTCCGGCTGGCGGCCGGTGTTCTGGATCAACGTCCCGATCGGGCTCGCCGCGATCGGGCTCGCCACCGGCCGCATACCGGAGTCCAGGGCGGCGCTCGCCCGCAAGCTCGACGTTCGGGGAGTCGTCGTTCTCAGCGTCGCGCTGTTCCTGCTCGCCTTCCCGCTCATCCAAGGCCGCGAAGCGGGCTGGCCCTGGTGGACGTGGGCCGGCTTGGCCGCGAGCGCCCTCGGTCTCGCCCTCTTCGTCTCCATCGAACGCAGGATCGGCAGGCTCGGCGGCGACCCCCTCCTGCGGATCTCCCTCTTCGCCACGCGGTCGTTCTCCGTCGGCATCGTGCTCGTCCTCGCCATCTACGCCGTCATCACCTCCTACTACCTCGTCCTGTCGATCGCGCTGCAGGACGGACTCGGCCTGTCGGCCCTCGGGGCAGGGCTGGTGTACACCCCCGCGGCGGTGACCTTCTTCGTCTTCAGCATGATCGCCGGCAGGCTCGTGCCGAAGTACGGCCGCCGCGTCCTGGAGATCGGCGCGATCGTGCTCGCGGTCGGGTACGCGGCGACCGTGACCGTCCTGACGTGCGGCCTGCCGTTCACGCCGGGGGTCGTCATCCCGGCCCTCATGCTGCAGAGCGTGGGCGGCGGGCTCCTCATCACGCCGTCGCTCAACGCGGTCCTGACCCGCATAGACCCCGACGACGCGGGCATCGCCTCCGGCGTGCTGTCGACCGCGCAGCAGGTGGGCGGCGCGCTCGGCGTCGCCATCATCGGCGTGGTGTTCTTCGACTCCTTCGACCCCGCCGGCGGCGACCGAACCGCCGCGGCGGCCCACGCACTGGCGATGTCCTCGGTCTTCACCTTCACCGTCGCGACCGTCGCGGCCGTCCTGGTGTATCTGCTGCCGAAGGGCCGGCCGACCAAGTAGCCGATATGTAACGGATGTAACATGCGATGGTGACGGACACTACGGAAGACCAGGGCTGGTTGCTGATCAGTGTGTCCACCGCCGGCGCCGCCGGGACGTTGCGCGTGCAGGTGTGGCGCAAGCTGCGCTCGCTCGGCGCGCTCTATCTCCAGCAGTCGGTGTGCCTGCTGCCCGAACGCGCCGAGACCACCCGGCAGGCGCGCCGCCTGCTCGACCGGGTGCACCAGCAGGGCGGCACCGGCCGGATCCTGCGCATGACCATCACCGACCCGGCCGAACGCCGGCAGATCATCGGCGAGTTCGACACCGCGCGCGACGCCGAGTACGCCGAGGTCCTGGAGCGCCTGCCCGCCTTCCGTGCGGAGCTCGAGCACGAGCGCTCCCGTGGCCGCACCACCTACGCCGAGGTCGAGGAGTCCGAGGCCGATCTGGAGCGCTTCCGCTCCTGGCTGGCCAAGATCGCCGCGCGGGACTACTTCGCCGCCCCCATCGGTGCGGCCGCCCGCGCGGCCGTCGAGGACGCGGCCGCCGACCTGGCCGCCTTCGAGCAGGCCGCGCTGGCCGCCGAAACGCCCATCGAGAGCGGGGCGACGGTGGCGAGCCCGCGCGAGAGCGAGCGGCGATGACCGGATCGTGGGGATGGGATCTGCTGATCGGGATCGCCGCCGCGCTGCTGGTGACCTGGCTGGCGCTCATCGCCACGCTGGCCGTCATGCGGCCCCGCGGTGGACTGCTGCGCGAGGCGCTGCGGCTGCTGCCCGACGTGCTGCGCCTGGTACGCCGCCTGGCCGCCGATCCCGTGCTGCCCCGCGGGGTACGGGTGCGGCTCGCACTGCTGCTGGCCTACCTGGCCTTCCCCATCGACCTGATCCCGGACTTCATCCCCGTGCTCGGCTACGCCGACGACGCCATCATCGTCACCGCCGTCCTGCGCTCAGTGGTACGCCGGGCCGGTCTGCCGGCCGTGCGCCGCCACTGGCCCGGCACCGACGACGGCTTCGCCGCGCTGTGCCGCCTGACCAGACTGACCTGATCAGGAGACCGGTCCCGTCCTAAATGTATGGGGCCTGTCGGACGTCAAGCCGGGCTCGCCGAGATGGGCAGGGTGAGGGTCATGGTGAGCCCTCCCCCCGGGGTCTCCTCGGGTACGAGGGTGCCGCCCATGGCCTCGGCCAGCCCCCGGGAGAGCGCGAGGCCGGCGCCGGAGTGGTCGTCGCGATCACCGAGGCGCTGGAGCGGCAGGAACACCCGGTCGTACACCTCCGGCGGCAGGCCGGGGCCGCGGTCGATGACGCGGATCCGCACGTGGTCGCCGTACCGGCTCGCGGTGATCGCGACCTGCTGATCCGGTGGGCTGTGGCGGACGGCGTCGGACATGAGGTCGACCAGCACCCGTTCCAGCAGGACCGGGTCGGCGACCACCTCGGGCAGCCCGATCGAGATGTCGCCGTCGACGCGGTCGTACAGCGGCCCGAGATCGTCGACCGCCCGGGGCACCACCTCTTCGAGCGCCACCGGCTGCAGGGCGAGCCTTAGCACGCCGGCCCGCCGGCTCATGTCCAGCAGGTTCGTCACCAAGCGGTCGAGCTCGGCCGGCGGCCTGGCCTGCTCGGCCGCCTCCTCCAGCCGCTGCTGCCGCAGGGCGACGGCCGTCTCGGCGGCGAAGGCCTCGACCACCCCGCGGTCGGCGGCGTCGAGCAGGTGGCCGCGCATGGTCAGGACCAGATCGTCGTCGATGACCACATCGGTGTCGGCGTCTGACGGGCTCATGCACGGCGTTCCGCCGGAGGTGGCGACGATCCGCCAGTCCTTCGGCTGGGATCGGTCGGCCGGCGTTGGCCGGCCGACGCGCTCCAGCAGCGTCACCGACGACAGTCCGAACGTCTCCCGCAGCCTGGCCAGCAGCGACGGCACGGCGGCCTCTCCGCGCAGGACATGCCCGGCCAGCGTGGACAGCACCTCGGCGTCCGCGCGGGCTCGGGCCGCCTCTCTGGTACGGCGGGCCGCGATGTCCACGATCGTGCTGACCGCGACCGCGACCACCACGAAGGCGATCAGCGCGAAGAGGTTCTGCGGGTCGGAGATCGTGAGCCCGCCGACCGGCGGGGTGAAGAACCAGTTCAGCAGGAGCGACCCGCCGACGGCCGCCGTGATCGCCGGCCACATGCCGCCGGCCAGCGCGACGCCGACGGTCAGGAGCAGGAAGAACAGGATCTCGCTCGGCAGGCTCAGATCCTCGCGGAACATGCTCAGGATCGCCGTGAGCACGGGCAGCCCGGCCACCGCCATGGCCCACCCGCTCAGCCGCCGCTCGCGGGTGAGCGCGGCCCGTGTACGCGTCGGGTGGCGGCGGCCCTTCTTGACCTCGTCGTGGGTGATCATGTGGACGTCGATCGAACCGGACCGTGCCGTCGTCTCCACCCCCACGCCCCGGGACAGGATGTGCGCGAGCCGGCCCCGCCGCGACGCGCCGAGCACGAGCTGGGTGGCGTTGACGCCACGGGCGAAGTCCAGCAGCGCGCGCGGGATGTCGTCGCCGATGACCTGGTGGTAGGTGCCGCCCATGCTCTCCACCAGCGTGCGCTGGCGGGCCAGGTGGACCGGGTCGCCGCCGGCCAGCCCGTCGGAGCTGGTCACGTGGACGGCCAGCAGGTCGGCGCCCTTGGTGCGGGCGGCGACGCGGGCCGCGCGCCGTACCAGCGTGTCGCCTTCCGGGCCGCCCGTCAGCGCGACCACCACCCGCTCGCGCGTCTCCCAGGTCGCGGAGATGCCGTGGTCGGCGCGGTAGCGGTCGAGCTGGTCGTCGACTCTTCCGGCCACCCAGAGCAGGGCCAGCTCGCGCAGTGCGGTGAGGTTGCCGACCCTGAAGTAGTTCGACAGGGCGGCGTTGACCTTCTCCGGGCCATAGACGTTGCCGTGCGCCATCCTGCGGCGCAGCGCCTCGGGCGACATGTCGACCAGCTCGATCTGGTCGGCCCGCCGGACCACCTCGTCCGGCACGGTCTCGCGCTGCGGGACGCCGGCGATCTGCTGGACGACGTCGTTGAGCGACTCCAGGTGCTGGATGTTGACCGTGGAGATGACGTCGATGCCGGCGTCCAGGATGTCGTCGATGTCCTGCCAGCGCTTGGCGTTGCGCGAGCCGGGCACGTTGGTGTGGGCCAGCTCGTCGATCAGCGCCACCTTCGGCGCGCGGTCGATGACCGCGTCCACGTCCAGTTCGGTGAACGTGGCGCCGCGGTAGACGAGCGTCCTGCGAGGGATCAGCTCCAGGCCGTCGAGCAGGGCGGCGGTACGGGGGCGGTCGTAGGTTTCGACGAGACCCACGACCACGTCTCTCCCCCGTTCCAGCGCCCTGCGGCCCTCGGAGAGCATCGCGTACGTCTTGCCCACCCCGGGCGCCGCGCCGAGGTAGACCCGTAGCCGCCCCCTGCTCATGGCCCGTCGAGCGCCAGGCCGATGAGCACGCTGCCCACCTCCTTGCCGTTCCGCTTCGTTTCTTGACGGCTTCCATATGGCGTTGACGCGATTCCAACGCTCTGCTCAGTCGGGAAGTCTCATCTCCAGCCCGTAGCGAAGCCCGGCCGCCGTCACTGCCTTCAGGCTGGGCAGCGGATGCTCCGACGGCGGGGCCTCCCGGGTCGGCGCCAGCTCGCCCACCTCGGTGAAGAACCTTTCGATGCCACCGGGAGAATAGACCACGAGAAGGCGCACATCGGTGAGGGGTTCGAAGCGCTCCCACGTTTTCTGGGGAATGTAGAAGAAGGACCCGGCACTGCCTTCCACCACCTGATCGTCGATGTGCAGGCGGACCGTTCCCTCCAAAACGTAGATCATTTCCGAACCAGGATGCGTGTGCGGCGGCGGACCCATTCCGGCCGGGACGGTCATCTCGACGACGGTCGCGCCGCCACCCGTCTCGTCGCTCGCGGCCTTGATCTCATAGAGACCGCCCATCACCCAGTACGCGTCCCCCTCCCTGGGCTTCCGCGCGATTACGTTGTCCGCCATCTCGTCCCCCCACGGTCAATATCCACATTCGGTAATCACCACACGACCAGGAGTGATCCAGTAAGGTCAATCGAGCTGCGGGCAAAAGACCCCAGAAGCAGGTAAACAAGACCGTTCACGCCTGAACGGCTGGTCCAGGGTGCTCGCGGGACCGCACCGCCCCTGGAGGACGACCACCTCCGGATCCTTACTGGCGCACTATCGCCACCGGGCAGCGGACGTGGTGCAGGACGCCGCGGCTGACCGAGCCGAGCAGCATCGCGCCCAGCGCGCCGTGACCGTGCGAGCCCACCACCAGCAGGTCGGCGCGGGCGGACGCGTCGGTGAGCGCGTCCACCGGCAGCCCCTGCTGAACGTCCTCGACCACCGACACCCGCGGGTAGTGCTTCCTGAAGGTTTCCAGCCGGTCGAGGACGACCTGGTACTGCGCGGTGCGCACCTCGTCCATGCCGTAGACCACCTCGGGCGCGAACGCGTGCACCGGCAACTGCCAGGCGTGCACCACCCTCAGCACGCTCCCCCGCACCGCAGCCTGCCGGAAGGCGTAGGCCATCGCGGGCTCGCACTGCGGCGAGTCGTCCACCCCGACCACGATCTCGCCGAGCACCGGCCGATGATCGCCCCGCACCACCACGACGGGACAGCGCACCCGCCCCGCCACGTGCGTACTGACCGAGCCCAGCAACGCGCCGACGAACCCGCCGAGCCCGCGGCTGCCCAGCACGATCTCGGTCGCGTCCCCGGCCTGCGCGCGCAGCACCTCGGCGGGCGCGCCCTCGATGTCCTCCATCGTGACCTCGACCCCGGGCTGCCGCTCACGGGCCAGCGCCAACGCTTCACGCAGGATCCGCTGCCCCTCACGCAGCAGCGTGTCGGGCAACGCCGCGCTGGGGAACTTACCGATCTGGTACGGCGAACGATCCACCGCATGCACGATCCGCAGCGGCTCCTTCATCCGGAGGGCGTCGTTGACCGCCCACTCCACCGCGGCCCGCGCGGTCACCGAGCCGTCCACCCCTACGACGATCATGATCTGTCCTCCTTCGCTCCCTCCCATCGCACTCGCTCACCGGCCGCCGGTGCAGGGCCGGAAGTCCGTCAGGCAAGAGGCGAAGGACCCTGGTGTTCCAGCGTCATGACCGTCCGCCACGGCCCGTCAGGGTGTGCCGAAGAACTCGTGCAGAGCCGCCCCCACGACCTGCGGATGATCCTCCGGGCCCGAGTGCCCCAGGCCCGCGAGCGTGACACGTCGTGCGTGCGGGAGCGTGGCGGCGAGCTCGTCCAGCGTGCGGTCGAGGTACGCCGGGCTCTTCGAGCCGCCGAGCAGCAGGACCCGCGCGTCGAGCGCCGCATAGTCCTTGACCGTGCCGGCCATCTCCCGGACCAGCCGCATGTCGAAGTGCTGGGTGGGGACCAGCGCTTCGATCGGTACGTCGTCCTCGGGCAGGTCGCCCTGAACGCGCATGCCGATCGCCATGAACGGCACGAGGACGAAGCGCGGGACCCGGCCGAGCACCGGTGCGGCGTCAAGGCCCTTCAGCGCCGTCACCAGCGCGGAACCGATCTTGCCGGCGGCGATCTCCCGGTCGTAGCGCGCCACCCAGCCCATCGGCATCGAACCGTCGATGGACAGCGGCGGCTCGTACAGGGCGATCCGGTCAAGGGCGGGGGTGGTGAGGGCCGTGCGCAAGGTGACGAGCGCACCCGAGCTCAGTCCGAAGACCCGCGTCGCCCCGGTCGCCGTGACGAGTGCCCGCAGGTCCTCGACCTCCCGCATGACGCCGAAGTCAGCACCATGGGGTCCGCTCAGCCCGCGTCCACGCCGATCGGGCACGTAGACGGTGAAGTCGGCGGACAGAGCGGCGGCGAGCTTCATGAAGTGCTGCGCCGCCAGCATGCCGCCGTGCAGGAGGATCAGTCCGGGTCCGCGGCCGCATCGCCGGTAGCCGATCGTGGTCCCGTCGGCGGATCGGACCTGGCCTGTGCTGTAGTCGCGCTCCTTCACGGCGTCTCCTGCGGCTGCGGACGGACGAACCTCTTCAGCGCCTCCTTGCCGTGCTCCACCGCCGCGTTCCCGCGGTCGAGCAGATCGTCCTGGTACTCCCCCAGCGCCGACGTCAGGTCCCGCTCGCCCCGGTCGGCCTCGGCCAGCCGGGCCGACAGTCGTACGGCGTCCTGCATGGCGGTGTTCGCGCCGTTCCCGCCGCTGGCCAGTGTCAGGTGGGCGGCGTCGCCGAGCAGCGTGACCCGGCCCACCGGCCAGGACGGCATCGGCCGGTCGTAGATCTTGGACCGGCCCACGGCGCTCATGTCGGCGGAGCTCACCAGATCCCGCAGGTCGGGGTGCCAGCCGTCGATGAGGTCCAGCACCAGCTCGCGCGCGTCCCCCGACTCGGTGACCGCCGGGTGCTCCGGCGGGACCAGCAGCACCCACCGTACGTAGCTGTCCCGGTAGGGCATCTCCAGCCCGGGAGCGAGCTCGGCGGCGGCCTCGGACGGTTCCCTGCCGAACTGCATCCGCCCCAGCATCAGCGTGACCCCGGGACCCTTGACCATCGTGCCGCGCCCCGGCACCAGCCGCAGGAAGCGGTCGGTGATCGGCGTGCGCCCCATCGCTCCGCACAGGTCCGAGTCGACGAGTCCGACCTCGGGCACCAGGTGCCGCCGCACCACGGAGTTCCCGCCGTCGGCGCCGACCAGCACCGCACCCGTTGCCTGCGTGCCGTCGGCGAAGCGCGCGGTCACGCTCCCGTCCGCCTCCTCCGCGAAACCCCTCAGCCGCTTGCCGTGCGCGACCCGGTCCCCCAGATCGCCGAGCAGGATCCGCCGCAGCACCTGCCGGTCCACCGCCCTGGCCTCCGCCGACGGCCCCTCCAGGTCGCGGCTGAGCACCGTGAGCCGCTCGTCGAACAGCAGTCCGGGCCCCGTAAGGCTCCCGCTGGTGATCTCGACCAGGTCGTAGAGCCGCGGCGACAGGCTCGCGCGCAGCGCGGCCAACCCGGGCTCGGCCAGCCCGATCCGGTATCCCTGGAACCGCTCGCCGCTGCCGTCATCCGCCTCGTACACACGTACGTCGATGCCCGCACGGACGAGCGCGTGCGCGAGCGTCAGCCCGCCGAGGCCCGCCCCGATCACCAGCACCCGTCCCACGCCTTGCTCGGTCATGAAACCCTCCGTCTCCGACGTGAACAACGTTCACGTGTACATTGTTCACGTACGCGGAGCCGGATTGTCAACCGGGACTTTTGGAGGATTCGATGGGGCAGCGGCGTGCCGAGGTGCTTCAGGCAGCGATCGAACTGCTCGACGAGGTCGGCCTGGACGGTCTCACCATGCGGCTGCTGGCGAGCCGGCTCGGCGTGCAGGCGGGCGCGCTGTACCGGCATTACCCCAGCAAGCAGGCCCTGCTGGACGCCATGGTCGCGCACCTGGTCATCCCACCGGCCGACGCCGTCCCGCCACTCGACGGCCCCTGGGACGAGCGACTGCGCGGCCTCGCCATCGGCACGCGCGAGCTCATGCTGGCCCACCGCGATGGCGCGCGCCTCTTGTCCACCTTCCAGAACCCGGGCAAAGAGGCCGTCGCCTTCTACCACGACCTCATCGCCACCCTGGCGGCCGCGGGCGTCCCCGCGGGCACGGCCGCCGTCGCCGTGGACACCGTCATGGCCTACGTCAACGGCTACACGACCGAGGAACAGGCCCGCGGGAGCCAGCCCAGGGAACTCCGCGACCGCGCCTTCCGCGAGGGCGTCGAATTGATCATCGCCGGAGTCAAAGGATCTTTGTGAAATCCACGGAAAAATTCTCGCTGCGCTGTGTCGAATCGCCGTAGGCCCGTTCGACGCGTCAGCGACAGGACAGCACGGGACACACCATCCCGAACGCGGAGGAGCGCACGATGCAGAAGATCACCACGTACCTGTGGTTCGACAACCAGGCCGAAGAGGCGGCCGAGTTCTACACCTCGATCTTCGAGGACTCGCGGATCCTCGAAGTCAACCGCTACGGCGACGCGGGGCCGGGACCGGCGGGGACGGCCATGATGGTGGCGTTCGAGCTGGCGGGCCAGCGGTTCCTCGCGCTGAACGGTGGCCCGCAGTTCAGGTTCACCGAGGCGATCTCCCTGTTCGTCGACTGCGGGTCGCAGGAGGAGGTCGACGAGCTGTGGGCCAAGCTCACGGATGGCGGCGAGGAGTCGCAGTGTGGCTGGCTGAAGGACCGGTGGGGCCTGTCCTGGCAGATCGTCCCCCGAGCGCTGCCGGAGCTGCTGAGCAACCCCGACCCGGCCAAGGCGCAGCAGGTCATGAAGGCCATGATGGGCATGCGGAAGATCGACATCAGCGCCCTGGAAGAGGCCGCCGGGCTCTGAGCGGTCAGCCGTCCCCTCGTACCGCCCGGTGACCGTCATGGTCACCTGGGCGGTCCGGGGCTCGGTTCCGGTGATCTCACCGGCGCTTCGCCGCGGCGGGCATCGCGCGCGCCCGCGCCAGGTGGCGGTCGTACAGCTCGCGTGAGCGGCGCAGATACCCCGACAGCACGGTCAGTTCCGCCGCCGTGTACTCCTTCATGAACTCGTCGCTGTCCGCGACGATCGGCCCGTAGAGGTCCCAGACCTTGCGGGTCGCCTCCTCGGTGATCCCCACCACCACCTTGCGCCGGTCCGAGGGGTCGGAAGAGCGGGTCACGTAGCCGAGCCGCTCCAGCCGGTCGAGCATCGCCGTCACGCTGCCCGTGGTCAGCCCCAGAGCGGGCCCGAGCACGCCGGGGGTCAGCCGATCTCCCTGGAAGAGCGCCTCCAGGCAGCGCAGATCGGTGCGGTTGACGCCCAGCACACCGGCGGCCGCCTCGTCGAAGGCGTCGACCGCTGACTGCAGCGATTGCGTCTCCACGCCCACGGCCTGACGGAGCGCTTCCAGGTTTTCTCTTGACATTCGAGCCTCTTGGCTATCAAGCTAATGATGTCTCGACCATCAAGATACACGAGGATCCACCATCATGCATGTGATCATCATCGGCGGCGGCACCGGAGGAATGTGCCTGGCGCACGGGCTCAAGCGAGCCGGGGTCTCCGTCGCGGTCTACGAGCGGTACGGCTCCCGTACCGACGGCCTGTACGGCTACCGCGTGGGCATCGACCCGACCGGCAACCGGGCGCTCAAGGAGTGCCTGCCGCCCGGACTGTTCGACGTCTTCGTCGCGACCTGCGCGCGTACGCCCCGCTACTTCAACGTGCTCACCGAGAAGATGCGCCTGACGGCCTCGATTCCGCTGCGCGACGACCGCGACGACATCGACAGCGAACGGTCGGTGTCGCGAGCGACGCTGCGGCGGGTGCTGTTCACCGGCATGGAGGACGTCGTCCACTTCGGCAAGGTCTTCACCCACTACGAACGCCACGACGACGGCACCGTCACGGCCCACTTCGACGACGGCACCAGCGCCACCGGCGACGTCCTGGTCTCGGCGGAGGGCACCCGCTCGGCCGTACGACGCCAGTACCTGCCGCACGCACAGATCAAGGACACGGGCATCACCGCGATCGCCACCAAGACCCCGCTCACCCCGGATATCCGCGCCCTGCTGCCGGAGCAGGCTCTGTTCGGGCTCTCGTTGATCTTCGCCACGCGCGGGCTGATCGGCATGCTCCACGTGATGGAGTTCGACGGGTCGGCGGACTCCGACGACTATCTCAACCTGTCGATCTGGAGCGCCGACGGCCGCTTTCCGGCCGGCACCGCACAGCTGCGCGGCGAGGAGCTGGTCAAGGTCGCGCTGGCCGCCACCGGCGACTGGCATCCCCACCTGCGCAAGCTGTTCGAGCTGTCGGACCCCGCCGCGGCCTTCCCTGTACGCATCGCCACCTCCGTACCGGTCGAGCCGTGGCAGAGCACCACCATCACCCTGCTCGGGGACGCCGTCCACACGATGACACCAGGCCAGGGAGTCGGCGCCAACACGGCACTGCGCGACGCCGCCCTGCTGTGCCGCGAGCTCACCGCCGCCGCCTCGGGCCGCAAGGACCTGCTGCGGGCCGTCGCCGACTACGAGGCCGAGATGATCCCGTACGGCTTCGCCAGGGTCGCCGACTCGCTCGACAACAACGGCACCAGCGGCGACGACCCGCTCTACAAGCCGTTCACGGGCAGGATCGCCCTGTTCGCGGCCCGGTCGTACTTCAGCCTCACCAGCAAGGTCCCGGCGCTGCGCAGGAAGTTCCTCGCCGACCTGTACGACTACCGGGGCGCCTAGCCGATGCTCACTCGAACTCGGACTTGTAGAAGACGTTGGCCTGGCGGACCCCGCCGGTATTCGAATGGAAGCCGAAGCACAGCCGCGGCTGAACCCCGCCGCTCACGGGCGCGAGCCAGACGGCCATGCCCTGCGGTTCACGGCCGGGCAGGCTCTTGCCCGCCTGGGTCGGCCATCTGTCCTGCACCACGCTCTGCCCCGAGGCGTTCAGGTCGATGACGGTGATGTACGAGGTGTCGCTCACCCCACCTTCGAGCAGATACGCGTAGCGGCCGAAAACAGTGAATCCCTGGAAGGGATTCGCCGCGGCCCAAGCCTTGGTCCGCACCGGGAGCGCACGCTCCACTTTCCGGTATCCCGTGGTGAGGCGGCCGGCGCGGGCGTCGGCCAGGTCGTACAGGACGATGCGCATCGTGCTGTCCGCGTCCCTGAACCGAACCGCCAGCCGGTTGTACTGGGGGTCGATGGCGGGCTGCGGGTTCGGGGAGACGGGATGCAGGTTGTCGAGCGCGATCGTCCGGTCCTCGATCGAGCCGTCATCCCTCTCGAGGACGGCGCCGTTCACGAACGCGAACCGCCCGACCTTCGTACCGAAGCCACCGCCGCTCGCCTGCCACTCGGTCCACAGATACACCGAGCCCCCGAACGGCTCCACACCGATCTGCACACCGTGCCCGAAGCCGTGTAACGCCATGGAGCCGAGCTGGTTGCCGGCCGTGTCCGTCTTGGTGATCCACAGGTCACCCACGTGGTCAGGGTCGGAGTCCTCGGTATTGTGCTGGGCGAAGTAGACGTGCTGGCCGACGTGGTCGTACGCGAACGACTGCATCACCCAGTTGGCCCGCAGCTGCTTCCCGATGATCGGGTCGTCACCCATTCCTGCGAGCTTGAACCGGGGAGAGTCGGGGACGACGGCGTACGCGGCGCCCGCGCCGAGGAACGGGATGGAGCCCGCCGCGGCGAAGGCGGCGGCCCGAAACAGCCTCCGCCGGCTGAACTCCTGGTGGTGAGATTTCATGACACCTCCGAGACGAATGGTCATCGGAGACCATGAAATCGTAGATCAGGTCGGCTTATTCGATGACGAGCGCGACCGGGATGTTGCCGCGGGTGGCGTTCGAGTACGGGCACACCTGGTGCGTGGCCTCCACCAGGGCGCGGCCGGTCTCGCCCTGCAGGTGGTCGGGGAGTTCGACGCGGAGGGCGACCTCCAGGGTGAAGCCGCCGTCGCCGTTCGGGCCGAGGCCCACTTCGGCGGTGACCGACGCCTGCTCGGCGTCCACCTTCATGCGCTTGGCCACCAGGGTCAGGGCGCTGGCGAAGCACGCGGCATAACCCGCGGCGAAGAGCTGCTCGGGGTTGGTGCCCTCGCCCGTGCCGCCCAGCTCCTTCGGCGGGGACAGGGCCACGTCCAGGCGGCCGTCGGAGGTGACGGCGCGGCCTTCGCGGCCCGTGGCGGTGGCTATGGCGGTGTAGAGGGTGCTCATGATCGCTCCTAATCGGTTGCCTGCAACTCAATTGTGCACAATTAAGTTGCCCGCCGTCAACCCCGGGTATGCTGGTGTCATGAACGCGTTGCTGCTGGAGAATCAGGTGTGCTTCGCCGTACACGCCGCGTCTCGCGCGCTCGACGGCTTCTACCGGCGCCAACTGGCGGAGCTGGGACTGACCTATCCGCAGTATCTGGTGATGCTGGTGCTGTGGGAGCGCGAGCCGGTGACGGTCAAGGAGCTGGGAGTGGCGTTGCGGCTCGACTCCGGCACCCTGTCGCCGCTGCTCAAGCGGCTGGAGGCGGCCGGGCTCGTCCTGCGCGAACGCAATGCCAGCGACGAACGGTCCGTGGTGGTGCGGCTCACCGAGGCGGGCGCGGAGCTGCGGCAGTCCGCCCTGCGGGTGCCCGAGCACGTGGCCGACGCCACCGGCCTGCGGATGAGCGAACTGGCCGACCTGCACCGTACGCTCGGCCAGATGACCCAAGCCCTCACAGAAGCGACATAGCGCTCACCTCCCCGGACAAGGCCATCCCCGAGATTCGGCGAACAGCCCGAAGTGCCGCCGGTTGATCGGTAAGAAGAATGCGGAACACCCGCATCACCGGAGGTCGCCTTGGTAAGCACGTACACCGTCGATGTCAGGAAGACCGCCACCCTCACCGCCGGCCTGCTCATGGGCGTGTGGGTCGTCGACTACGTCGACCGGGTGATGATCGCGGTCGCCCTGCCCTTCATCGGCGCCGACTTCGAGCTCACCAAGACCGAACAGGGCTCGCTGGTCACCGTGTTCGCCCTGGTGTACCTGCTGTGCCAGATCCCCGGCGGGCTGCTCGCCGACCGGTTCGGGTCGCGCAGGCTGCTCGTGGTGTCGCTCATGCTGTGGTCGGTGTTCACCGCGCTGACCGGCCTGGCCTGGGGGCTGGTCGCGTTGCTGGTGATCCGGGCGCTGTTCGGCGTGGGGCAGGGGCTGTTCCCCGGCGCGTCCTTCAAAGCCCTGTCCGAGCGGACCACTCCCGCCCGGCGGGCCACGGCGGCGGGCGCGATGCTGGCCGCCAGCCAGTTGGGCGCGGGCCTGGCGCCGCTGGTCGTGGCGCCGCTGCTGCTGGCGTTCGGGTGGCGGCACACGTTCTGGGTGACGGCCGCCGCAGGCGTGGCGATCGGGCTGCTGCTGTGGGCACTGCTCCCCCCGCCGCTGCCCGCCGGGCTGAACGGGTCCGGCGATCTGTCCCGCCCTGTTCCCCCGCTGGGGTCGGTGCTGCGGGCGCCGTCGGTGTGGAAGTTCGCGGCGTTGTTCTGCGCGACCAACATGCTCGGGTACGGGATGATCACCTGGGTGCCCAGTTATCTGCTGGAGGCGCGGGGCGTCTCGTTGCTGAAGACGGGCCTGTACGCGGCCATCCCCGGCCTGGTGATGACCGTGACGATCATCCTGGGCGGCTGGCTGTTCGATCGCTACTTCCACGACCGGGCCCGCCTGTACGTCATCCCGCTGCTGCTCTGCACCGCCGCACTGCTGGTGCTGATGCTGCGCGCGGAGACCGCGGCCGGGTTCACGCTGTTCCAGACGCTGGCCATGGCGGTGGGCGGGCTGTCGATGATGGGCATCCTGGGCATGCCGGTGCGGGCGCTGCCGCCCGAGGTGATCGGCTCGGGCATGGGCGTGGTCAACGTCGGCGGGCAGGTGGCGGGTGTCATCGCGCCGGTGCTGATGGGCTGGCTGGTCGACCATTTCTCCTATACCGCCGCGTTCGGGCTGCTGATCGGCACCACCGTGCTCGGCGCGCTGATCGCGGTGGTCGTGCCGCAGCGGGCCGAGCAGTTCCATCTGGGGGCCGCGTGACCTGCGATCTCGTCGGGCTTCAGACGTCGTCTTGCTGAACGTGGAGAGCCTCCGAACCCGGCTCCACCACTCCGCGCTCCCGGAACCACGCGTAGCAGCTCACGACGATCCCGACCACGGTGACGGCGGCGCCGACGAGATAGAGGGACCGCAGCCCGAACCCGCCGTCGATGACCCGGCCGCCCAGCCACGCGGCGAAGGCCGCGGCGAGTTGGTAGGCGGACGCGTTCACCGCCATGGCGAGGGTCGGCGCCGCGGCCGCGGCGGTCAGGACCCTGGTCTGCATACCGGGAATGACGGAGAAGCCCAGCGCGCCGATCACGAAGACCAGGACCGCGGTGATCGTCGTCCCGGCGCTGACCGCCCACATCAGCACCAGCGTCGCCGCGAGGGCGGCGAGCAGACTGACCTGTGACGGCATCAGCGCCCGATCGGACAGCCAGCCGCCGGCGACATTGCCGACCGCCGCGCCGACGCCGTACACCAGCAGCAGAAGGGCGACCGCGTCGGCGGCGAATCCGGTGACGCCGGTGAGCAGCGGCGCGAAATAGGTGAACACGATGAGCAGCCCCGCATTGCCGACCGCCGTGACCGCGATGGCGAGCCGCACATCACGGCCGCGGAACACCCGGAGCTCGGCCGGCGCGGACGTGCCGGGCGCGGCCTGCTGAACATCCGGTACGAATCGCAGCACCAGCAGCAACCCGAGCGCACAGCACCCGGCGATGGCCACGAAGGTCGCCCGCCACCCCAGCCCATTGCCGATGAAGGTGCCGATGGGCGCACCGAGGATCATCGACAGGTTCATCCCGAAAACCAGCTTGGACACGGTGGACGCCTGCTTGCCCGGCGGGGCGGTCGAGGCCGCGATGACGATCGCGTTGGCGAAGAACGTGGAGGTCACCAGCGAGGTGACGATCCGTGCCGCGAACAGCACGGCGTACGTCGGCGCGAGCACCGAGGCCAGGTTTCCGATGATCACGACGGCGAGAAGGACGAGGATGAGCGGCCTGCGGGCGAAGCGCGCGGTGAGCGCCGTCAGCGCCGGGCCGCCGATGATCATCCCGATCGCATAGGCCGTCACCAGCAGTCCGGCCGCCGGAATCGACACGGCCAGGTCGTCGGCGATGTCCGGCAGGATGCCGGCGATCACGAACTCGCCGGTCGTGATGCCGAACACGCACAGCATCAGGGAGAGTAGCGCCACTCGTTCCACCTTGAATAGTTGACTGATCAGTACAAAAAAGGGGCAGCACAATGCCCGCCTTGCCGACCGCTGGGACTTACAGGGCCGCGAGCGCCCCGTCCACGACGTCCAGCAGGGCGTTCCTGTCGTCGGTCACCTTCGCGAGCACGCGCAGGCCGTAGTACGCGCTCTGGAACGTACGCGCCACCTGGAGCGGCGGCCGGCCGGCGGACAGCTCACCCGTGCGCTGGCCGATCGTCACCAGGTGGCAGATCGCCTGCTCCAGGTCCACGAACTGGCGCCGCACCAGTGCCGCGACGTCCTCGGTGCGCCCGCTCTGCTCGGTGGCGGCGTTCAGCGCGAGGCAGCCGCGCCGGCCGGGGTCGGCCAGGTCGGCGTCGATGACGCCCAGCATCATCGCCCGCAGCCGCTCCCGCACCGGCCCGGCTTCCGGGTCCGCCAGCATGGCCAGCTGAGCCTGGGCCCGGGTCGCGGCGTAGCGGCGGATGGCCTCCTCGTACAGGCGGTGCTTGCTGCCGAACGCGTTGTACAGGCTGCCGCGACCGAGCCCGGTGCGCTCGCACAGGTCCTGGGTGGTGGCCGCCTCGTAGCCCTTCTCCCAGAACACCTCCATCGCGGCGTCCAGGACGGCCTGATCGCTGTACTCGCGGGGTCTGCCCATGGGCCGAAGCTAGCGGCTTTTGTACAGATCAGTCAAGAACTCGGCCCCAGCACGTCCGAGGCGGCCAAGGCACTGGCGACGAAGTACTACTCGGAGCCGGGGTCGGAGTCGGGCGGGCTGCGGATGACCGCGCGGCCGAGGCCGCCGGCTGTGCCGTCCAGGTTGGTCCCGAGCCGGAGCAGGTCGTGGCGGCCCGCTCGCCGCCGAACCGTTCGGCGGTCCAGGCGAGGACGCCGGGCATGGCGCCGTCGTCGATGCCCGTCACCACACCCGGATAGGCCATTCGCGCATCATGGAATATTCGCTTCCGAGTCGCAGCCACTCGACGGCAGGAAGGAGTCGTCTTCCGGCGCGCCGTTGCCCATTCCCGTTCCGCCATCGACGAAGTCGCCGACTTGCGGCAGATCAGGGAATGTCGCGCACACCAAGATGTCCGGCCCGGTACCGCCGATCAGGTAGTCGGCGCCTTCTTCTCCGTAGAGTGCTTCATGATATCCGCCGGGCGGATTGGGGCCGCCGTAGACCGTGTCGTTCCCCTCTCCGCCGTGTATTTCGTCTCTGTGGCCTTCACCGTGAATAAGGTCGTCTCCCCTTCCGCCCTCGATATAGTCCTCGCCATCTCCGCCGCATATCCTGTCGTTCCCTGCGTCGCCGAAGATGCGGTCGGGTCCATCCGTACCGAAGATCAGGTCGGCACCGCTCGTGCCGACGAAGGCGGCACCACCGGGTGGGACGAACAGCGGCACGACAAAGGTGCTGATGGGGCTGCCGAAGCAGTCCTCCACGATGGGCGATGGGGTCGCCGCCAGTGCCGACTGCGCGAGGAGACCTGGGCTGCTCATGAGAACGAGTGACGCACCGGCGATCACCGCAGAACGCCCGAAGCGGCGGATGGTTCTGGTCATCATCATTCTCCTCGATGAGCTGCCGGGCGGGGCCTCACGGATATGGGGCGCCTGATCGGCCATTCACTCATTTCGCGGACTGACGGTCGGCGTATTACTGCACGTCGCAACAGGCAATATGGCGTAGACCCGCAGATCCCGGTGAACCGACGCTTACGCGGTTTTCGCGTCCTCCTTCAGCCCGGCCCGCGTGGCGAGTTGTTCGCGCAGCCGGGACAGGCGGGCGATCTCCGCGTCGAGGGTGGCGAGCCTGCGCTCCACCACGCCACTCGCCGTGGAGCAGCCGGGGCCGCCGCGTGGCGGCAGCGTGTCGCCGTCCAGCAGGTGCAGGCGATCGGCGCAACCACGTACGTCCTCGATGGTCAGGCCGAGCGACAGCAGTTCGCGGATGATGCGCACGCGGGCCACCTCGCCCGGCCCGTACTCGCGCTGCCCGGTCGCCGTGCGCGGGGGCGCGGTCAGCAGCCCGCGCTGCTCGTAGAACCGCAGTGCCCGGGGCGTGGTGCCCGCCGCGGCTGCCGCGTCGCCGATGCGCATCCATCCTCCAGAAGCCCTACAGTGCGACGATGACGGTCCCGAAATGCCGTCCCTCGATCAACTCCTGCAACGCCCGCGGCGCGTCATCGATGCCCGCGATCCGGGCGTACGGGAATGTGATGTCGCCCTCGCGCAGCCAGCCGCCGAAGCGTTCGAGCCACTGGGATCGCGCCTGTTCGTCGAGGCCCTGGAAGGCCTGTATCGAGATGCGCTTGAGGATGAGCTGGTAGGTGTCGAGTTCGACCGGCGCCGTCCCACCCGTTCCGCGGGGTGACATCTGCCCGGACAGCGCGCCGACCAGGACGAACCGGGCGCCGGGACGGGCTGCGGCGACCGCCGCCTGGAGCTGGTCGCCGCCGACGTTGTCCAGGTAGACGTCGATGCCGTCCGGGGCGAGCTTCGCGAGCTGCTCCTCGATCGGCGCCGCGCCGCGGATCACGGCCGCGTCGTACCCCAGCTCAGAGATCAGCCGATCGGCCTTCTCCCGCGAGCTGGTGCTGCCGATCACCTGAGCGGCGCCGAGCAGGCGGGCGATCTGTCCGGCCAGCGATCCGACCGCGCCCGCGGCGCCCGAGACGAACACCGTGTCCCCGGGCCTGACCTCGGCGTCCCTGGTCAGCGCCGCGTAGGCGAGCCCGCCCTGGCCCAGGTGCGCGACGGGGTCGGGCAGCGCGTCACCCAAGGGCGTGACCTGGCCGACCGGCACGACCGCGTACTCGCGCCAGCCCAGCCAGTGTGAGACCAGGTCGCCGGCCTGGGGCCCGCTGTCCCCGGGGGCCGACACGACCTCTCCGACCGCGGGCCCGAACAGCGTGTCGCCGGGGCGTAGCGGCGGCATGGGCGCGTCCTTCACGCTCCCGCCGATCAGCGTGCGAAGCGCGGCCAAGACGTGGAAGAAACGATTGCGGACCAGCACGTGGCCATCGTCTGGCACCGGCAATGGGACCTCGGCGACCACGAAATGCTCTGGCTTGGGCAGCCCGTCGGGCACGGTGGCGAGCCGGACTTCTCTTGACGTTCGCGGCAGGGTCGGCACGTTGCGCTCCTCAGATGTGCGGCTAAAAGGGCGTCGCGACCTTAACCCTTGACCCGCACGTCAAGAGCAACTCCCCTTCGTGCTCGAGGTGAGCGCTCAGGCGCCCGGCTCTTCGCCGGCCCGGGTCAGACGGGCTGCCAGTGCTCGGACGTGAGCTCGGAGTTCGGGCGGGTCCACGACCTGGAAGTCGATGCCTTTGAGCGCGATGTACACGGCGATCTGGTCCAGTGAGCCGGCGCCGGCGTAGAACAGGCACGACTGCTCGTCGAGCTTCTCCAGCCTCCCGGCAGCGGGTGAGGTGTGTTCGGCGACCACTTCGAGCGGAGCGCGGAACAGGATCTTCGCCTGGAATCGGTACGGCGCCGAGGACAACGCGTCAGACATGAAAGCACGGAGGTCTTCCGCCGGCGCCGGCCGTGGGGTGAAACGCGGGCCGGGCTGTGGTGGGGCGTCGATACGGTCCACGCGGAAGGTGCGCCAATCGTCGCGGTCCAGGTCGAAGGCCAGCAGGTACCAGCGGCGGCCGGTGTGGACCAGGCTGTAGGGCTCGGCGCGGCGGGTGCGTTTCTGGTAGCCGAAGCGGATTCGCTCGTGGGCGCGGCAGGCCGCCGCCAGGGCCGCCAGCAGGTTCGCGTCCACCGCCGGTCCGGGGCCGGTCAGCGGCACGATCGCGGACTGCATCGCCGTCACCCTGTGGCGCAGCCGTGAGGGCAGGACCTGTTCGAGTTTGGTCAGCGCGCGCAACGACGTCTCCTCCATTCCGGAGACCGATCCCACGGCGGCCACGCGCAGCCCCACGGCTACGGCGACGGCCTCCTCGTCGTCCAGCAGCAGCGGCGGCAGAGCGGCGCCGACACCCAGACGGTAACCACCGGCCGTGCCGGTCGCGGACTCCACCGGGTAGCCCAGGTCGCGGAGCCGATCGATGTCACGCCGGACCGTGCGTGTGGTCACGCCCAGCCGGTCGGCCAGTTCCGGCCCCGGCCAGTCGCGCCGCGACTGCATCAAGGACAACAGCCGCAGCAACCGCGCCGAGGTCTCCAGCATGCGCGAAAACTCCTCCAGAGGCGACGTTCCTTGAGGACCATACCTGTCCTCAACGGTCCCTAGTGTCTCTCTTGCCAGCCCGAACGGGGCACGGCCGAGCCGATCGGCCAAGCCCTGCTCTCCTGCGGTCGCACGGACCTTCGCGCCGACGCCTGGCGGGCGGCGCACCGTCACCTTCACCACCGGCGCATCATCGAGAAAGGCCTGAGAGCCATGTCTGACATCCGCCCGTTCACGATCGACGTTTCGCAGGGAACGCTGGACGACCTGCGGCGGCGGCTGGCGCAGACGCGCTGGCCGGACGCCTCGCCCGCCGAGGACTGGAGCCGGGGCGTGCCCGCGGCCTACCTGAAGGACCTCGTGGGCTACTGGGCCGACGGTTACGACTGGCGCGCGAACGAGGCCGCGCTGAACGAGCACCCGCAGTACACCACGGTGATCGACGGCGCCGTGATCCACTTTCTGCACGTCCGCTCCGCGGCCCCGGACGCCACACCGCTCCTGCTGCTGCACGGCTGGCCGGGGTCGGTGGTGGAGTTCGCCGACGTCGTCGAGTTGCTCGCCGACCGGTTCCACCTGGTCGTCCCCTCGCTGCCCGGGTTCGCGTTCTCCAGCCCGCTCACCGAGGCCGGCTGGACCGACGCGCGCGCCGCGGCGGCGTTCGCGCAGCTGATGGAACGGCTGGGGTACGAGCGCTACGGCGTGCAGGGCGGCGACGTCGGCGCCCTGATCGCGCCGCTGATGGGGCGGGCCGAGCCCGAGCGGGTGATCGGGGTGCACCTCAACGCGATGTTCGCCTTCCCCACGGGCGACCCGGACGACATGGCGGGCCTCACCGAGGCCGAGCAGGCACGTCTGGCGGCGATGAAGCGGTTCCAGGACGAGGGGGCCGCGTACATGCAGGTGCAGGGCAGCCGTCCGGACACCCTCGCCTACGCGCTGACCGACTCCCCCGTCGGGCAACTGGCGTGGATCGTGGAGAAGTTCCAGGAGTGGAGCGATCCGGCGGCCAAGCTCCCCGAGGACGCCGTCGGCCGGGACCGGCTGCTGACCAACGTGATGCTGTACTGGCTGACGGGGACAGCGCGCTCGACGGCCAACTCGTACTACGAGCGCTTCCACGACCACACCATGTGGGCGCCCAAGCCGCGCGGCACCGTCCCCACCGGGGTCGCCGTCTTCGTCACCGACTACGCCATCCGGGTCTTCGCCGACAAGGCCCACAACATCGTGCGCTGGTCGGAGTTCGAGCGCGGTGGCCACTTCGCCGCCATGGAGGCACCCGACCTGCTCGCCGGAGACATCAGGGCCTTCTTCGCCGGCCTCTCCTGACAGCCCGCGCGGTCATGAAGTTCGGCCCCCTCCGTGAGCTGAGTGGCGAGGGCCGTCATCCGGTACGGGGTGCCGTTCTCCTTCGTCGACGCCATTCACCCCGGCATCCAGTGGGTCTACGCTGTACGCACGGGCGACGGGCAGTTGCTTGCTCATGGTTTTGGAAGATCTCGACCCCTGCCTGTTACCGGGCTGCACCACCGCCGAGACACGCGAGCGGTTCTTCATCGAGTTCCGCCGCGCCCTGCGCAGGCTCCTCGGCGGCCCGCACCCCTGGCCCGTAGCCAGTCCTCCGAAGCCCGTTCCGCACCCGCTGACCGCGCACCACGGTGAGCACTCGCCCTTTAGGGAAACCCCGATGCCCCTCACGCTCCCTCAGTTCACCGTCAAACCGCATCCTCACCTGCGTTCTGACACCGAGCGGCAGCAGATTCTGGCCGCGCCCGGCTTCGGCCGGTACATGACAGATCACATGGTCACCATCCAGTGGACCGGCGAGGCGGGCTGGCATGACGCCGCGCTGGGCCCATACGCCCCGCTGACCATCGACCCGGCCGCCACGGGACTGCACTACGGCCAGTCGATCTTCGAGGGTCTCAAGGCGTATCGGCAGCCGGACGGTACGGTCGCGCTGTTCCGGCCCGAGGCCAACGCGCACCGCTTCCAGGCGAGCGCCCGCCGGATGGCCATGCCGGAACTGCCCGTCGAGCTGTTCATGAAGGCATGCGAGCTGCTCGTGAATCAGGATCGGTGCTGGGTTCCCGACGCCGCTGAGCACTCTCTGTATCTGCGGCCGCTGATGTTCGCCACCGAGAGCACGCTCAGTGTCCGGCCCTCGACCGAGTACCTGTTCCTGCTCATCGCCTCCCCGGCCGGATCGTACTTCCCCGAAGGCATCAGACCCCTGTCGGTGTGGATCGCCGAGGACTATGTACGGGCCGCCCCGGGCGGCACCGGCGCCGCCAAGTTCGCCGGGAACTACGCCGCCGCCTTCCTCGCCCAGAATGACGCCGCCGAGCACGGCTGCGCCCAGGTGGTCTGGCTCGATGCGATCGAGCGGCGCTGGATCGAGGAAGTGGGCGCCATGAACCTCTTCTTCGTACGCGGCCACGGCCCTGCCGCCGAAATCACCACCCCGGCCCTCACCGGCTCGCTGCTGCCCGGGATCACCCGCGACTGCGTCCTCACCCTCGCCCGTGACCTCGGCCACCCCGTCAGCGAGAGCCGCATCAGTCTGGAGGAGTGGCGAACGGGCGCGGCGGACGGCTCGATCACCGAGGTCTTCGCCTGCGGCACCGCCGCTGTCATCACCCCCGTCGGCCGGGCCCGCACACGCACCACCGCCTGGCAGATGGCCGACGGCCAGCCCGGTCCCCTCACCCTCCGGTTACGCGAGGAGCTCCTGGCCGTACAGACCGGCCGTGCCCCCGACCCGCACGCCTGGGTGCACCATCCGCGCACGACAGCGCACTGACCTGCGAGAAGGGCGCCATGACCAGCACCCACAGCACCTCGGCCCTGCCCAGGAAGACCCTCCTCGACCACGCCCGCCGCCAGATCTTCACGACCTGACCCAGCCTCAGCGCAGCCGGAGACCCGTACAGCAGTCTCCGGCCCTGGCTCCGGGCAGGTCCGTGTCCGCATTCACGCGGTCGGCGTCAACCCCGCCGATCCCTGCATCCGCGAAGGGGCCCACCGTTCACGGAGGGGAGGACCGCCATACACGGAGAGCCGCTCTTCACGGAGGCCCGCCTTTCACAGGAGATGGTCCGCCTGCCAGGAGGACTGGATCATGGCTCGTTCCGTGGCCGCGAGGTGGGTCGCCGCGGCCAGCCACGCCCACGCGTACCGGTCGGGGCCGGAGTCCGCCAACCGGCCGAACACGTCACGCGTCCTGCGGTCGGCCTCGGCGGTGAGCGTGGTGGCCAGTTCGGCGGCGGTCCGGAACCCGGCCCGGCGCAGCGGCGCGTGGGAGTCGCCCTTGCGCGCCGATTCGGCCACCGCCCGCCGCCCGCCGGAGACGCCCAGCTCGACCAGTCGGCGAACCCGCCAGAGCGGTGCGCTCGCCACCGGGTCCACCTCGCTCCCGGCCTCCGTCTGCCTGGGCAGGCACGCCTCCGGCGGCGGGAGGTGGGAGCCCTGCAGACGGTCGTACCCGAGATCGGCCCGGCCCTGCCACTCGGCGGGAAGCCGCAGCGTCGCCTCAGCCCCCGGCACCGGCCCCACCGCCAGCGGACGCAGGGTGGCCGCCCGATCGGGATCCACCCTGCCCACCACTCGCACCACCAGACCGGGCCGGGACGCGAGCCGCTGCAGGTTGGCGACGTGAGCCAGGTCGGGATGATGGGCAGCCGGAACGAGCCGGATCAGCGGGCCGACCGAGCGCACCGGGATCTGCGGGTCGACTTGCGGCAATCCGGGAGCGATCGGCTGATCGTCCGTAGGCAGGGCAGAGGGCGGGTCGTCGTCGGACGACGCTCCGGAGACACCCAAGAGGTCGTCCGCAGGCGAGGCGGGCGGGTGGTCATGCGCGGGTAGTAGTTCGCGGGCGAGTACGTGGTCGCCTGCGGCGCCGACGATCACCAGGTCGCATCCAACCGGTTCGCGAGCCTTATCCTCTGTGTCCGCCTCGCTCCAGGCGTGCCCGGAGAGCCGGGGACCGACCGCCTCAGCCAGCGGGCGGGCGAACAGCGCCGCCATCGGCCCCGCCGTCCACGACATCCCCGAGACCGGGGTGGCCCGCACGCCACCGCCCGCCCCCAGACGCCCATCAGGCGAGATCGTCGCCCCGGTGATCAGCAGCCCGGCCCGTGCCAGCTGCGCGTGGTTCAGCATGGCGGGGCCGATGGAGACGGGCGCGGTGGCGGCCCCACGGGCACGGGCCGGACCACCCGGCTTGACATCGGCCACCGAGAACCACCGGCCGTCGTCGGTGACCAGGTGGGTGACGACGCCGCCGTAGCCGGTGGCGCTGATCACCGGCTCCCGGAAGACGCCGTACACCCGCAGGCTCCCACCCGGCTGATAGTTCCGGCGCACGCTGCCGACCAGCGCCGGATCGGGATCGGCACCGGCCAGCCGCCCCGCGGTGAGCAGCAGCTCGCGAAGCGCGGACACCAGGTCGGCGAGGCGATGCCCGTCGTGGCGGGCCCGAGCCGCGCGCAGCCCGCGTACCACCCGCAGAGCAGCGGCCTCGGCCTTGGGCAACCCGGCCAGCCTGGCTGTGTGCGCGGCCCTGAGCAGCTCGGCCTGAGGCACCGCACCAGCCGCGGGCGCCCCGGTCGACAGGATGGCCGCGGCGGCGCGCCACAGACTCGCCGCCGCCGCCACTTGCGCGACATCCGGCGCCTGCGCGACATCCGGCGCTGCGCCCTTGGCGGCGTCCTGCCCTACGGCCTGGGTGGCACTTGACCCCGCGCTCGTCGCCTGGGCGTTGCCAGACCCCGTAGTCCCTTGCACGGCAGCAGGCGCCGCGGCCGGGTCGGTGACCGTCCCGTCAGGTGCGGACCCTGCGACCGCGTCGGCGCCGAGTAGGACATCACCCGCACCGGAGCTCTCGGCGGTTCCGATGGGCTCCGGGTCCGCCACCGGGCAGGCACTCAGTACGGCCGCGCGATGCAGGCACCGTGGCGCCAGGAGGCAACTGCACCGCGCCTGGCCGTCGTCGACGATCGCACCGGACGGCCCCGGCGAGAGCGTGACCACCGCGTCCTCGCCACAGCTGATCCGGATGCCCTCGTCGTCGACGGCAACGGGCACGGCGGCGTACTGCTCGATCGCCGCGTCCAGCTTCTTACGCAGCCGGGACGTGAGGCCCTCGACGGCGGCGGCGACCACCTGCGGCGCCACCGGCGGCAGTTGCCCGGCAGCCGAGGAGACGGAGGTAACGGTAGGGGAATTCATCGATTCTCTCCCCGGAGGCGGTCGCCGACCCATCGGGCGAGGGCGAGCGGGCTGAGGGCGGCGACGGGCATGCCGGCCGCGACGAGTTGCTGGGCGACGGGGATCGAGTAACGGGGTACGCCGCTGTCGTCCAAGGCCGCGCACCCCAGCAGGTGAACACCGGACCCGGCCAGAGCCCGTACCTCACCGAGCAGGCCCCCGATCGGGTAGCCCTCCTCGAAGTCGCTGACGACCACGACGAGCGTACGACTGGGCACCGTGACCAGCGACCGGGCCTGAGCGAGGCCCGCGGCGATGTGCGTACCACCGCCGACCCGTACCTCCAGCAGCAAGGACAATGGATCGGTCACCCGATCCGTCAGATCGATCACCTGTGTGGAGAACGACAGGAAGTGAGTGGACAGCGTCGGCACGCCCGCCAGGACGGCGGCCGTCAGAGCGGACCAGACCACCGACGCCTCCATCGACCCGGAGACGTCGACCACCAGGATCAGCCGCCAGTCGGCCTCCCGCCGGGACCTGGTGCTGAACACCGGCCGTTCCGGGACCACCACGAGCCGGCCGTCGTCGAGGCGGCGCGTGTGCGACAGGTTGGCGCGCAGGGTACGCGGCAGGTCGAGCCGCCCACCCGGACGGCGAGTCGGACGTGGGGTCGCCAGCCCGGTCATGGCGGGCCGCATCCGGGTCGCGAGCTCCCGGGTCAGCTCCTCCACCAGGCGGCGTACGAGTGGCCGCAGCTTGGCGACCTGCTGCTCCGGCAGGCCGCCGGCCAGGGACAGTACGGAGGTCAGCAGCTCGACGGATGGCCGCACCGAGGCGGGATCGAGCTCGCTGAGCACGTCGATCCGCCCGGCATCGGCGGCTCGGGCCAGCACCTCCTCGCGTACCTCGGTCCCGAAGAGGGCCTCCAGCTCCTCACCCCACTCACGGGCGGTGGGGAAGGGGGCCTCCCGGCCACCGGCGTCGCCTCCCGTGCCGAAGTCGTTGGCGCCTTCCCCGCGCCCCGACCCGTACAGCTCGTCGAGGGCCCGCGCGTAGGCACGGGCATCGGCTGGCAGCCGCTCCGACTCCCGCCCGAGCAGCAACCGCCACCGGTCGGCCGGCAGCAGCCTCCGCTCGACACGACCGTTGCCGTCCAGCTCGGACCGGCGCTCGGTACGAACCGCATCCGCCTCCCCGTCCTGCGGGGACCGATGCTCAGGGAGTCCCGCGTCCGCCTCCCCATCAGGAACGACTTCCCGTGCCTCCGGATCGCTGGATGCGGTCAGAGCGGGGATGGGGAGCCGGAGTGCGCGCAAGGCGTCCAGACCGGCGGAGTCGGCGGCGGTCCAGAGGGCGAGGAGCGCGGGCGGAGCGTCCAGCGCCAGGTCGAGCCGGTCTCCGAGGCGTTCGGACACGGCCCCCAGCAACCGGCTGCGACCGGCCGGGCTGAGCGTGTCGAACCCACCGCGCAACGCCGGCAGCCGGTCGAGGAACTCCTTGTCGGCCAGGCCGTCGACACGGTCCATGAGCGGGTCGAGCGCCGCCGGTGCCGACTGGAGCAGCGGCCCGGCGGCCGTGAGCACGCCGGTCAGCAGGCGGCTCAGGCGGAGGCGTCCGTCGGGGCTGGTGGCGGTGTCGACCCAGCCGGCCGCCCGATCGCCGAGCGAGTCGGGACCGTCCAGGTCGAGCAGCACGCGGGCGGCCAGGGCCGCGCCCTGGATGAGCGGCGACGCGGTACGCGCGAGCACCGCCAAGGCGTCGTCCATCCGCAGCCCGAGGCGCTCTTCGCCGACCCGGGAGGCGAGGGCGACCAGGGCGACCGCGTCCTCCGGCTGGTCGCTGCCGGCCAGGCCGGGCAGGGCGCGGACCGCGGCCTCCAGCAGGGTGCCGGCCAGTTCGGTGGCGCGCTCGCGACCTTCCGGGGTGGTGCCGGGGAGATGCCGGCGGCGCAGCGCCTCCAGCAGGTCGAGGGCATCGAGCAGCTCGGCGAGCGTGGCGGTGGCGGGCAGCGTGACGGCGGCGTCGGCGAGGCGGTCCGCGACCAGGTCGGGCAGGTCGCAACCGGCCGCGGCACGCAGGCCGCCGAGGATCAGGCCGCAGGTGGGCCCCCCTTCCGCGGACTCACGGCGGAAGGTCTCACGCAACGTGCCGGCCGCCGCCTGGGCGAGGGTCACGCCGCGTACGCCCGCCAGGTCGAGCAGGGCCGGGACCGCCGGGGTCCAGGCCAGCCGCCACCTGGTGGTGAGCGCGGTGGAGTCGCCCGTACCCACCACCTCGATCGGCTCGCCGTAGCCGACGCCGCAGACCAGCAGGCGCTTCAGGAGTACCTCACGGCGCGCGTCCAGGTCGGAGCGGAGCGGGTCGAGGCGTACTTCACGGCGTTCGGGATCGTCCGGGCACGGGAGCCGGAGCGCGGCGAGATCCGCCTCGACCGCGGGCCCGAGCCCGGAACGTGGCGTGCCCGGCGCGGTCCGGCCGCGTTCGGTGCCGACGAACACGGTGTCGAGCGCCTTGGCCAGGGCCCGTCCCCGGCCCAGGGGTTCGCCCTGGCCGAGCACGGTCGTCACGGCCTCCAGCAGCTCACCCCGCCCGGGGGCGGGCAGGTCGCGTAGCCGGGCCAGGTCGCAGGCGAGCCGCAACGTCTCGACGGCCTCGCCGGTGCCCGCGGTGTGCCCGGCCGCGCGCAGCTCCCGGCACAGGTCGGTGATGGCGCGGGCGGCGCCGTCCCTGACCCGCTCGGGATCGCCGCCGGCCGTGAACACCGCCTGCTGCCAGCGCGGGTCGCGAATGCCCGCCGGGTAGCCGGACCGGGAGTCGAGCAGGTCGAAGGCGTACGGGACGAGCGAGGTGACCGACGACGAACCGTCCTCCGCGAACGGACCGGTGCCGCCATCGCCCGAAGGCGGAGCGGCGGTCCCGTCGCTCTCGGACGAGGCGACATTGTCGTCGTCCTTGGACGAACCGGTGGTGCCGTCCGCGTCGGGCACGATCAGCGCGGGTGCGTGGAAGGCGCCGACCACTGCCACAACTCGCCGCCCGTTGGCCGCGGCCCCCGTGACGACGCGGCGCATGTGCGCCTCGCGTGCCAGGTCCATGGCCGGTACGCCGCCTGCCGCCGCGGCGTCCCGGCGCAACGCCCAGCCGACGCCGAGGGCGGCGCGGCGGACCGCTTCGGGTTCGCATCCGGGCGCCAGGACCTCCACGGCCCGGTCCCACATGTCGTCCCCCTCGCGGCCGGTCCCCGCGGCGCTCAACGCCTCGGCGAACGACCTCCCCCGCGACACCGCCTCCGGCAACGTACCGGCCTCCTCGGCCGCACCCGCCGACGTTCCCGTGGGCGGGCCGGCGTCCTCGGCCGTGCCCGCCGGTGGGTCGGTGGCGTGCCAGCCGGGGTCGGACAGCGGGAGGTCGCAGCACAGGACTTCCGCGCCGCGTTTCCAGGCCCACCGAATGGCCACCAGTTCCGGCGAGAAGTCCGCGAACGGGTAGAAGCCCAGCCCACCGTCGCCGCGAGCGCCCGCGAGGGCGACCGGCGCGATGGTCCCGGGGTCGGCCAGGTGCACCAGCCACTGCTGGAAGTCCGCTGGCAGCTCGACGCAGACCACCTCGGCGTCGGCGGCGTCCAGCAGCGCGGGCAGCGCGACGGCCAGCGCGGGGCTGTGGTGACGGACTCCCAGCACGTACGGCCGCGCGGAGGAGGCCAGCGCGGCGACGGCCCGCCTGGGATCGGCGTCCCGGCCGTCGCCGGCATCCTGCGCGGACCGCGCATCGATGTTCTGGATGGTCAACGGAGGTTCTCCCGCAGGTCCCAGAGCCGGCGCCACATGGCGGAGCCGTCCTCGGCCCGCCGCCGCACCGGCCCGTCCCAGTAGCCCAGGAGCCGCCCGTGGTCCGCCGGGTCGTCCTTGCGCACCACGCCGAGCAGATGCCCCGGCACCAGGTCGAGGACGTCGCCACTGGGCAGGTACGCCACCGCCACCCCCAGCGAGGCGGCGACCTGCACGGCTTCGGCGGTGGACATGACCGTGCCGGGCCGTTCCACGTCCCAGCCCTCGGCCGAGCGCCCGGAGCGCAGGTCGCGGAAGACGGTGACCAGCGCGTCGAGCACGGCGTCGTCCACGCCGAAGGCGGCGCCGGCCCGCTGGACGACGGCGGTGGCCTGGTGGCGTACCAGGGCGGTCTCCGCCTCGGCGTCGGAGATGGGGTCGACGGTCTCGAAGTTGAACCGGCGCTTCAGAGCGGCCGACATCTCCGAGACGCCGCGGTCGCGCAGGTTGGCCGTGGCGATCACCGTGAACCCGGGTGAGGCCGCCACCTGGGCGTCTTCGCTGCCGGCCAGTTCCGGAACACTGACCCGCCGGTCGGACAGGATGGACACCAGGGCGTCCTGTACCTCGGGCAGGCAGCGGGTGATCTCCTCCACCCGGGCGACCCGGCCGGACCGCATGGCGGTGAGCACCGGGGAGTCGACCAGCGCGGCAGGGCTGGGGCCCTGGGCGAGGAGGAGGGCGTAGTTCCAGCCGTACCGGAAGGCGTCCTCGGTCGTTCCCGCGGTGCCCTGGACGGTGAGCGCGCTGGTGCCGCACACGGCGGCGGCCAGCAGCTCGGACAGCATCGACTTGGCGGTGCCGGGCTCGCCGACCAGCAGCAGGCCGCGTTCGCCGGCGAGGGTCACCACGCAGCGTTCGACGAGGGCGCGTTCGCCGACGAACTTGGCGGCCACCTTCATCTTGGACGTGGGTCCCACCAGCGTCTCGTCGCCGCTGCCGCAGATGAAGGTCACCACGGCGCGCGGGGTCAGCGCCCAGCCGGGCGGGCGCGGCCCGGTGTCGTGGGCGGCGAGGAAGGCGAGCTCGTCGGCGTAGCGCTCTTCGGCGGAGATTACCTGCCGGGCCGGAGCCCGGTCTTCGGTCAGGGTCATGAAGTGAAGTCCTTAAGAGAATCGGGGCGACGCGCGTTCAGCGTCGCCGTCCGCGCTTGACCTGGAGCTGCTCGAACCGGGGAACGTCGCCGTCCCGCACCCGCTGCCACGCCCTGGCGTACAGGTCGGCGACGGGCTGGATCGGCACGATCGGCGTGCCGTAGTAGCTGCCCAGGTCGTACATGGCCAGCTTCCACTGCTCCACCGGCAGGCGCGGCGAGGACTGCTCCGCCCAGCCGCCGGGCAGGAACAGCGTGCGCCCCGCCCGGCTCCGGCTGGCCTCGATGACGAGGCCGCTGCCGACCAGCTCGGCGCGGGCCGCCTTGAGCCGGGCGGGCTTCCAGCCCGTCCACCGGGCCATGTTGCGGTCGGTGGGATCGGGCAGAGCCAGCAGCATCAGGTACGTGGCCGCGGCGTCCTCGCCGAGCCCGTGTTCCTTCGCCACCTCGATGACCAGATCGGGCACGGATCTGGTGGGATCCTGCGGAGACCACGTCCCGTCCGCGTCCCGCTCCCCCTGCGCCGGATCGCCCGGATCGGCGAGCAGCGCCGTGAACCGCGGGTCGCGGGCGAACCGCAACGCGATCTCGGCGACGAACGGCGCCTCGGACCCGAGCAGGGCACGCAGGTAGGGGTCTTCGCCTGCCGCGTCCAGCAACGCGGTGCGGATGGCCGGAGAGGGGCGGTCATCATGGGTGGGCATGATGACGGCGCCGTACCGCTCGTAGCCCTGCCCGGTCTCGGTCGGGGCTCCGGCGGCCTTCCTGAACGCGGGCAGGTCGACATAGCTGTCGAGGTCGAGCATCAGGTCCGGGTTGGCCAGCCGGGCGCGCACCTCGGCCAGCGCCGCCGGCAGCGCGGCCCGGATCGGGTCTCCGGCGGGCAGCCGGTACGCCAGCCACCCCGCGGCGGCGACGAACATGACCAGCGCGTTCGCGGTGAACCCGGTGGCGTTGTCGTCGGCGGGCCTGACCCGGTCGCCGCGTACGGTCCAGGCCAGGTCGCGGCTCAGCTCCGGCGCGGCGGCCGGGTCGATGAGGGCGCGCAGCGCCCGGCTCGTGTCCCAGCCGGTTTGCACGGCACGGGACATCTCCGCCAGCAGCCATTCGGGAATCGCCGCCTGCCGCCCGACCTTGTCCTCCCACACCGCCGCCGCGGCGGCCACGTCCGGGCCGTCCGTCCAGAGCCGGGCCGGGTCGCCGGGCAGGAGCGCCGCGACGACCGCTCGCCGGATGCCGGCGTCCATCTTGCGCAGCTCGTCCCTGGCGACGGAGGCATCGGCCAGCTTCACGCCGAGCGTGGTGCGCGCCTCCTTGGTGAGGAAGTTGCGCTCGTGCGTGTCCACGGACGGCAGGCCCGCCACGATGAGCCGGGCGAGCGTCGGGGAGACGCCGGTGAGCCGGGCGAACTCCTCGGCCGCCTCGGGTCGCCAGGGCGCCGGTCCCCGCGCGGTCAGTTCGGTGAAGAACGCCTCCAGCCAGCCCGCCTCGCGGGGCGCGCCGACCGGGTCCGAGGACCGGACGGTGTACGGCTGGGGGACGTCGAAGCGGCCGGCCGGGTCGTGGAACAGCACCGTCCACACGCAGCGGGAGTCTTCCCGGGACTCCACACTCACGAAGGCGAGGAACCCGCCGTCGTCCAGGGGCAGGGTCCCGAGCCAGTTGCCGTCGCGCCAATTGCCGTCGGGCTTGGTGAGGAAGCGCTTGTCGAGCTGCAGCGACATCCGCCGCCAGCGGGACGGATCGGCTGTGACAGGCAGTCCGAGACGGTGGAGTTCGTGGAGGAAGTCGTGCAGCGTGGCGCGGTGTTCCTCCTCGATCGACATCGACCCGGCTCGGAACGCCAGGGCGGCGGTGTCGTCGAGCAAGGCGTCCCAGCGCACGCCCACGTCGGGCAGTCCCGGCCGGGCGAGGTGAGTGCCACCCAACCCCGATGAGCCTGGTCCCGAGGAACCCGGTCCTGATGAGCCCGGCTCCGAGGAACCCGTTGCTGGCCCCGACGCCAGCCCTTGGCCGATCGCCCGGATCTGCCGGAACGCGCCGTCGAGGTGTTGCAGCCACGAGTATCCGCCGGAGCTGCCGAGCCCACTGGTCGCCTGGTCGAGCAGCTGGTCCGCGGGACCGGCGGGCGCCTCCTCCCGGTGGCCGCCGGCCAGCGCCTCGGAGAGCCTGGTCGCGACGGCGTCCAGCACGCTCACCTGGGTCAGGGCGAAGCGCACGACCCCGGCGATGCCGGCCACGAGCGCGTCATGGCTCACCTGGGGCAGCAGCGTGCGAACCCGCGCCTCCAGGTCTTCGTCCGCGCCGGCCGCCAGCAGGGCCGCCGCGGTGTCCACCTCCAGGCCGCGCAGGGCCACGGAGCCCTGCGGATCCCTCGGGCGCAGGCAGTACCAGTAACGCAGCGGCGGCAGGATGAGGCTGCCCATGGCGAAGTGGCCGGGGGCGTCGTCCGTCCTGGCCCAGGCCGTGACGACACCGTCCGGGTCGACCAGGCTGATCCGGTAGCTCCCCTTCACGATGGCCCGCGGCCGGTCGTCCCCGGGGAACGTCAGGGCGCGCATCGGAGTCCCGGCGTCCGGCGGCAAGGTGACCGTACGGCCGGCGACGTCCTGACCGCGCATCGACCCGTCGGGCAGGCGCACTATGCGCCAGCCGAACAGCCCGCCCGCGGGAGCGCCCACGGGGGTGACCTCGTCCGAGGGCGCGGGCAGCAGCCAGCCCGCGTGGAACGTGCTGCCGGACGGAGCGTCGCGGAGCGCGTCGGCGAAGAAGGCGGGGCCGCCCCGCCTGCCCTCCTGCCCGGTGACCGGGTCGTACTCGTACCAGTCGGCGGTGGAGTTGTCGGACCTGTCCCAGGTCCACACCCAGAACGAGGTGCCGTCGGAGATCATCGACTGCTCTTCGGGAACGGCCGTGTCTCCGCGGTGCAGCACTCCCGAGCCGGTGGCCCGCCCGCCGCCGGGCAGCGCCAGGGTGACCGGGTCCTCGCCGCGGTACCAGTCCATGCGCGTCCCGCGGGTGCCGCGGCCCTCCACCGGGTGGAGGCGGTCGGCGGCGGTGTGCCAGTATCCGCGCAGCAGTCCGTCGAGGGCACGGGACTGCCAGTAGACGAGCAGCTCGCCGTCCACATAGTGCAGGCCGATGTCGCTCCAGGTGTCTCCGGCCGGGACGCGCAGGTCGTGGGTGAGCACGGTGCCCTCGGGCCCGATCACCCGGGCCTGCGCGGCGCCCGCGGTGATCAGGTGCGGCCAGGCGTCGGCGACCACGATGTCGTCGACGTCCTTCTTGGCGACGAGGGTCGCGGCCGCCTCTTCCCAGGCCGGCCAGCCCAGCTCGTCGAACAGACCGGCCCGCAGGGTGCGGGCGAGCACCGGCGCGACCTGCGTCGCGGCGGCCTGGCGCACCTCGTCCTCGGCCAGGGCCAGCGCCTCGCCCGGCAGCCAGGACAGCCGGCTCAGGGCGTCGGGCAGCTCCGGCAGCCCCGCGGCCGACGACCGCAGGGCCACCTTGGCCACCCACGCGGCCAGCATCGGCCGCCCGCCGGGGGACTCCACCAGGAGGCGGATGGCTCGCCGGCCGGACTCGTCATTGCTGAACGAGTAGGCCGCGCGCTCGAACGAGGGCCGGAACCGGGCGTCGGCGGCCAGGGCGACCAGGTCGCGCTGCCCCTCCCCCTTCGCCCAGTGCTCCAGCGACAGCGAGGCGTGCTCCTCGGGATCGGTCACGGCGAGGTTGTGGGTGAGCAGCAGGTCCAGCAGGTCGACGTCATAGACGATCGTCAGCGTCCGGCCCTGCCCGGTGAGCTCGGACCGCAACTGGTCGACCGCCCGCTCCACCAGGGTGTAGAGGGCGGGCAGGCGCGGCGCGGAACCCCAGCCGTGGTTGCGCGCCTTCAGGAACCGCTGGAGCCAGCCGACGGTGCCGTCGCCGGGGCGCTCCGGCACCTCGCCGGAGATGAGCCCGGCGGTGGCGCCGGACGCCTCGAGGATCTCCAGCCACAAGCCCGACAGGTCGTGCTCCCTGGACTCCGGCATGATGTCGAGCAGCGTCGTGCGCACCTCGGGCGTCCGCGCGGCCAGGGCCGCGATCGCCGTACGGTGGGCCTTCCACCAGCCCGTCGCGGCCCGGTGGGTGGCCGGCAGGGCGAGCAGCTCGGCCAGGTAGGCCTGCTCCTCCGCGTCCGCGTCGGCCCCGGCCGCCTTGGCCAGGCGGCGCAGGTCGGTGGCCATCTGCGCCGACGGCGGCAGCCCGCCCGCCGTACGCCGCACGCACAGCCGCGCGAACCGGCGCAGCGCCTCGTCGGCGGGCACGCGGGCGGCCAGCTCCTTGGCGTAGCCGGACAGCACCTTGACCGGCAGCGCCCCCGCCAGCGCGAACTCCAGGAACACCGCGTCGAGCCGGTCCTCGTCCACGTCGAGCCCGTGCTCCGCCTCGGCCCGGCGCGCGCTGGAGAACATCTGCGCGGCGTAGCCGGTGTTGTCCACGCCCAGGAACACCCGGCCGCTCTGCTCGTAGAACGTGGGCAGGAAGTGGGGAACGGACGCGGCAAGCTGGCGGGCCAGCTGCTGGTAGGTGTCGAGCGCGGCCTTCGGCTTGGACTTGGCCTGCCGGGCCGTACGCTCCAGCTCCGGCACGACGGCGAGCGCGTGCTGCCCGTCTTCGGGGTAGTTGACCAGCACCCATTCGGGGAAGCCGAGCGACCGCCGTAAACCCAGCCCGACCTCGGCCGGCTCCCCGTCGGGCGCCAGGCCCAGGAAGCTCGCGGCCAGGTCCTCGGCCGGGCCGAGCTCCCCGGCGACCAGCCGCACGACCACCCGGTCGTCCAGCCCGGGATGGCGGTAGCGCCGCGCGGTCATCGGCACGGCCCGCTCGCCGGCCTCCTCGGTGCCGGGCGGCAGCACGGCCCCGGCCTTCAACAGCTCTTCGGCCTGAGACATGCTCACGCGTCCTTCCCCTCTTCGACCCGTCGCCCGGCGTAGAGCGCCGCGGCCATCCGCATCCCCTCCGACCAGGCCACCGGCCCGACCTCGCGCAGCGGCAGTGTCCTGCCGTCGAGGTCCTGCCAGCTCAGGCCGCCGGTCGTCACCTCGTCCTCCCAGTAGGGCTCGCCGATCCAGACGGCCGCCTCCGCGAGGCTGCCCGCGTCGCGGACCCGGCACGTGGCGTAGCCGCCGGAGACGCGGTAGCCGAGCGAGGTGGCCCGCGCGGCCAGACCGAACCGGGAGTCGTAGGAGCCGCCGGAGAACTCCGACACGGCGGTCTCGCTCGCCTTGAGGTCGTCGGGCTTGCGCCACGTGGCGCGGTGGATCTGCTCGACCTTCTGCGCCACGCCCAGCTCCGCGGCGAACTCCCGCAGGTCGTCCAGGTCGGGCAGCAGGACAGGGTGCGGCAGGGTCACCGTCCGCGGCGACAGCCGCACGGTCTCGCCGTCGAGGTTGACCACCCGCAGCTCGCCGGAGTCGGTGGCGTCCCGCAGGAAGCCGACCTCGTCGGGATCGTCACCGACCACGGCCAGGTCCCGCAGGGCCGACTGCCACGCCTCGTCCGGCCACACGCGGGCCAGCAGCCCGGTCGGCACGGGCAGGGAGGAGACCATCCAGAGGTCCACCTGCGCCACGCACGCGGCGGCGTGCCGGTCGAGCCACTCGGCGAAGCGGCGCAGCCGGTCCACCTCGGGATGATCCCGCAACGCCTTCGGCAGCGACTTCAGCTGCCGTCCCGCTGCCCGGCCGGAGGTGGCTCGCGCCGCCACCCGGCCCTCTATAAGAGCGACTTCGTAGCCGTCGCTCGCTGCCAGCCAACCCAACGGTCCCCGCCTTTCACCGTGCATGCATCGTCAAATGAGCAGGGGTTTTCCAGCCCCTGCCGCTGTGCTGCGCCGAACGTTAGCGACCCCGACCGACAAACGCGGCCGGGCCGATCCAGACGCTCTGACGGCGCGCACGGGGGTGGGGTGGCGAGCCATGCGCAGGCGGCTTTGTCGTCCTGCGTAATGCGGTGATCCGTCAGAGATTGCTGGTACGGTACCGGTTTTCCAGGGAATGACGGGAGTTTTCCCTCCAGGCGACATATTGCATAGGAAACTTTCCTAACAGATACTCCGAATGACGTGTTCACCCCCCGAACCTGGAGTCGCTGTGCTTCGTCGCGTCATCACCCTGACCTCGGTCGTCGCCGCCACCCTGCTCGCCGTCGCCCTGCCCGCCCAGGCGGCCGAAGTGGACATCCCGTTCGGGCCGTCCTCGATCGGCGAGTACTGCCACGCCAAGGTCAACTCGGCCTCGTGGCTCGGCTTCTACGAAGCGGGCGGCCTCCGCTGCTACATAAGCGGCACCGGCGGCGCCCCGCAGTACGCCGGATCCGGCGATCCCTACCTCGCGTGCAAGTTCCTCACCACGGAAGTCGTCATGAGCGCCAGGCGGGGCGCGTCCGACTCCCTGGTGTGCCGGGTGATCATCTGACGCCCCTTTGGGGATGCTTTTCGGCCTCCTGACACTTTCCGGACACAAAATGGTCATTTTAGGTGTCGAAATTAACCAGGCATCGCGGTTACAGTGACCCCGCAAGCCAGATGATCTTCATCCGGCTTCTTGTCACCGCGATCAGGAGGCTGAGAACTCAGTTGCGTGCCTGGAACTTACCGACCCGGAAATTAACGGCGTACGCGGCGAGTGTGGCGGCACTCGCATCAGTCATGGCGGGGGCCGTGCCAGCCCCCGCTTCCGCTGCCGACGAACCCCCCACCTACTACCTCGACAGCGTCAACGGCAATGACTCGGCGAACGGCACCTCGGACGCCACGCCATGGAAGACGCTGGCCAAGGCGAACGCCGCGAACCTGGTCGCCGGCGCCAAACTCAAGCTGAAGCGCGGCAGCTCCTGGTCCGGGCAGTTGACCATCACGGAGTCGGGCACGGCGGCGAAGCCGATCGTCGTCGACGCCTACGGCACGGGCAACAGCCCCGTGCTCAAGGACGACATCGAGGCCTGCCTGTCCCTCGAAGGCAACCACATCGAGGTCTACAACCTGCAGATCGGCGTGGACCAGGACCAGGGCCGCTGCTCGTGGTCGGGGATCAAGGTAGGCGGCAGCAACAACGTCATCGAGAAGAACTACATCACCGGCGCCGCGGCGGGCGTCTACATCGAGACGAGCGCCCAGTACACCTCGGTGACCAGCAACGACTTCGTCAACAACAACTTCATGAGCAAGCTCACGCCGCAGGAGGAGAACGACAACGACGACTCCGGCGCGTTCGCGATGCTGGTGCAGGGCGACGACTCCAACATCGGCTGGAACACCATCACCGGATCGGTGGCCTTCAGCTACGACTACGAGTGGGACGGCGCGGCCGTGGAGATCTTCATGGGCTCCCGCAACTACGTCCACCACAACCTCGCGATCGACGTCGACACCTTCACCGAACTGGGCACCAGCCGCAACGACGACGGATCGACGAACGACCCCGACGGGACCTCCGGGAACGTCTTCGAGTACAACGGCATCTACGGTGACAGGTCCCGGTCGGGCATCGTCACCCGCGGCCCGACGAAGGACAACGGCGAGATCGAGACGAACGGCCCGGTGTTCGGCACCGTGTTCCGCAACAACTCGATGAACCTGCCCAACGCCGAATCCGAGGGCGTCGTCTGCTACGCGGGCTGCACGAACGCGCACTTCAAGCTGTCGCAGAACATCATCGTGGCCGCGGGGAAGAGCGCGTACGGCGACTCCACCTTCACCGCCAACGACCACAACATCTTCTACGGCGGCCAGTACCAGATGACGGCGGGCACCGCCAACGTGCGCCGGGACCCCAAGTTCGACCCGAACAACCCCCTGCACCTGCTGAGCGGCAGCCCGGCGATCGGTCTCGGCGTCACCGCCTTCAACCCCCTCGACCTGGACTCGGTAGCGGTGGGCTCGGACGGCAACATCGAAGCCGGCGCCTACGAATACGTGGACTAGCCTTTAGTTCATGCGAGTAGTGGTGATCGGCGCCAGCGGTCATATCGGCACCTACCTCATTCCCCGTCTCGTCGACGCGGGGCATGACGTGGTCGCCGTGAGCCGGGGCCGGCGGGACCCTTACACCCCGCACGGCGCCTGGCAGCGGGTCACCACGATCACCGCCGACCGCGATGCGGAGGAGGCCGACGACACGTTCGGCAAGCGCGTGGTCGCGCTGGAGCCGGACGTCGTCATGGACCTCATCTGCTTCGAGGAGTCCAGCGCGCGCCGCCTGGCGGCCGCGCTGACCGGTCGCGTCCGGCACTTCCTGCACTGCGGCACGATCTGGGTGCACGGCCCCAGCACCCGGGTGCCCACGACCGAGGATCGGCCACGGCGGCCGATCGCCCACTACGGCCGCCAGAAGGCCGCCATCGAGGCGCACCTGCTCGACCGCGCCCACCGTGACGGCTTCCCGGCCACCGTCATCCATCCCGGCCACATCACCGGCCCGGGATGGGTGCCGGTCAACCCGGCGGGCAACCTCGATCCGGCCGTGTTCCAGGCCCTGGCCGACGGCACGGAGGTGACCCTCCCCAACCTCGGCATGGAGACCGTCCAGCACGTCCACGCCGACGACGTGGCGCGCCTGTTCATGGACGCGCTGGCCAACCCGGCCGGCTCCGTGGGCGAGAGCTTCCACTCCGTCGCCACCACCGCCCTGACGCTGCGCGGCTACGCCGAGGCGGTGGCGGGCTGGTTCGGGCGGGACGCCCGGCTCGCCTACCTGCCGTGGGAGCAGTGGCGCGACACGGTGTCCGAGGAGCAGGCCCGCACCACCTACGACCACATCGCGCACAGTCCCCACTGCGCCATGGAGAAGGCCCAGCGCCTGCTTGGCCACCGGCCGCGCCACACCTCGCTGGAGGCCATCGCCGAGGCGGTCGACTGGCTCGTCGCGGCGGGGACCATCACCAGGTAGCCGCGGCTCAGGCCCGAGGTTCCTTGACCGCGAGCACGGCCTCGGCGACGTCGTCCTCCGTCACCTGCTCGAACTCGTGCGCCAGCCCGCCCGGAGCCAGCTCCGCGATCAGGCGCCCGAGCTCCTCCGCGTCCGCGGTCGAGGCGTCGACGTAGGCGCCGGGCCGCGAGACGTTGAGGACCTTCAGCGGCGCCCCTCGGAGCACGGCTTCCGCGATCGCCTGCTGGAGCGCGACCCTGCCCAGCTTGTTGGGCAGGTATCCAACGATGACGGTCATGCTTCGGCCTTTCTCCGTGGCTTGCGCAGCAGGCGGGTCAGCGGCGGGACCGCGATGATGATCAGGATCGCCACCAGCAGCGTCGCGGCGATCGGCTGGCCGAAGAAGCCGGTGAGCTGCCCGTCGAACAGGCGCATCGAGCGCCGGAAGGACGACTCCAGGAGGCTGCCGAGGACGAAGGCGAGCACCAGCGGCCCCGGCTCGAAGCCGACCTTCTTCATCAGGTAGCCCACGATGCCGAGGCCGACCATCAGGAACATGTCGAAGACGTTCATGCGGACGGTGTAGACGCCGATCATGGTGATCAGGATCGTCAGCGGGGCCAGGATCGCCGCCCGGATGCGCAGGATCCTGACGAAGATCCCGATCAGCGGCAGGCTCATGGCCAGCAGCAGCACGTTGCCGATGTACATCGAGTTGACGACGCCCCAGAACAGGTCCGGTTTCTCCTGCACCAGCAGCGGCCCCGGCGTGATGCCCTGGAGCAGCAGCGCGCCGAACATGATGGCCATGGTCGCGTTCGCCGGGATGCCCAGGGTGAGCAGCGGGATGAAGGAGGAGGTGGCGGCGGCGTTGTTGGCCGTCTCGGGTCCGGCGACGCCCTGGATGGCGCCCTTGCCGAACCTCTCGGGATGCTTGGCGGCCTTCTTCTCCACCGCGTACGCCACCATCGACGACATGGTCGCGCCGCCGCCGGGCAGGATGCCGAGCACGAAGCCCACCAGCGAGCCGCGCGTGATGGCGCCCTTGGACTCGCTGACGTCCTTGCGCGAGGGGTAGACGGAGCCGACGCGAGGGGGCGGGACGCTCTTGCCGCGCAGCGATTCCAGGCTGTAGAGGATCTCGCCGACGCCGAACAGGCCCATCGCCACGATGACGAAGTCGATGCCGTCGAGCAACTGGTCGCTGCCGAACGTCAGACGCGAGGTGCCGGCCAGCGGGTCCTGGCCGATGGCCGCCAGGAGCAGGCCGATGGTGGCCATCAGGATGCTCTTGGTCGTGGAGCCGGTGCCGAGCGTGGAGACCAGCAGGATGCCCAGCAGGGCCAGCGCCGTGTACTCGGCGGGGCCGAAGTCCAGCGCGAACCCGGCCACCAGCGGGGCGACGAAGGTGAGCGCGAGGACCGCGACCGTGCCGCCGATGAAGGAGCCGATCGCCGCGATGCCGAGCGCGGAGCCGGCCCGTCCCTGTCTGGCCATCTCGTGGCCGTCGATGGCCGTCACCACGCTGGACGCCTCGCCGGGCAGCCGCAGCAGCACCGAGGTGATCGTGCCGCCGTACTGGGCGCCGTAGAAGATGCCCGCGAGCATGATGATCGCGGCCGTCGGCTCGATGTTGTACGTGACCGGCAGCAGGATGGCGATCGTGGCGGCGGGGCCGAGGCCGGGCAGCACGCCCACGAGCATGCCCAGCGTGACGCCGAGCAGGCAGTAGAACAGGTTCTCCGGTTGGAAGACGACCCCGAACCCGGCGATCACCGGGGAGAAGAAATCCATGGTCAGCCGATCTCGTTCAGAAGGGCAGGATGTGCGGGAGTGACACACCGAGCCCGGTGACGAACAGCAGGTAGAGGGCGGCGGTCGTGCCGAGCGAGATGATCGCCGTCATCCGCCAGCCCTCCCGCCCGAGCCCTTTCAGCCACAGCACCAGCAGCGCCACGGTGGGGATCTCGAAGCCGATCCGCTCGAACAGGAACGCGTAGCCCAGGAGGGAGACGGCCGCCACGACGACGATCAGCGTCTCCCGGGTGAAGGTCTCCTCCTCACCGGTCGGCCCGGACCGCAGCGCGAGCACCGCCGCGGTCACGACCATGGCGACGCTGACGGCCAGCGGCCACAGGCCCGGACCCGGGTTGGACAGCGAGCCGATGCCGAGGTTCCACGACATGATCCCGGCGATCACGCCGACGGCGAGCGGGATGACCGCCGCGACGATGTTCTGCCGGCGCGCGTATTCCGGGCTCGGCGGGACGGGCAGGCCCTCTTCCTCCGGCCCGTCCTCCCGCGGCAGGTCTTCCTCCGGCGTGACGCTGGTCACTGTTGGCCCGTGAGGTCGATCCCGAGTTTCTTCGTCAGTGCGGCGAACTCGCCCTGGGCCTTGGTGAGCTGCGTCTTGACCTCGTCGCCGCCGACTTCCCAGCGGCCGATGTAGTTGGACTTCAGCAGGTCGCCGTACTCGGGCGTGGCGATGGCCTTGTCGATGGCGCCGGCCAGCTTGTCGCGTACGTCGGCCGGCAGCCCGGCGGGCCCGGCCACGAACCTGCGCTGGTCCACCACGACGTCATAGCCGGACTCGGTGGCGGTCGGCACGTCGGGCAGCGCCTCGACGCGCTTGCTCCCGAACACGGCCAGCGCCCGGAGCTTGCCCGACTGGACGTGCTTGGCGGCCTCGGCGATCTGCACGGACGCCGCGTCGACCTTGCTGCCCAGAACCGCGGTGATCGTGGGGGCGCCGCCGTCGAACGGCACGGGCGTCGCCTTCACCTTCGCCACCCCGAACAGCAGGGCCTGGGACAGCTGGCTGCCCGTCCCCGCGCCCGTGGTGCCGTACTTGACGTCGTCGGCCGCGAGGATGTCCTTGAGCGTCTTGTACGGCGAGGCGGCCGGCACGACCAGGGCGTAGTCCTCGACGGCCAGTCCCTTGACGAAGGTCATGTCCTCCAGCTTGATGGCGTCGGGGTCCTGGACCATCAGCGGCCCGATGGCGAACAGCGACTGCGGCATCACGGCCACCCGGTAGCCGTCCGGCTTGCTGCTGAAGACGTCCTTGCCGGCGATCTTGCCGTTGGCGCCCGGCTTGTTGACCACCACGGCCGGCTTGCCGAGCGGCTGCTCGATGCTCTTGGCCAGGGCGCGGGTGACCAGGTCGGTGCTGCCGCCCGGCTCCGTGGGGACGGTGAACTCCACGGCCTTGCTGGGGTAGGCGGCGCCGTCGCCGGCACCGCCGCCCTTGACCGAGCAGGCGGTCAGCGCGACCACCGCCAGCAGGGCGCCACCGATGCGCAGGCCGATCGTGGAGGGCATTCTCATGGTGTTCTCTCTTTCACCAGCGTGGGAGCGGGGGCTGGACCCACGTGGGGTCGGCCTGTCGCATGGCGGCCACATCGTCCCGGTCACGGAAGCCGGCGAGCTCGGTCCAGCGTTCGTGCAGGGTGGCCAGGGCGTCGCGGTCGAGTTCGACCCCGAGGCCAGGGGCGTCGGACACCTCGAGGGCGCCGCCGGTGAAGCGGTGCGGTTCGGTGATGACGTCTTCGGTCTGCCAGGGCCGGTGGCTGTCGCAGGCGTACTCCAGGTCCGGAATGACGCTGGCGACGTGGGTCATCGCGGCGAGGCTGATGCCGAGGTGGGTGTTGGAGTGCATCGAGAGCGCGACCCCGTGGGTGCGGCAGAGCGCCGCGAGCTCGCGCGTGGCGTGCAGGCCGCCCCAGTAGTGGTGGTCGGACAGCACCACCTGGACGGCGTCCTTGGCGAACGCCTCGGGGATCTCACCGAAGGTGGTGACGCACATGTTGGTGGCCAGCAGCGCGCCGGTCCTGGCGCGCACCTCGGCCATGCCGTCGATGCCCGTGGTCGGGTCCTCCAGGTATTCCAGCAGGCCGTCGAGCTCCTCGGCGACGCGCACGCTCGACTCGACCGACCAGCCGCCGTTCGGGTCCAGGCGCAGCGGGTGGTCGGGGAAGGCGGCGGCCAGCGCCTTGATGGCGGCGATCTCCTGCTCGGGCGGGAAGACGCCGCCCTTGAGCTTGAAGGAGCGGAATCCGTAGGTGTCGGTGAACCGCCGCGCCTGCCGTACGACGCCTTCGGGGTCGAGGGCGGCGCCCCAGTCGTCGCGCGGGGCGTCCGCCACGGGGTGCTCGGCCCACCGGTAGAACAGGTAGCCGCTGTAGTCGACCCGGTCGCGGACCTTGCCGCCGAGCAGCGCGTGCACGGGCAGGCCGAGCGCCTTGCCGAGGGTGTCCAGGCTGGCCACCTCGAACGCCGAGACCACGCTGCGGACGATCTTCTCGTTCGTCCGGCTGCCGCGCAGCCCGGCCGGGTCGAACTCGTTGATCTTGCCGGGCGTGAGCCCCGCCGAGTCGTAGGCCAGGTCGTGCAGCCCGTTCAGCGCGGTGAGCGGCCGGCCGATGACGGCCTTGGCGAGGTTCCGCGCCACCTCGAGGTATTCGGTGTCGCCGTAGGTCTCGCCGATCCCGGTGGCGCCGGTGTCGGTCTCGAGCTCGACGATGGTGCGCGGCGTGTACGGCTGGTGGACGCCGAGGACGTTCAGCAGCGGCGGGTCGCTGATCAGGATCGGCGTGACGGTCGCCCTGACGATCCGGGGGATGGGTTGCGACATAGGGGGATTCCTTCCTTACCGGACGAGGGCGAGACCCGTGTCCAGCAGGGCACGGAGCTCTTCGAGGTGCTCTGGGGGGAGGTCGGCGAGCGGGGCGCGTACGGGGCCCACGGGGATGCCGCGGAGCCGCGCCCCGGCCTTGACCAGCGAGACGCTGTAACCGATCCCCTTGTCGCGCAGCTCGACCAGGGGGATGTAGAAGCGGCTCAGCAGCAGGTCGACCCGCGCGTGGTCGTCGGCGTGGAAGGCGAGGAAGAAGGCCTTCGCGATCTCGGGGGCGAAGGCGTGGACGGCGGAGGAGTAGGCGGGCACGCCGATGCTCCGGTAGGCGCGGGCCTGCATCTCGGCCGTCGCGGCGCCGTTGAAGAACAGCCACTCCGGCGGCGCGGCCAGCTTGAGCCGCTGCAACTGATCGAGGTCGGAGTGGCCGTCCTTGAACCCGATCACGTTCGGTATCTCGGCCACCCCGGCGATGCTGCGCACCGCCACCTTCACCTGGGCGCGCTGGTAGACGATGACGGGCAGCGACGTACTGGCCGCGACCCGCCGTACGTGCTCGACCAGGCCCTCCTGGGGCGCCTCCACCAGGTAGGGCGGCATCAGCAGCAACGCGTCGGCCCCGGCCCGCTCGGCGATGGCGGCGAAGCGCGCCGCCTGGGCCCAGCCGTACCCGGCTCCCACGACCACCGGCACCGACCCGGCCGTCTCCTCGACCGCGGCCGTGACGAGGCTCTCGTACTCGTCCTCGGCCAGGGAGAAGAACTCGCCCGTCCCGCAGCACGGGAACAGCGCGCCCGGTCCGGCCGCGACCTGGTCGCGGATATAGGCACGGAAGGAGTCGAGGTCAACGGCGCCGCCGGTGTCGAACGGCGTGAGCGGGAACGACAACACGGCGCTCTCCATGCCCCGGCGGAGCCTGGCGCGTACATCATCGACTGTATACGTAGCGGTCATCCTGTCTCCATATGTAGATGCCTGTTACGTGGCGAGCAGTCTCGCTCGCAAATTGGTAATGTGTCAACCAGCCGTTCCCATGACAGATGAGGTGCGATGACACTCCCCCTAGACGAGGCCGAGGGCACGGCGCAGGGCGGCGTGCGAGGCGTGAAGTCCGCCGCCCGTACCGTCGAACTCCTGGAACTCCTGGCCTCACGGCAGAACCGGCCGGCCCGGCTGCGCGAGCTCAGCGACGCGCTCGGCGCGCCCAGGAGCAGCATCTACGCGCTGATCCGGACGCTGGTCGAGCGTGGCTGGGTGCGCACCGACGCGAGCGGGACGCTGTACAGCATCGGCATCCGCGCCCTGCTCGCGGGCACCACCTACCTCGACACCGACCCCTATCTGCGCATCGTGCAGCCGCACATCAACGACCTCAGCGTGCTCCTCGACGAGACCATCCACTTCGGCCGCCTGGACCGGGGCGACATCGTCTACCTGGCCACCAAGGAGTCGAGCCAGTACCTGCGCCCCTTCAGCCGCGTCGGGCGCAGGCTCCCCGCCTTCAGCACCGCCATGGGCAAGTCGCTGCTGGCCGAGCGGCTCGGCACCGGCCTGGAGGTGCCGATCCCCGAGCAGTTCACTCCCCTGACGCCCAAGACGCTGGTGGACCGCGAGACCCTCGTTCGGGATCTGGAGCTGACCCGCAAGCGCGGCTTCGCGATCGACGACGAGGAGAACTACGTCGGCGTGATGTGCTTCGGTTTCGCGCTGCGCTACACCAGCCCGCCGACCGACGCCATCAGTTGCTCGGTGCCCATCGCCAACCTCACCGAGGAGCGCGCGAAGGAGATCACCGAGGCGATGGAGCGCACCAGGCTGGCCATCGAGCGCATGGCCCCCATGGACCTGGGCGAGTTCTAGTCGTTGTATGACGACATGGCGAGTTGTACGATGACTGCCATGACTTCCTCCGATCGCATCGCCTGGGTCCGGCTCTCCTCGGTCTACCTGCCGCTCGCCACCCCGATCAGTGACGCCAAGGTGCTCACCGGGCGGCAGCGGCCCATGACCGAGATCGCCTTCCTGTTCGCGGAGATCGGTGCCGAGAGCGGCCACCAGGGCTTCGGCTTCGGCTACTCCAAGCGGGCCGGCGGCCCCGGCCAGTACGCGCACGCCAGGGAGATCGCCCCGGAGCTGCTCGGCGAGGACCCCAGCGACATCGCCCGCCTGTGGGAGAAGCTGGTCTGGGCCGGGGCGTCGGTCGGGCGGAGCGGGCTGGCCACGCAGGCGATCGCAGCCCTCGACGTCGCGCTGTGGGACCTCAAGGCCAAGCGCGCCGGGCTCCCCCTGGCCAAGCTGCTCGGCGCCCATCGCGACTCCGTACGCTGCTACAACACCTCCGGCGGCTTCCTGCACACCCCCATCGAGCAGGTCCTGGAGAACGCGAGCGCCTCGCTCGAACGCGGCATCGGCGGCATCAAGCTCAAGGTCGGCCACCCCGACTCCCGCGTCGACCTGGCCAGGGTCCGCGCGGTCCGCGAGCACCTGGGCGACGGCGTGCCCCTCATGGTGGACGCCAACCAGCAGTGGGACCGGCCGGCCGCCCAGCGCATGGGCCGGGCCCTGGAGGAGTTCGGGCTGGTCTGGATCGAGGAGCCGCTGGACGCCTACGACAGCACCGGCCACGCGGCGCTCGCGGCCTCGCTCGACACGCCGATCGCGACCGGCGAGATGCTCACCAGCGTCGCCGAGCACGCCGAGCTGATCCGCGCCGGCGCCGCCGACGTCATCCAGCCCGACGCGCCGCGCATCGGCGGCATCACGCCGTTCCTGCGCCTGGCGGCGCTGGCCGAGCACAACCGCCTGCAACTGGCCCCGCACTTCGCGATGGAGATCCACCTGCACCTGGCCGCGGCCTACGGGCTGGAGCCGTGGGTGGAGCACTTCGAGTGGCTGGAGCCGCTGTTCGACGAGCGCCTGGAGATCCGCGATGGCAGGATGATCGTGCCCGGCCGCCCCGGCATCGGGTGCACTCCGAGCGAGCAGGCCGCCAAGTGGACCGCGGACCAGTGCGAGTTCGGCACCAGGAAGGACTGACCCCCCGATGGCGAGCCTGACCCAGACCCTCGTCGACGACCTGACGGCTCGCATCCAGGAAGGCGTCATCCACCCCGGCGACAAGCTGCCCACCGAGAGCAGCCTGGTGGAGACGTACGGCGTGAGCAGGACGGTCGTCCGCGAGGCCATCTCGCGGCTGCAGGCGGCCGGCCTCGTCGAGACCCAGCACGGCCGCGGCAGCTTCGTCCTGGCCCGGCCGGGTTCGGCCAGGTTCGAGTTCGGTCAGAGCGGTGAGCTGACCCTCGATGACGTGGTCGACCTGCTCGACTTCCGCACGGCCTTCGAGGTCGAGGCCGCCGCGCTCGCCGCCCGCCGGCGCGGCGGGCCCCGCCTGGAGGACCTGCGGGCGGCGCTCGACCGGTTCGCCGCGAGCGCCGGCAACCCCAGCGCGGCGGTGAACGCCGACTACCAGTTCCACCTCCGTGTCGCCCTGGCCACCGGCAACCGCTACTTCGCCGACCTGATCACCTCGTTCGGCCCGTCCATGATCATCGTGCCGCGCGATCGGCTGTCGCCCGCCGGGCAGGGGCACTTCGAGCAGATCGTGATCGAGCACGAGAACATCTACGCGGCCATCGAGCGCCAGGACAGCGACGGCGCCCGGGCGGCGGCCCGCGTCCACCTGGGCAACAGCCGCACCCGCCTGCTCGCCGCCCACTAACTGACGGCCGTGGAAACCGGCCGGTCCCGGGGTACGTCAGATAAGCATGATCATGCTGGAGATCCGCCCCGGGTCCGCGTCCGACAGACAGTGGATCTACCGGCTGCGGCACGAGGTCTACGCGCACGAGCTCGGCCAGCATGCGCCCAACCAGGCCGAACGGCTGACCGACGCGCTCGACGACGACAACGTCTACCTCGTCGCGGCCCACGGCGACCGGCCCGTGGGGTTCATCAGCGTGACACCGCCCTGGGCGGGTCGCTATTCGATCGACAAGTACCTCAGCCGCGACGGGCACCCGGTCCTGAGCCGGGACGGCCTGTTCGAGATCCGCATTCTGACCGTGGACCAGCGTTGGCGGGGTTCGGCGGCGGCGCCGCTGCTCATGCACGCGGCGCTGCGCTGGGTGGCCGCGCACGGCGGCCGCACCGTCGTGGCACTGGGACGGACCGAGATCCTCGGCATGTACCTGGCCGCCGGGCTGACCGGCACCGGGACGCGGGTGCGCGCGGGGGCCGTCACCTTCGAGGTGCTGTCCGGGCAGGTGAGCGACCTGGCCGAACGGGCGCTGCGGGACCACGGCCCGCTGCTGCGCGCCCTGGAGCCGAGGGTGCGCTGGAGTCTGGAGATGCCGTTCCTGCCCGGCCCGCCCGCCTGCCAGCACGGCGGCGCCTCGATCGGGGCGCTGGGCCACCGGTTCGACACCCTGCCGGCGCGCGGCGACGTCGTTCCCGCCGACGTGCTCGACGCGTGGTATCCGCCCGCTCCCGCCGTGGTCGAGTTGCTGGGCGACGATCTGGGCTGGCTCGCCCGCACCTCTCCCCCGGCCCACCCCGAAGGGCTCGTCGAGGAGATCGCCGAACGCCGCGACCTGCCCCCGGACGCCGTGGCGGCCGGGGCGGGCTCCTCGGACCTGATCTTCCGCGCGTTCCGCGGCTGGCTGGACCCCTCCTCCAGGGTGCTGCTGCCCGACCCCGTCTACGGCGAGTACGCCCACGTCGTCGAGCAGGTGATCGGCTGCCGCGCCGACCGCTTCCCGCTGCGCCGGGCGGACAACTGGCGGCCGGACCCCGACCGCCTGCGGGACGCGCTGCGCGAGCGCTACGACCTGGTGGTCATCGTCAATCCCAACAACCCGACCGGCGTCCACACCGATGCCGCGGACCTGCGCCGGGTGATCGCGGACGCGCCGGGCGGGACGCGGTTCTGGATCGACGAGGCCTACGTCGAGTACGCCGGTCCCGGGCAATCGCTGGAGACGTACGCCGCGGCCTCCGGCAATACCGTGGTGTGCAAGTCGCTGTCCAAGATGTACGCCTTGTCGGGTCTGCGGGCCGCCTACCTCACCGGACCGGCGGAGCTCGCGGCCGAGCTGCGCCGCTGGACCCCGCCTTGGGGCCTCGGCCTGCCCGCCCAGATCGCCGCCGTACACGCGCTGCGCGACCCCGGCTACTACGCCGAACGCTGGGCCCAGACCCGCGCCCTGCGCTCCGGCCTCGCCGAACGGCTCGCCGCGATCGGCGACGACCTGCACGTCCACGAGTCGGCCGCCAACTTCGTCCTGCTGACACTGCCCCGGTCCGGCCCGAGCGCGGCCGCTCTGGTGGCGGCCTGCCGGCGGGCCGGGGTGTTCCTGCGCGACCTGTCGCCGCTGTCACCCGCCTTCGAGGGCAGAACGGTACGGATCTCGGTACGCGACCCCGACGCCAACGACGACATCGCCGCCACCGTCGCCACCACGCTGAACCACCTGCGGACCGCCGCGTGATCACGCCTGACACGGCGATCCCGCACACCACGGACCTGGTCACCCCTGGCGTGGCGATCCCGTACATCGCGGGCGCGCTCGTTGTCGGTGGGATCGCCGTCGCGCTGTCGCGCAGGCGGGAGTACATCCTGCGTTGGTGTGTCTGGGCGGTGGCCGTGCCCGTGGTGGTCGCCGCGCTGTACGCCGGGCCGGGCGGGGCCGCGGCGCTGGCCGTCATGGTCGGGGTCGAGTGCGCGCTCGAGTACGGCGGGCTGATGGGGCTGGCCGTCCCGGACCGGGCGGTGCTTGTGGCGGTGGTGGTCGCGCTACCGCTGGTGGCCTGGCTGGCTCTGCCGTATCTGCCGCGCGTGCTGATCGCCGCCGTCCTGGTCGTCACCCTCGTCCCGCTGTTCGGCGGCGACGCGGCGGGCGGGCTCAGGAGGGTGTCGCTGGGGGTGTTCGGGGTGGTCTGGTTGCTGCCGCTGGTGGGGGTGGTGCTGCTTGGCCCGGTCGTGCTGGCGGTGTTCGTCGCGGTGTCGGTGGGCGACATCGCGGCCTCGTTCGCCGGGCGGCTGCTGGGCGGGCCTTCTCTGTCGCCGTTGTCTCCGGCCAAGCGCTGGAGCGGCGCGCTGGCCGGCGCCGTCGCGGGGCTGGGTGTGCTGGCGCTGCTGGGCGCGTTCACGGTCCCGATCGCGCTCGCCGTGGCGCTGGGTGCCCCGCTGGGCGATCTGCTGGAATCGATGGTCAAGCGCGGGGCCGGGGCCAAGGACTCGGCGTCGTGGCTGGCGGGCGCGGGCGGCCTGCTGGACCGGCTGGACTCCCTGCTGCTCACGCTCGCGCTGGCCTTGCTGCTCGCATGAGTCCCTGGGCCCTGCTGCTCACGCTGGTGCCGGCCTAACGGGGAGGCAGACCAAGTACGCGAGAAAGGGGCAGTGAGCCGCTGAGCCGGTTGGCGGGTGCGGCCGGAGTTCACCAAGGCGATGGAGTACGCGCGCACGGTCAAGGCGGCCGTCCCGCATCAGCGGGTGATCTTCACCGTGTACGAGATGAGGTCGAGGAGAGCAGGCTGCCGTGTTCCTGCCGTCCTCGACCTTGTGATGCCCTCCGACTACGGTGTCGTGGCCACGGCGGCAGCCGGAGTCACGACGGCGCTCGTGGCCGCGGGCGCGACGTGGCGGGCGCTGCGCAGTGTGCTGATGCTGACCGCGAGAGTCCACAGACTCCAGAGGGCGCCCATGCTGGCGGTGGTCCCCCAGCCCTGTGCGCTGTAGAAGTCGGCGGGGTTGTCACCGAAGAACACGGCCGGCAGGAAGGCGAGGTTGATCACGGCGAGGACGTACGCGGAGCGGCCCACCCAGCGCGGGAGCAGGCCGAGCTTCGACACGGCGATTCCCAGGGCGATCAGGAACAGGCCCATGAGGAGCCGGGAGACGGCGCCCTGCATGAGGTACTGCGCCGCGGCGAAAGGCCCCTGGGCTGTCGTGTCGAGGTCGCTGTCCACCGAGATCGCCGCGCCCACCTCCATGGACTGAGGGACGAACACCATGGCCACCCAGAGCACACCCGCCGTCTGGACGATGCCGGCGATCCAGTCGTAGGCCGGGTTGACGTGGCGCATCCCGGAGTACCGCGTGAGAGAGGAGTCGCTCCTTGTCCGACCACCGCCCGGCACCCGGCACGGTGCGTCCACGGGGGCGGACCGAACGCGTCCGCGCCGCCGTCCTGGCCGCAACCCGCGCCGAGCTGGAAACCCACGGATACCCGGCACTGACCATGGAGCGCGTCGCCGAGATCGCCGGCGTCGCCAAGAGCACCGTGTACCGGCGCTGGCGCGACCCGGCGGGCCTGCTTGCCGAGCTGCTCGCCGACCTGACCATGACCGAGGTCCCGCTGTACGACACCGGGTCGATCGAGCTGGACATGCGCCAACTGGCGATGGGCATCCACCGCTTCTACGCCAACCCGGTCGGGCGCCCGATGATGCTCGGACTGATCGCCGCAGGGGTATACAGCCCGCGCGCGGCAGAGGTTCTCCACGACTTCTTCCAGGCCCGCAACGAGCAGGCCGCCGAAGCGGTGCGGCACGCCATCAGACGCGGCGAGCTACCCGCCGACACCGACCCCGTCGATGTGATCCGGGCCCTCGGCGCGGCCTTCTACTACCGGATGCTCGTCACCCACGAACCCGTTGACGACGCTCTCGTCGAACAAACCGCCACGGCGGTCATCGCGGCGGCGAAGGCCGGAGCCTATCGGGCCCGGTGAGGTCGCCTGGACGCCGCCTGCAAGGACAAACACGGCGGCCGCCCCTGTGATCATCGCTTCGTGCCACAGAATTGGCTCGGCATCAAGGACGCCACGGTCCATCGACGCCGACTGCAACCATCGACATCGTGTGTGCCATCCCATAGACAGGTGAGTGTCTCGGTCGATTTTCGGGAAGGATCGGACCCGATTTCGGCGGTCGCAGGAGCGGAGCCCCTGCCACGCTCCCGCTAGACGCGGTCGTACCGCATCACGACTACTTGCGAATCGCAGGTGCGCGATTCGGCCAGCCCCAGGCCCAGGCGTTCGTCGCGCGGGACGAACAGCGGGCGGCCGCCGGTGAGCAGCAGGTCCTTGCCGTCCTGCCGCTTGAGCTCGGTAACCTGCTCGGCGAGGTCGTCGCCGATGACCTGGGTGGCCCAGTCGGTCTCCTTCAGCGTCCTGGAGACGACGATCTTGGGTGTGTCGCGCCAGAGAGGTGCGAACTTCAGGACGTGCGGGTGGTCCGACATCGACTCGGCGTTCGGCCAGAAGGCCACCATGCCTTTCCAGACGCCGCCCCCGTACAGGAAGGTGTCGCAACGGTCGCTCAGCGTCTCGGAGTACGCCGACAGTTCCTCGCCCATCACGGGCCAGTCGAACTCGCCGTTCGGGCCGTCGATGTGGCCGTCGATCGAGGTGTGCACCCAGTAGATGATCTTACGCATGCTTCGCTCCTGTTCTCTTTGCTTTCGGAGGTGGGTCGGAACCGTGGCGACGTTCTCTACATCATTCCGGCGCGAAATGTTCTCGGTCCCTTACCACGGCCGGTGGGCTTCATGATCGGCCCGGTGCCGGTACGGCGGCCCAGCAGCGCCAGCAGGACCACTGTGAGCAGCCCCAGGGCGGACAGTTCCAGCTTGTCGGCGAGGGTGACGGCGTTGGCCACCACCCCGAACGCGGTGTGTCCCACCAGCGCCCCGCCGGCCAGGCAGAGGCTGTGCCGGTCCGTCCACTCGCCGCTCGCCGTCCACCGGCGTACCAGCCAACCGGTCAGCACGGCGAGGGCCGCCGCGCCCAGCATCGGCACGGCCACCCAGGCGCCGTGGGTGAAGGCGGGCTGACCGGCCCCGCCGAACGGGTACAGCAGCGCCAGATACCCCAAGCCCGCCAACACCCCGAAGGCCCCCGCCACCCAGGGTGCGGGGACTGCCCCGACCCCCGCACCTCGCGCCGTTGATGAGGAGGCGGTGGACGCCTTGCGGAGTACGCGCAGGGCCACGAATGCGAGCAGCGCCACGGCGACCACGCACCCCGCCAGGACCGCGACCGGTGCCTGGTAGCCGGGGTCGATGGAGGTCGCCACGGTCAGCCGCAGCAGCAGCCCGCCCAGCACGAACACCACCCCGGCCACCACCAGCCCGGTCCGCTTCAGGTACGGCCGATCGCGCAGGGACGGGAAGATCAGGTCACCGAGCAGGATCGGCAGCGCCACGCTGAACACGGCGTGGTAGGGCAGGTTGAGCTCGGTGTAGGCGCTGTTCAACCCGAGGAATCTGGGCGCCCATCCGGCCACCCCGTACATGGTGGGGCTACTGAGCGCCTGCAGCACCAGTCCCTCCTCGACGATGCCGTACGCCAGTCCGAGCAGCAGGATCGACGGCCAGCCCCCGCGGCGCCGTCGTACCAGCTCGCGGATCAGCACGGTGCCCGCGCCGTAGATCGGGATCCAGAGGAGCATCAGCCAGATCTTGCTGAGCGGCGGGTTGCCCAGCAGGAGCTCGGCGATGACCGGCGTGATCACCGCGAGCGTCAAGGCGGCGCGGCGGCCGCCCTTTGGTCTGTCGGGTGCGTTCATAGGGCCAGCGTGCCGGGCGGCGGGAGCCCGTTTCTGCTGGCGGACGGCCGGAACGTGGCAGCCCTGGTTACTTCCGCCAGGCACTTTGGATGCCGCTCTTGGTGACTTTGGTTCCCTGACTGCTCGCGTGACCCGCCGGCCCAACTGCTCGCAGGATGAGCCTTTCTGGCGGGGTTGGTCGTCCGCTGAGGCCGGGTGGTGTGTGCGACCATGATCCGGACGGGTCGGCGGGTCGGGGAGGGACACCGTGCAGGTGAATGAGGTCATCGAGATCATCGGCACGGTGCTGGACATCGCGGGCGTGGCCGTGATCGCGGTGGGCCTGGCCATCGCCACCGCCACGTTCGGCCTGAGCCTGGCGCGCGGCCGGCGAGCGACCGATCTCTACCAGGCCTATCGGCGCGGGGTGGGCCGGTCGATCCTGCTGGGGCTGGAGTTCCTGGTCGGGGCCGACATCATCAAGACTGTGGCGGTCTCCCCCACCTTCCAGAGCCTCGGGGTGCTGGCCATCATCGTGGCCGTCCGTACGTTCCTCAGTGTCTCGCTCCAGGTCGAGCTGGAGGGCCGCTGGCCCTGGCAGCCGGCCCCTGCCACCGGGGAGCCCGGCGGTAGGGAGTCGGCCCCGGCCTCAGCCGAGTGACAGCCGGTCCAGGTCGGGCGCGGCCGCCGTGTCGTTGTGGATCTTGATGGTGTTGGCGCCGGCCCGCAGGGTGACGGGCACGGACGTCGTGTACGGGGTGCTGTTGCCGACGCCGCTCACCTTCACCTCGATCGGCGCGGCGTCGTTGACGGTGACGAAGAACGAGCGGTCGCCGTTGACCGTGAAGTCGATGAACAGCGTGTACTCGCGGGCGGCGTCGACGGTGACGTTCTCGAACAGCACGTACGCGTCCGCCGCCCCGCCCAGGTTGCGTACCTTCTGCCCGCCCGAGCAGGACGAGCAGCTGGTGATGCCCGCGCTGCCGAGCCCGTTGCGCGAGTCCTCGGCCTCGCGCACGAACACCCGGTCCGCCGGGCGCAGCCGTACCCGCAACGGCCTGGTGACCTGGTTGGGGCGGCCCAGCACCTGGAACGACGCTGTGATGGGGATGTCCGCCGCGGTGACGTCCTGGCCGGGCGGCGAGGTGAGGGTCCAGGAGCCCTCCAGCGTCTGCCCGAGCCGCAGCGTGGCCGCCGTCGCCGCGCCGCCCGTCACCGTCCAGCCGGCCGGCGCGACCGGGGCCAGATTGACCTGGTCGAGCGCGTCGTCGACGTCGAGCCGCAGCTTCGCCGACACCGTCAGGGTCTGCTGCCCGGGGCCTGCCCACTGCAGGCCGGACGGGTTCACGGTCATCGTCGTCTTCGGGACCTCCGAGGCCGGCGGCAGCGGCGCGACGGCGATCCGGTCGAGCCCGGGGCCCTGCCGGGCCGTGCTGAACAGCGTGATCGTGTTGGCGCCCGCGTTCAGCGGCACCGCCAGCGCCGTGGCGGCGGGAACGCCGGCGTTGTCGCCGCTCACCGGCACCTCCACCGCCGCGCCGCCGTTGACGCTCACCGACAGTGACGTCGCCGCGGCCGCGGTGTGATCGAGTTCGAGCCGATACGTCCCGGCCGCCGCCACCGTGACCTCGCGGTAGGTGACCGCGTTACGCGGGCCGCCGCCGAGCCCCGCCACCCGGGCCAGCCCGGAACACGCCCGGCACAGGTCCAGCCGGGCCGAACCGCTCCTGGCCTGCCGCTCCGCCTCCAGCGGCACCGCCGCCCCGAAGCCCACGGGATAGTCCGACGCCACCTTGATCTCGTCGATCTGCAGCTCCTGGTAGAAGCGCGGCGCCTGCGGGCCGGCCCAGGTGTTCAGCACCTCCAGCTTGAGGTAGCGGGCGCTGGTGTCGCCGAGGTCGACGAACTGGACGCCGCGTGCGCTGCGCATCGCCCCGGTACGTACGGGCTTGCCCCAGTGCTTGCCGTCGTCGCTCGCGTACACCCGGTAGTCCTTGATCCGTGCCGAGTCCTCGGGTCGGCCGAACGTCTCGCGGGCGTACGTCGGCGACCACTCGCGCTGGTTGACCGCCAGGTAGGCGGCCCTGCGCTGCCTGCCGAGGTCGAGCGTGAGCGAGACGGGCAGCTTGGCGCCGGCGTCCCAGTAGTCCTGGAAGCTCCCGTCGACCAGGGCGCTCGCCGGGTGGCCCGCGCGGGCCGACGAGGCGGTCGCCTTGAGCCCGGCCTGGGGGTAGAAGTGCTCCTGGCCCTGGGTCTCGACCTTGAACACGGTGTCGTAGGCGTCCCACTGGGTGATGCCGAGGATCGTCAGGTGGCCGGCGGACTGGGCGAACCGCATCCGCCGGCCGGTACGCAGATCGGTGACCGCGGACACGCGGTAGCCGTTGTCGCGCAGTCGCACCAGATCGGTCCTGGGCCTGGTCACCACGTGCACGTACTGGACCTTCGCCCCGGGTTCGACGGTGACGACGCCGTGCGCGCCGTCGTTCCAGAAGCCCGGCTGCATGCCGCCGTACATGTAGCCGCCGCCCTCGGTCCCCTGCAGCGACGAGCGGATCGGCGGCACCCACCCGGCCATGAAGGTGTTGAACTCCTCCTGCTGCGGCGGGAACCTGCCGTTGACCATCGGGGTCTCGGCCATCAGCGACTTCATCGAGGAGCCGGCGTTGGTGACGTACCGGCCGGTGCTGAGCCGGAAGTCGACGGGGTGGTTGCCGCCGTCGTACCACCAGTCGCCGGTGGTCGGCAGCTTGTAGTCGGCCTCGGTCAGGCGCGGCATCGGGGTGAAGGCGGCCTGCGGGTAGTCGTAGGACGGCGTCATGCCGGTCTTCTGCTCGTTGCTGACCGTGTCCATGATCGGGGTGTCCTCGTTGTTGTTGCTCAGCAACCAGGACGGGCGCTTCTGCCGGATCTGCTCGTAGAGCTGGTTCTGCTCCCAGTACTCGTTGTCGTTGTCGATCCAGAACCCGGCCAGGTCCGGATAGTTCTCCATGACCTCGAAGAACAGGTCGTAGCTGAACTGGCCGAACCCGTTCCTGGTCGTCAGGTCGACCTGACGACCCTTGTAGGCGGAGTAGGCGGCCGAGTCGAGCGTCTCGACGCCCACCTCGTTGTGCCACTGCGGGTCGTCGGTCATGTACAGGATGACCCGTACGCCCTTGGCCTGGCCCGCCTTGACCAGCTCGCCGAGCAGGTCGCGCTGGGTGGCGCAACTGCCGGGGATCTTCGACGGCCACGGCCGGGCGTAGCCGAGCCTGCTGTGGAAGGTCGCCAGCACGATGTAGGAGGCGCCCAGCTTGCGGGCCTCGTCCACCCAGTAGTCGGGGCTCCAGCCGCCCCCGGTGACGTCCCGCTCCCAGGCGGCGCAGTCGAGGTGCCGGGGCGCGGTGAACATGCCCCAGTGCAGGAACAGCCCCGCGGTGGACTCGCGCAGCCACTGCTGCCGCGGGTGCTCGACCTCCGCGCCGGCGGCCGGAGCGCCGACGATGAAGGCGGTCAGGGCGAGGAGGAGGGCGGCGCAGGCGGATAAGACTCTGACGGGGATGCGGCGGCGCGGCATGGCGATCGCTCTCTCGTTGGGCTGACGGGGGGTTACGCCAACAAGACTGATCTCTTCAGACATCCGACGAAAACACGAGACAGACCGCAGAGTCAAGGCATACCGCTCCCGTGGCGGTTGACTCATCCGATGATTTCACTCCTCAGCGAGGACGATCACCAGGTCGCGCGGGCCGAACGTGACAGGGGCGGATTTACCGGGATTCAGCACGACACCGTAGGCGGGCGGGGAGCCGGCCTCGGCCAGCACGCGGTAGCCGATCGCGGTCTCGCCGCGCATCCGCGCGGAGTAGATCACGGTGGCGAAGCTGACCGGCACCCCCGGCTGGACGTAGTCCGTCGCCGGCTTGAGGTAGATCTCCGACCCCTCGGAGTCGAACAGGTAGCGGAACACCTGCCCGAGGTGCGGGTTCTCCGACAACTGGGTCATCAGCAGGCTGATCAGCTTGTCGCTGACCACGAAGTCGTCGGCCTTGGTGACCTGGGCCAGCCGGCGGTTGCGGTCGTCGTTCATCTCGCTGACGATCGCGTACCGCTGACCGGACTTGGCGGACATGTCGCGCAGGTGCAGCAGCGTCACCAGCGTGCGCGAGTCGGCGTGCTGCGGCTCGAGGTTGCTGTCGGCCAGGACGATGATGTGCTCGAACGTGCCCACGTCCAGCGCTTCCAGGGTGGTCCTGTCGGTGGTGTCGCACTCCTTGACGTTCACCACCAGGTTGCTCAGGCCCACCTTCGCCCGTTCCAGGCTGTCGCTCTCCTCGACGGCGGCGGCCGCCACGTGCAGGGACGAACCGGGCGACACGTACTGGTCCAGCTCCCGCACGATCCTGTTGGCGCGGCTGTTCCAGCCCAGCAGCAGCGTCCGCTCCGGCGGCGTGGGCTGGCGGACCGGTCGGGTGATCGCGCCCTCGACGATCGGCGGGAAGCTGCGCACGAGCCGGATGGAGGAGTCGTCCTCGGCGACCACGATCATCTCGTCGCCCTGCATGAGCTCGGTGTTCATCGGCGGGTTCAGCACCACCGATCCGTCGGCGTGCCGCAGGCCGATGAGCGAGGCGGTCTCGTAGGCGAACAGCGCCTCCCCGTACGGGAAGCCGGTCAGTTTCGGCTCGGGCCGCAGGTAGATCTCGTCGCCGCCGAAGTCCAGCAGGTCCGTGCAGACCACCGACAGGCCCGACTGGCGGCAGGACTGCACGATGAGCCGGGAGGCGATGTCGTCGGTGTCGACCACCTGCGCGTGACCGCCCCCGGCGAGCTCGGCGGCCACCAGGTTGGTGGTGTCGACGACGGAGACGATGATCGGCGGGCGACGCCGGCGCCAGTTGCGGTTCGTGAGCGCCAGCAGCGTCTTGATGACGTGCGCGTCGGGATCCTCCCCGGCCGGGGACAGCACGATGACCGCCCGCGCCGTGTCCAGGCTCAACAGGTCGAGGTCGGTCGGCTCGGTGGCGCTGCCGGAGCGGACGACGACCCGGGTCTTGCCGGTGTCGCCCAGCCGCGAACGCAGCTCCTCCTCCATCTCCAGCTTGTCGCGGTCCCCCAGGAGCGCCACGCAGGACTTCGACTCGCTCGCGTTGGCCTCCACGAGCTCGGGAATGATCGTGAAGATCTGGTCCGACCAGCCGATCAGCGCCGTGTGCCCGGACTCCACGATCTTGGAGCGGCCCTTGCGCAGCTCCTGCAGTTTGTTGTCCAGGCCGGTGGTGAGCACGCCGACCAGGCTGCTGACGATCAGCAGACCGCCGATCGTGATCGTGAACCCCAGGACGGTGAAGAGCGTGCTGCCTTCGTTGTCGCCCGCCACGGTGCCGGCGTCCATCGCCCGCATGAGCATGCCCCAGAGCGCCTCGCTCCAGCTGTCGTGCGGCAGGTCGTCGCCGGCGAACGCATAGACGAGCGCGCCGAAGGTCGCGACCATCACGACGGTCACCAGCGCGAGCCAGCCGATCAGGGCCGGAGTGCCCCTCGACATCGTGTTGTCGAACCAATAGCGCAGACGCTCTCGCCGCTTGGCCATGATCATCCCGTCCTTCGTGGATCAACGCCTGGGACGAGCGACCCTGTCCCCGATCCCCATTCGACGGACAGAACGCCGTGGCGCGCCTTCCCCCAGGCCGTCCCGTCCGCCCGCCACTCGGGCCTCGGCCCCGGTGACCGGGGTTACCAGAGGCGCCGGAGGTGGCAATGGGGTGCGCGAACCTAACAATAGCGACATCTAGCGTCTAGCCCCTACCGATCCGCCTAAAGCACTCCGTCTCGCTGCAGCAGGGATTCCTAGAAGCGAAGGACCGGCTTGACGGCGGCGCCGGAGACGATGTCGCCGGCCGCCCGCTGGATCTCCTCGAACTTGTAATGCTTGATCAGCCGGTCGATCGGCAGCCGGCCGTCGGACACCAGCTCCGCGAGTACCGGGATCAGCGACTCGGTCTCGCTGTCACCCAGGGTCAGGCCCACCACCCGGCGGCCCGGGAGCATGAAGTTGACGTCCACGGGGACGGTGGAGCCGAACGGCGGGGCACCGACCAGGACCGCGGTACCGCGGGCGGCCAGGACGCCGACTGCGGCGCTCGCGACCGTCACGTTGCCCGTCGTCTCGACCACGCCGTCGGCGCCCCGGCCGCCGGTGATCTCGCCGATGGCCTCGGCGAGGTCGGCCGTGGTGGTGTCGACGGTGTGGGTGGCGCCGAGCTCGGCGGCCAGCTCCAGACGGGCGGGAACCCGGTCCACGGCGATGACGCGGGTGGCCGGGGTGAGCCGGGCCGCCATGATCGCGGACAGGCCGACCGCACCCGCGCCGGTCACGACGAGGGTGGCGCCGGGGCGGGGGTGCAGGACATTCCACACCGCCCCGGCGCCGGTCTGCACGCCGCAGCCGAGGGGCGCCAGCAGGTCGAGCGGCGCGCCGGCGGGCAGCTTGACCAGGCTGCGCTCGTCCACCAGGGCATGCCTGGCGAAGCAGGACTGGCCGAAGAAGTGCCCGCCGAGTGCCGCGCCGTCCCTGGTCACGGTGGGCGAGCCGTCGGCGCGGGCGCCGCCGAGCAGGTTCAGCGGCAGCCAGGCCGCGCAGTAGGCGGGGTGCCCGTCGCGGCAGTTGGCGCATCTGCCGCACGAGGTGAAGGAGAGCAGCACCTGGTCGCCGGGACGGACGCGCGTCACCGCCGAGCCGACCTCCTCGACGACGCCCGCGCCCTCGTGGCCCAGGACGCCGGGCAACGGGAACGGCAGCGCGCCGGCGGCGACGCCCAGATCGGTATGGCAGAGCCCGGCGGCGACCATCCGGACCAGGACCTCGTCCGGGCGCGGGTCGGCCAGCTCGACCTGGGTCAGGTGGAAGCCCTCGCCCGCGGATTCGACGACGGCCGCTGCTGTGGTGGTGGTCATGACATACCTTTCACAGGGCGATGACGACGGACTTGACCTTGGTGTACGACTCCAGCGCCTCGGGCCCGTACTCGCGCCCGTACCCGGACTGCTTGACGCCGCCGAAAGGGATCGCCGGGTCGAGCATCGCCCAGTCGTTCACCCAGACGATGCCCGCCTCCAGCCGGGCCGCCACGCGGTGGGCGCGGGCCAGGTCCGTGGTCTGCAGGCCCGCCGCGAGCCCGTACGGCGTGCCGTTGGCCAGCTCCACGGCCTCGTCCTCGGTGTCGAAGGGCTGGACGGTCAGGACGGGGCCGAAGATCTCCTCCTGTACGACCCGGGAGTCGTCGGCCAGGCCGGCGATGATCGTCGGCCGGTAGTAGTAGCCGCCGCCGAGTTCCAGGCGCTCGCCTCCGGTGACGACCTGGCCGCCCTGGTCACGGGCGAGCCGTACGTACCGCTCGACCTTGGCGAGATGCCGCTCGGCGGCCATGGGGCCCACGACGGTCGCCGGGTCGAAGGGGTCGCCGACCGGCACTCCGCCGACAGCGCCCGCCAGGATCCCCAGGACGGTGTCGTACAGGGAGCGGTGGACGAGCAGGCGCGGCGCGCCCATGCAGAACTGGCCGGTGTTGAACACGAAGCCCTTGATCACCGAGCCGATCGCCTTGTCCAGGTCGGCGTCCTCGAACACGATCTGCGCGGCGTTGCCGCCGAGCTCCATCGTGACGGGCTTGAGCGCCTGCCCCGCCGTGGCGGCCGCGTGCCGTCCGATCTCGGTCGAACCGGTGAAGGCGATCTTGTCGATCCCGGGATGGCGCAGCAGCGCCTCGCCGGCCTGCCCGCCGCCGGTGACCACGTTCAGCACGCCGTCGGGCACGCCGGCCTCGGCCAGGATCTCGGCCATGAGCAGGGCGCTGAGCGGCGTGTCCTCGGCGGGCTTGTGCACCACGGCGTTGCCGGCGGCGAGCGCCGGGGCGATCTTCGCGCTGCTGAGGATCAGCGGGAAGTTGAAGGGCGTGATCGCGCCGACCACGCCGAGCGGCTCGCGACTCGTGTAGGCGTGCGAGGGGATCGGAATCTGCCGGGTCGCCCCCTGGAGGGTCTGCGCCAGTCCCGAGTAGTACTCGTAGATCTCGGCGGTCGTGGCGACGTCGACGGCGCGGCACAGGCTCACCGGCTTGCCGACGTCGAGGCTCTCGACCGCGACGAGCTCGTCCTCCCGCCGCCTGACGATGTCGGCGACGCGGTGCAGCACGCGGGCCCGCTCGCGGCCGGACATCCGCGCCCACGGGCCGAACGCCCGGCGCCCGGCCGTGACGGCGGCGTCCACGTCGGCGGCGTCGGCCTCGGCGACGGTGGTGACGACCTTCCCGGTGGACGGGTCGATGACGTCCCTGCGGCCCTTGGCGTTCGCCTCGCACCACTGGCCGTCGATGAACAGCTTGCCCGGCTCGACGTGCGGTCGGCTCACGGCCGGGACGTCCTGGAGCCCGGAGTCGGTCATAGCCCGCTCGCTTTCCCGGCGCGATCGCGCGCCGCACCGTGATGTTCCTGGTCATGCCAGGTTTCCTGATCGCCGGACGGCACCATCCGGCCCGCCCCCGCACTGACCTGGTCGCGCAGCCTCGGCTTCTGGATCTTGCCCGAGCCGGTCCTCGGCAGGTCGTCGACCAGGGTGACCTGGCCGGGGATCTTGTACTTGGCCAGCCGGGAACGGAGGAACCGGCACAGCTCCTCGCCCGTGACCGCCTGCCCGGGGCGGACCACCACGAACGCGTGGCCGCTCTCGCCCCATATCTCGTCCGGCACGCCGATCACCGCCGCCTCGGCCACCGCCGGATGCTCGAAGAGGGACGCCTCCACCTCTGCGGGATAGACGTTCTCGCCGCCGGAGATGTACATGTCCTTGACCCGGTCGACGATGTACAGGTGGCCGTCCTCGTCGCGGGTGGCGAGGTCGCCGGAGCGGAACCAGCCGCCCTTGACGAAGGCCGCGGCCGTGGCCGCCGGATCGTCCCAGTAGCCGGGGGTGACGTTCGGGCCCTGGATGAGGACCTCGCCGGGCTCGCCGGGCAGGGTGTCGGTGAGGTCGGGCCGCACGACCCGGACGTCGGCGAACAACACGGGCACGCCCGCCGAGCCGGCCCTGCGCTCACTCTGGCCGGCCTCCAGGAAGGTCGCCCCGGGCGAGGTCTCCGTCAGCCCGTACCCCTGGCAGAACACCAGCCCCCGCTCCTGGTAGGCGCGGATCAGGGCGGGCGGCACCGCCGCTCCCCCGGCCATCAGCGTACGTACCGAGGACAGGTCCGCGCCGCTCCAGCGGGGCGAGCGGGCGAGCGCGGCGAACATCGTGGTGACCCCGAACATCCACGTGACGCCGTGTTTCTCGATGAGGTCGTAGCACCCGTCCACGTCCCACGCCGGCATGACGACCGAGCGGCCGCCCTTGGCGAAGGTGGGCAGCAGCGTCTGGTTCAGCGCCGCGACGTGGAACAGCGGGGCGCTGATCAGCGTCGTCTCGTCGGCGGTGACGTCCACGCCGATCAGCATGTTGAAGGTGTTCCACACCAGGTTGGCATGGCTGAGCATGGCGCCCTTGGGACGGCCGGTGGTGCCCGAGGTGTAGAGGATGAGCGCGATGTCGGCCAGGTCCACCGGCAGGTCGATGGGCGTGGGATCGCCCTGCGCGAGCCAGCTCTCGTAGTCCCGCTCCCCCGGCGCCGCGCCGTCCAGCGCGACGATCTCGCCCAGGGCCGCGCTCTGCCGCAGCTCGCGGACCGCGCCGGCGCACTGCGGCGCGTAGACGAGGGTCTTCGCGCCGCAGTGGCCCAGCATGTAGTCGATCTCGGGCGGGGCGAGCCGGAAGTTCAGCGGGACGAAGATCCCGCCGAGCACGTGCGTCGCGAACATGGTCTCGGCGAACGCGGTGTGGTTCGGGCCGAGGTAGGCGACCCGGTCCCCCGCCCGCACCCCGCCGCGCCGCAGCCGGTCGGCGAGCCTGGTCACCCGTTCATGGACCTCGGCGTACGTCAGCGAGCGATCGCCGAACACGAAGGCGGTACGGTCCGGCGTCATCTGGGCCCGCCGGGCGGGCCAGGCGCCTGTTCCGGCATTCCGCATCGGTGCTCCTCAGGCGTAGTGCCGGTAGACGGCCTGGGCGACGCAGGCGGGCTTGCCCGAACCGTCGATCTCGATGGTGAAGTCCATGAGCATCTGGACACCGTCCCCGGGGACCTCCTCGACCTCGGCGACCTTCCCGGCCAGGCGGATCTTGGCGCCCACCTTGACGGGGCTGGGGAAGCGCACCTTGTTCAGGCCGTAGTTGATGCTCACGGACACGCCCTGGATGTCCAGCAGCTCGTTGAACAGCGGGATGAGCAGGGACAGGGTCAGGTAACCATGCGCGATCGGGCCCCCGAACGGCCCGGCCTTGGCTCGCTCCGGGTCCACATGGATCCACTGGTAGTCGTTCGTGGCGCCGGCGAAGGTGTTCACCCGATCCTGGGTGATCTCCAGCCAGCCGGTGTGGCCGAGGTCCTGGCCGGCGAGCGCCTTCAGCTCCTCCAGGCCGTTCACGGTGATGGTCATGGCTGCTCCTTGGAGGTGAGGCCGAGCAGGCGGGCGGCGTTGTCCTTGAGGATCTTGGGGCGGACCTCGGGCTTGATGTCTAGCTTGGCGAAGTCGGCCAGCCAGCGATCCGGCGTGATGACCGGGTAGTCGGAGCCGAAGAGCACCTTGTCCTGGAGCAGCGTGTTGGCGTAGCGGACGAGCTGCGGCGGGAAGTATTTCGGCGACCAGCCGGACAGGTCGATGTGAACGTAGGGCTTGTGCGTGGCGACCGCGAGCGCCTCGTCCTGCCAGGGGAACGACGGATGCGCCAGGATGATCTTCATATGCGGGAAGTCCACGGCGACGTCGTCGACCAGCATCGGGTTGGAGTACTTCAGCCGGATCCCGCCCCCACCGGGGACGCCCGCGCCGATGCCGGTCTGGCCGGTGTGGAACAGGGCGACCGCACCCGCCTCCTCGATCACCTCGTACAGGGGGTAGGCCATCGGGTCGTTCGGGGCGAAGGCCTGGATGCTGGGGTGGAACTTGAAGCCGCGCACCCCGTGCTCGGCGACCAGGCGGCGGGCCTCGCGGGCGCCCGCCCTGCCCTTCCACGGATCGACGCTGGCGAACGGGATCAGCACGTCCGGATGCTCGGCGCAGCTCTCGGCGATCTCCTCGTTCGAGATGCGGGGATGGCCGGTGGCGTGCTCGGCGTCCACGGTGAACACCACCGCGGCCATCTTCCGCTCCCGGTAGTACGCGGCCAGCTGCGGGATCGTCGGGCGCTCGTGCGAGCCGAAGTACTCGGCGGAGGCGCCGAACAGCGCCGGGCTGAGCGAGCCGTGCCCGTCCCTGGACACCTCGGCGTGGGTGTGGACGTCGATCGCGACGAGCTCGTCGAGGTCCATCTCAGGCCCCCTTGGGAGCGGGGATGCCGTACGTCTCCGGCTCGGCGCCCACCGTGGCGGGCCAGGAGGCGGCGATGGCGTCGGCGCTCCACCCTCCGTCCGCGTACGCCACGGCCTTCTCGGCCGGGTGCGACCAGAGGGCCAGCTTGTCGCCGCCGACGCCGATGGCCTGCCCGGTGACCTCGGCGGAGGCGTCCGAGGCGAGGTAGACGACGAGCCCGGCCACGTCCTCGACCGTCCCGAGGCCCTCGTCCTTGCGCACCCAGTCGGGGTACGGCTCTCCCTTTTCCAGGATGGGGGCGAAGGCGGGGATGGTCTTGGTCATCTCGGTGGCCGCGACCGGCACGACGGCGTTGACCGTGATCTCCGAACGGGCCAGCTCCAGCGCCCAGGTACGGGCCATCGCGACGATCCCGGCCTTGGCGGCGGCGTAGTTGGTCTGGCCGAAGTTCCCGCGCTGGCCGGCCGGAGAGGAGATGAGGATCAGGCGACCGCCCTGCCCCTGCTCGCGCATGCGCACGGCCGCGGCGCGGGCGCAGGTGAACGTGCCGCGCAGGTGCACCTCGACGACCGTGTCGAACTCCTCGTCGGACATCTTCCACAGCACGCGGTCGCGCAGGACGCCCGCGTTGGTGACCATGACGTCCAGTCGGCCGAACTCCTTGACGGCGGTGTCCACCAGCCGCTGGGCGACCTGGGTCCCCCCGACGGCGCCCGCCGCCACGACGGCCCTGCCGCCCTCGGCGGTGATGGCCTCGGCGACCTGACCGGCCGCCTCAGCGTCCACGTCGTTGACGACGACCGCCGCGCCCGCTCGCGCCAGGGCCAGTGCGTACGCCTGACCCAGGCCGCGACCGGCCCCGGTAACAACAGCCACTTTTCCCGACAAATCCACCATGTCACCCCAAGGAAGGACCGCGTTTCCACCAAAGGTAGGGCACTTCAGTGACTTCAGTCAAAGATTTGCCCAACATCAATGCGGCCGAAAAAAGCGGTCGCAATGGGCCCGCATGTCACGGACGTGCGGTCACGGACGTGCGGTCACGGACGTGCGGTCACGGACGTGCGGTCACGGACGTGCGGTCACGGACGTGCGGTCACGGACGTGCGGTCATGAGCGCGCGGGAGATGGCGCGCGCGCTGGTGCGCACCAGCGGGGCGAGCGCGTGGGGCGAGGCGCTGCCGTAGTGGACGACCAGGGACACCGCCGCGACGACCTCGCCCTCGGGGCCGTGGATCGGCGCCGCCACCGACACGGCGTCCATGGTCACCTGCCGGTCGCTGATGGCGTAACCGCGGGCGCGGGTGTCGGCGAGCGCGGCGCGCACCAGGTGCGGCGTCGTCATGGTGCGTTCGGTATAGCGTTTGATCGGCCCTGACAGCACCTGTTCCCGCACGTCGTCCGGGGCGTGGGCGAGCAGGACGAGTCCGACGCCGGTCGCGGTGAGCGCGAAGCGGCCGCCGACCCGGGTGAGCACCGGGACGGCCTTGCTGCCCGCGATCCGCTCGACGAACACGACCTCGGTGCCCTCCCGTACGGCCAGTTGCACGTTCTCCCGGGTGACCTGCGACAGATCCTCGAGGTAGGGCAGGGCGGCCTCACGCAGGCCGAGGCCGCGCGGCGCGAGCGAACCGATCTCCCACAGGCGCAGGCCGATGTGGTAGCAACCGGCCTGGTCCCGCTCCAGCGCGCCCCAGGCCACCAGGTCGGCGGCCAGCCGGTGCACGGTGGAGACCGGCAGCCCGGCGTACCGGGACAGCTCGCTGAGCGTCAGCGCCCGCCGGTCGGGCGTGAACGCGCCGAGGATCTGCAGCGCGCGTGCCACCACAGGCCCGGTCCGTTCGGCCGTCGGCATCGGTGGCTCCCGCGGTGGTGTCAGAGTTCGAGGACGAGTCTCGGGCAGGCGGCGCGGGAGACGCACAGGAACATGGTGTCGTGGGCCGCCCGCTCTTCAGGGGTGAGCAGCGAGTCGCGATGGTCGACCGTGCCGGCGAGCACGGTGGTCTCGCAGGTGCCGCACGTCCCCTCACGACATGAGGATAGAACCTGTACACCCGCCTCCTCCACGACCTCGAGCACCGACCGCTCCGGTGGGACGGTGAGCGTGCGGCCGGTGAGGGCCAGCTCGACCTCGAACGACGCCGTTCGTACGGGAGCGCCGGGGTCTTTGGGCGAGAAGCGTTCGACGTGCAGGGGGCGGTTCGCGCAGCGGCGCTCGACGGCCTCCAGCAGCGGGGCCGGCCCGCAGCAGTAGACGAGGGTCTCGGGTGGGGTGCGTTCCAGGATGGCGTCGAGGTCGAGCAGGCCGTGTTCGGACTGGGGTCGCAGGGTCACCCGGTCGCCGTGGCGGGCGCGCAGCTCGCCGGCGAACGCCATCGACGCGGCCGTACGACCTCCGTAGACGAGCTCCCACCCCGTGCCGGCGGCGGCGATCATCGGCAGGATGGGGGTGATCCCGATCCCTCCGGCGATGAACAGGTAGCGGGGCGCTGGGTGGAGCGGGAAGTGGTTGCGCGGCCCGCGGACCAGGACCGCCGTGCCGGGGTGGAGTTCGTCGTGGACGTACGCCGAGCCGCCCCGCCCGGCGGGCTCGCGCAGGACGGCGATCCGCCAGGTCGTGCGCTCGGCCGGGTCGCCGCACAGCGAGTACTGGCGTACGAGGTCGCCGCCGAGAACGAGATCGACATGCGCGCCGGGCGTCCACTCGGGCAACTCGGCGCCGGCGGGGTCACGCAGGTCCAGGACGACGACGCCTTCGGCCGCCTGGCCGCGCGCGTGCACGACCAGCTTGCGCTCGGTCATCGCGCCGCTCCCATCGTGCCTTGCGCGGTCAGCTTGCGCTCGGTCATCGCGCCGCTCCCTCAATGGCCTGCGCCGTATGGCCGACCGGGTGGGCGAGCAGCCACTCCCACACCTCGATCGGGCCCTCGGCGACCTGCGTGGCGCCGCAGTGGCAACTGCCCTCCAGCAGGTCGCTGCCGGGCAGCCACACCACCCTCAGCACCTCGCGGCCGGTGAGCATGCGGTGGGGTGCCATGCCGGTCACACCCGGCTGCCCGTGCTCTGCCCGGCCTGGCGGGCGAGCATCCGCCGCGCCGCCAGCCCGCCGGTGTCGATGTTGATCGACAGTTCCTGGTAGCCGGGGGGTTCGGTCGCGATCACCTGTTCCAGCACGTCGAGCGCGGCCACGTCCTGGAGCACCACCGTACGGTTCTGCTCGGCCAGGAAGTCCGACACGCCTTGGTCGTCGAGGGCGAAGTCGCGGGCCACGGCCCAGAAGTCGTGGGTGGTGTGCTCGGTCTCCGGCGTGATGGCGTACACGACCTCGACGTGGAAGGCGTCCGGGTCGCTGCCGTCGCCGCGGGGCAGCACGCCGGGCGGCGCGATGCGCGAGTGCAGCTTGTACAGGCACGGCGGCGTGTACTCGATGTCCTGCCAGCGCATGATCCGCCCGGTCAGCCCGGTGGACTTGGCGTAGAACGGCGGGCACTCGGCGTCGTCCATGTGCCGGCTGACGTAGACGATCCCGGCCTGCTCGTCCACCTCGGTGGTGATCGGCGTGGAGGCGACCTCCGGGGTGCCGATGTAGCCGCCGTGCAGGTACGTCTCGTGCGAGAGATCGAGCAGGTTGTCCACCAGCAGCCCGAACCGCGCCTTCAGCGGCTCCATCCCGGACACCGTGGTGTACCCGGGCGAGACCAGCCACGGCGCCCGCGGGACGCTCGTGGCATCGGCCTTGGCCGGGTCGCCGATCCAGACCCAGACGAACGAGTCCTGCTCCACGGCCGGGTAGCTAGTCAACCGCGCCGTCCGGGGCACCCGCGTCTGGCCGGGGACGGCGACGCAACCGCCGTCGGCGCCGTAGGTGAACCCGTGGTAGCCGCACACCACCTGGTCGTCCACCACCCGGCTCGGCGCCTGGGACAGCGGGAAGCGCCGGTGCACGCAGCGGTCGGACATGGCGGTGACGGTCCCGGCGCGCGTGCGCCAGAACAGGATCGGCTCACCGCACACGGTGCGCCCGAACGGCTCCTGGCCGATCTCGCGCCCGTACGCGGCGACGTACCACTGATCGCGGGGAATGCTCGACATCGGCCGGCTCCTTCGGTAGGACGAGTGAGACCGATGGTGACCTCCGTCATACCGGCGGCGGAATGCCGTTTCCCGGATGCCGGAAAGCCAACTACTGGGACGGGGCTCTTCTACGTTCGCCCTTGACCAAGCCCTCCTCCCGGAAGACCATTAAGAAATCCGAGAAAGATTACGAAGGGATCAAGCAAATGAAGCTACGTTTCCTCGGCACCACCTCCGACGGCGGCGCATGCCCGACGCTGTACGAAACCGATCGCGGCACGATTGTCGTCCAGGGGGACAAGGTCACCGACCCGGAGGCGCTGGCCGCGTTGCGTGCCCGCGGCCTGCCTGACCACGAGACCGCTGTCGAGGTGCGTCCCGAGCTCCTCCGCTTCGCGAAGCTCGACGAGGGCGGAGCATGACGCTCGTCACGGGATCCGACTTCAACGCCCTGTTCGCCGCGTTCAAGCGTTCGGCGTTCCGGTTGGAGGGCCGGGACAGGTACTACGCCCCTGATGAGCAGGAGCGCCTCAGGAGGTTCCTCGCCGGCGAGGACTACGACGTCGCATCGCGGCTGGCCGCCCCGTGGTGGCAGATGATCCGCGAGGCCACCACCGCAGGCGGCAAACGTGTTCAGCGGGTTCGGGTAGTGACCGAACCGCTCGGCGACTACAGCCGGTATGCGCTGGCCGGGGCCCGCATCAACATCAAGGGCGGAGAGGACATCCGCTACATGGCTCGCGACAAAGCCATCTCGCTCGGCCTGCCCGAGCATGACTTCTGGCTGTTCGACGAGAGGCTCGTCTCCTGGTTGCATTTCGACGACCATGACACCTTGCTGGGCGCTGAACTGGTGGAAGATCCTGACGTCTTGAAGCAACACCTGCAGTGGCAGGCGACGGCGTGGCAGCACGCCACTCCGTACGACGACTACATCCGATAGAAAGCAGCACGTGTCCGACGTCGACCAAGTACGCACCGCCCTAGGCCGCCGACTCCGCGGCCTCCGTACCGGCGCCAGTCTGTCCGGCAAGAGTCTCGCGGAGTCACTCGGTTGGCCATCGTCGAAGATCTCCAAGATCGAGCACGGCAAGCAGACCCCGACCGCTGAGGACATCACCGCATGGGCGCGAGCCTGCGGCGCAGAGGACGCCGCAAGCGAACTACTCAGCCTGCTCGGCAACCTTGAGACGCTGTACGCCGAATGGCAACGGATCCTACGCGCCGGTACCGGCAAGCGGCAGCAGACCTATCAGGAGATCGAAGCGAGCACCCGCACACTGCGGGTCTTCGAGTCGCTGCTGATTCCCGGCCTGCTGCAGACGCCGGATTATGCGCGGGCCAGGCTGGCCGAGAACATCGAGCTATGCGGCGGTGTCAACGACCTGGACGAGGGCGTACGGCAACGGATGCGCCGACAGGAGATCCTCTACGATTCCAGTCGCCGGTTCTATTTCGTCCTGTCGGAGGCGGCGCTGCGGACTCTGCTGTGCCCACCGCAGGTGATGGCTGGACAGCTCGAACGGCTGATCGCCTTGTCGCTGTCGCAGACGCTGAAGGTGGGGGTCATACCCTTCAGCACAGTCCTGCCGATCAGCCCGAAGCATGGTTTCTGGATCTACGATGACCGGCTCGCCATAGCGGAGACGGTGACCGCCGAATTGCATCTCACCCAGCCCGACGAGATCGAGCATTATCGGCGCGTTTTCGACGCCATCTCAGGAGTGGCTCACTACGGCAGCGACGCGCGGCAGATCATCACCAAGGCTCTGAGCGATCTCACTGCTACTTTGAGCTAGAGATCTTGAAGAAATATTGAGCAATTTTCTTCACATGCAGGCTGGCCGTCTTTAGCGTCCTAGGCATGGCCCTCCCCTACGCCCCAGCCTGCGCAGCAACTCGGCGACCGCACGTTCCTCGTCACGCATCTGGCCACTGGCCGCACACGTTCAGCAGCGACCGACTGGCAAGCGCTGATCGTGGGGACTGGACTCGCCATCGCGCAGACATGGCGGCAAGCCGTCGGGGGCCGTTGATGACGGCGAGCCATCGTAGAAACGTCCAGCACGCCTGGGCCGCCTCCTCGCCCGCACGCCCCGCTACCGGACTCGGCCCTGCCAGCGCCGGAACCGGCAGAGCCCGGCCGGGGACCACAACCACCGCTCGCGGTCTTCGGCCCCACCCCCGCCTGGAGCGCCATCGCGTCGCTCTCCAGGCGTTCAATAGGCGCGGCGGCGACACCGTCCCAGGCGTTGCCGCCGCGCCGCCGCCCCGCAAGACTCCCGCCCCGCGGCCCATTGCCAGGCCCAAGCCGGTCTCCCTGCCGTGGATCACGCCCCTGCGGAAGCTACCCTTCCGGACGGGCGACCGGCCATGACGACCGTCGAGGCGCCATACATCACCCCCGCAGCGCCGAAAAGATCGACTTCGGGGTTGTCCTGGCGCGCTACGACGGCGCGACGGACGGTCGCAGGCTGTCTTACCCGGCGCCCGTCGCCGGCGACTGGCTGATGGGAGTCCTGTGGGCTCGCCAAGAAGACCACGGACACGGCACCCCTCTATGGGATCAGGTGCACACCCTGCGACAGCGAGAGTGCATGCTGAACGCCCTGTGCCAAGTGTGCAAAGGAACCGCGCGGGAGTTGTCCAGCGGGCGCCTGTGGTGGGTCTTCCCCCGACCAGCGCCCTCCGCGTCCTTGTACGTCACCAAGCCCGCGACGTGCGTCGGGTGCATCCCGAAAGCGATCGCGTCATGCCCGCGCCTGCGCATCGAGGCGCACGTGTACACATCCGGCAAGGAGTACGAGCCGTACGGCGTGCTGGGCGACGTCCTCACCTTGCACGCCGACCGAGCGCCTCGGCTCACCCGCAATCAGGACGTTCCACTGGACGCCTTCCACCGCCTCGAATACACGCTCGCGCGGGCCCTGACCGTACACCTGCGAGATCTGCGCCGCGAGGTGCCCTCCTAGACAACCGGTGCCGCTTCCTGTTCGGTCGCGGACGCCGGGCGGGTGGCCTCACCTCAGAGCTGGAGGACTCCGGGCCGACTCTGGTAGCCACCAGCACCGCAAGCCTGCTACTCAGGCGGGACCTGTGGTGTAGTTGCAGCGTCAGGCTTTCGGTGGCTGTATCCAACGATCATGCTCGGTACCAGGCTGGACATTACTGTCGCAGGTTACTGGCGGGGTAGGTCGGCCGGTCACTCGCACTGGCACTCGCGGCCGCGGCCTGCCTGACGGCGGCGAGCGCCAGGCAGCTGGCGGTGAGAAGCGCCAGTGCGAGTTGACCGTCGGGTCGGAGCAAGCAGGGTCTGATCGGTCGTGTCAGACCCGTCGCATGACGTGCAGCAGGTATTCCTTGCGGTCCAGCGGGTTATGGTCGGTGCGCGGCCGGGCCGGGACCGCGCCGGAGACGGGCTGGTAGCGGTCGAAGGCCGACTCCAGCACGCCTTCGCCGCGGGTCAGCGCGGGCAACTGCTGGTGCAGCTCGTGTACGCGCGCCGCCGGGATGTCCCCCTCGACCAGGCAGGACGCGCCCCGCATGGCCGGTGTGCGGGGGACAGCGCGCAGCCGGGCCAGTTCCGGCAGCACGGTGCCGATCGTGTCGGCCGGGACTTCCAGCGTGAAGCGGTGCATCGGCTCGTGCACGCTGGTGCCGGCCTGCCTCAGCGCGTTCATCAGGACCAGCGGCGTCAGGTGGCGGAAGTCCGCGCCGGTGCTCGACATGCTCTTGTCGAAGATGGCGTGGGAGTGGCTCTGCCGGGGCGAATAGCCGGAGTGCGTCATGATGACCGTGCAGTCGGTGACCTGCCATCCGTACAGGCCCTGGTTCAGGGTCTCCCGTACGGTGTCCTCGACCGCCTTGTGGAAGGCCAGCGGGAGCGCCCCCGGCGAGACCGCCAGCCGGTATCGCACGCCGGTGCCGATCGGGGCGGGCTCGACGCGCAGCCCGACGGTGGCCAGGAACGGGTTGGGCGCCTTGCCGTTGAACTCGGCCGCCGCGCCGGTGCCGATCGGCCGTTCGACGCAGATCGTGGTCGTCTCGCGGAAGGCGACCTTGAGGCCGAAGTCGGTGGCCAGCGTCGCCTGGATGACCTCTTTCTGCACCTCGCCGTAGAGCGAGACGGAGATCTCCTGCCGGAGGTCGTCCTGGCGCAGGTCGATCAGCGGGTCCTGCTCGGCGAGCTGGGCGAGCGCGACGCGCAGGGCGCCCAGCTCGGCGGGGCTCGCCGGGACGACGACGGTCTCCAGGGTGGGCGGGGCGAAGTGGTGGCGGCCGGGGCTCTGGCGCGGTTCGCCGATCGGGTCGCCGATCTGGATGTCGGCCAGGCCCCACAGCTTGCCGATCTGTCCGGCCGCGACCGAGGAGCGCTGGACGTCGGCGCCCCGGTCGAACACGCTCAGCGCGGTGACCTTTTCCTTGTCACGGGTCCCGCCTTCCTTGTCACGGGTCCCGCCGCCGGACCGCAGCCGGTCCCGTACGCGTACCGTCCCGGAGAACATCCGGACATAGGCGATCTTCTCCCCCGCCGGGCCACGTTCGACCTTGAAGACCGTGCCCGAGACGGGGTCGCCGGGCTCGCCTCGGGACGCGGCGGGCAGCAGTTCCACGATGCCGGAGGTCAGCGCGTCCACACCCGCGCCGGTGATCGCCGAGCCGAAGAACACCGGGTGCGCCAGGGCCCGCCCGGTCTGCGCCGCGAGCTCGCCGCGCAGCCGCCGGTAGGAGACGGCCGTCTCGTCGTGGACGTACGCGGCCAGAAAGGCGTCGTCCTGATCGGCCAGCACCTCGGCCAGCCGCGCGGCGAAGGCGTCGTCGGCAGGCCCGAACGGTGCGAAGGCGGCATCGCGGGTGCCCAGGTCACGCGCCGAGCCCATCGCCACGATCGCGGGCGTCAGCTTCTCGGCGATGGCCCGCAGCAGCGCCTCGTCCTGGGCGCCACGGCGGTCGATCTTGTTGACGAACAGCAGGGTCGGGATCCGCAGCCGCTGCAGCGTACGCATCAGCACGCGGGTCTGGGCCTGCACCCCCTCCACCGCGGAGATGACCAGCACGGCGCCGTCGAGCACGCTCAGCACGCGTTCGACCTCGGCGATGAAGTCGGGGTGGCCGGGCGTGTCGATCAGGTTGACCGTGACGTCGCCGATGACGAAGGAGACGACGGCGGACTTGATCGTGATGCCGCGCTGCCGTTCCAGGGCGAGGGAGTCGGTCTGGGTGCTGCCGTCGTCGACGCTGCCGATCTCGTCGATGACCCCGGCGGCGTAGAGCAGCCGCTCGGTCAGGCTGGTCTTACCGGCGTCTACATGCGCCAAGATCCCCAAGTTCAACGTTCGCATCAAGCGTTCTGTCCTCTAGATAGCTGGCATTTGCCTTGAAGGGGGACAAGAACGCTGCACGCATTTCATGCTCCTGGGTCGGCGGACAGATGCCGGGAGTACAACAGACGGCCGCCGGACAGGGCAACCGATTTTGCCGCCGCCCGGGCGGAGTGGCGTAACGGCGAAAGCACGCGTATCGAAGGGACCATGGACGTTTCCCTCGTAGTGAGCCTCGCCAGCGCGATCGCGGCGGTGGCGGCGGTCGCGCTGTCGATACGGCAGGCCCGCGCGGTGTCACGGCACGCCCTGCTGCCCGTGGTGCTGGGGACCTTCCAGGAGGCGCGCAGCACCGAATGGTTCGAGGCCCGTGATTTCATCGTCCAGCGGCTGGCCGCCGACCATCCGCCGGACGGCGGGATCACGGGCCTGCCGGAACCGGCCCGCGCCGCGGTGCGGAAGGTCGGGTTCCTGTTCGACAACGCCGGGCTGCTCATCGCCCATCGGACGGTGCCGGAAGACCTGGTCCTCAGCTTCTTCGGCGAGAGCATCCCGGAGTTCTGGCGGATCCTGCAGCCCTACATCCGCAAGGAGGCCGAGCTCAGGGGCATGGGCTACATGGTCTTCTTCGAGGACCTCGCGGCCCGCGCGCGGGCCCGCCCGGCCGCCGACATCCGCCGGGAGCTCGGGCTGCGCCGGGTGGAACAGCCACCGGTCCGGATGTCCCCACCAGAGGCGACCTGAACGTCCGGGACTGGCGCCGGGACCGCGATGCCGCGATCAACCGGCCGAGGCGGCGGCATGGCAGGCGCCGTACCCGTCGGCCCGGGTCACGATCCGCCCGGACGCCACGCGTACCGCCGTCTCGGTGGCGTCGCTGACCGCCGGCACGCCCGCCGCCGCCGCGAGCGCCCCCGACTCGTCGCACACCACCCGCGGCCGCGGCAACGCCGCCGCCGGGAAAGCCTGACGCAGGCAGGTACGCAGGTCGGCGATCACCAGCCGGGCCAGCGGCGCCAGCTCGTCCACCACCCCCGTGACCAGCACGATCGTGACCTCGGCCGCCGGCGCGGCGGCGCGCACCGCCTCCTCCGCCGCCGACAACCGGTGCAGCCCGAGCACCGCCACCACCCCGTCGCCGGCGAACTCCACCGGCTCGCCTCGGACCAGATCCACCGCCACCGGCGGCGCCCACCGCTCATCGACCACCCGCGCCTGCGGCACGATCGACGGCTGCGGCCACCGGTCATCCAGATCCAGCTCCGCCAGCTGCTCACACGCGCTGACCACGTTGAACGGGTCCACGAAACCGGGCGCCACGGCCGCCAGCTGGCTCGCGCCGTGCAGCATCGTCAGCGCCATCTCCGCCACCCGCACCTGCCGGCCGGCGGACGGGCGCAACCGTTCCAGAGCCAGCCCGAGCAGCATCGCGTCGAACATCATCAGCTGCGCGAACGGCCGGCGCATCCGCTCGTCCGCGCCGACCTCCGGCATCAGATCCATCCCGAGCCGGCCGGCACCGTACTGATCGTCGGTGGCCAGGGGCAGCCGCGTCACCCACGCGCGCGCGAACGCGCCGAGCGCCTCCGCCACGGTCAGGCCCGGCTCCGGGTGCGGCGGCTCGGGGGCGCGCTCGGCCAGGTCGGCCAGCATCGCGAAGTACAGCGCCCGCTTGCCGGGGAAGTTGGAGTAGACGGCGCCCCGCGTGAGCTCCGCCCGCTCGGCGATGCTGTCGATCTTCGCGTCCCGGAAACCGTGCTCGGCGAACTCGTCCTTGGCCGCGGCCAGCACCTTGGCACGGTTGCGCTCCTGCGTCTCTGCCCTGGTGAGCCGGCCCATCGTCCTCCTCGTCCCGGCGTTTGCCGTGCATCGGCAACCAAGATACCGTGACCATTCGTATGATGGGATCATCTGATCTGAACATCCGAAATCGCAGGAGGATGCATGACCAGCGACGTTCCGCAGATCGACCTCACCGACCCCGGCGTGTCCCGCGACCCCTTCACCGCCTACGGCCGCGCCCGCGAGCTGGCTCCCATCGCCCGCGTGGGCGCCCCCGGCTTCGGCCCCATGTGGGTCGTGACCCGGCATGCCGACATCAGGACGATGCTCGCCGATCCCCGATTCGAGATCAGAACCGACAGCTTCATGCGCCCCGACGTCCCCGAAGACTGCCTCCCCTACATGCGCACCATGTCCGAGATGAACGGCACCGAACACCTGCGACTACGCCGGCTCGCCGCACCCGCCTTCACCGCCCGCCGCGCCGCCGACTTCGCCCCGCGCATCGCCTCCATCGTCGAAGCCCTCCTCGACGACCTGCCCGGCCACGGCCCCGTCGACCTGATGACGCGCTTCGCCCGGCCACTGCCCATGGACGTCATCTGCGAGCTCGTCGGCATCCCCGCGGCCGACCGCCTCCGATGGCGCGAGTACGGCGCCACCGTCGTCACCAACGTCGGTCCCGCCTTCGCCGCCGCCATCCCGGCCATCATCGAAGGCGCCAAGGCGGCCGTCGCCCGCCGAAGGGCGGAACCCGCCGACGACCTGATCTCCGACCTCATCCAAGCTCAGGAGGAGAACGGCGACCGGCTCAGTGACACCGAACTCGTCACCCTCATCTGGCACCTCGTCATGGCCGGCCAGACACCCACCAACCTCATCGCCAACGCCGTCGAGGCCCTGCTCACCCACCCCGGCCAGCTCGCCGCACTGCGCGCCGACCCCGGCCTCATGCCCCGCGCCGTCGAGGAGCTCATCCGCTGGTGCGGCCCCGCCCTGCTGACGATCCCCCGCTACGCCCGCGAGGACGTCGAGCTCTGCGGCACCCCCATAGCCAAGGGCGAGGCCGTCACCGCCTCCGTCGCCGCCGCCCACCGCGACCCCCGCGCCTACACCGACCCCGACCGCTTCGACATCACCCGGCCCGCCGGACAACCCGGGCACCTCGGTTTCGCCCACGGGCCGCACTTCTGCATCGGCTCCTCCCTCGCCCGCGTACAGACCGAAGTCGCCCTCGCGGCCCTGCTCCGCCGCTACCCCGGCCTCGCCCTCGCCGAGCCCGCGCCGCGCGCCCCCGACCCCGGCACCTGGCGCCTGTCCTCCCTGACCGTCACCCTCTGATCATCGAGGAGCTACCTCAGTGGTCCGCGACCAGCCGACATGCACGTTCTGCAGGAAGACCCAGCAGCAGGTCCGCAAGCTCATCGCGGGGCCCGCCGGAATCTGCATCTGCGACGAATGCATCGAGCTCTGCAACGAACTCATCGACGCCGACGAGCACGCCCCGCCCCACGACCTGCCCACGCCACGAGACATGCACGCACGTCTCGACCACTACGTCATCGGCCAGGACGCCGCCAAGAGAACGCTCGCCGTCGCCGTCTACAACCACTACAAACGCATCCGGCACACCGAGGACATCGAACTCGGCAAGTCCAACATCCTGCTCATCGGCCCCACTGGCAGCGGCAAGACCCACCTCGCCCAGACCCTGGCCAGAATGCTCGACGTGCCCTTCGCCATCGCCGACGCCACCGCGCTCACAGAGGCCGGCTACGTCGGCGAAGACGTCGAGACCATCCTCCTCAAACTCATCCAGGCGGCCGGCGACGACATCGCCAAAGCCGAAACAGGCATCATCTACCTCGACGAAATCGACAAGATCACCCGCAAGAGCGACAACCCGTCCATCACCCGCGACGTCTCAGGCGAAGGCGTCCAGCAGGCACTGCTCACAATCCTGGAGGGCACCACCATCAGCGTCGCGCCCCAAGGCGGCCGCAAACACCCCCACCAGGAAGTCATCCAGATCGACACCACCAACGTGCTGTTCATCGCGGGCGGCGCCTTCACCGGCCTCGACCACATCATCGAGCGACGCACCGGCCACAACAGCAGCGGCTTCCGCACTCCCCGGAAAACCGACCTCCATCCCCACACCACCCCCGCCGACCTGCTGACCTTCGGCCTCATCCCCGAACTCGTCGGCCGGCTACCGGTGATCTCCACCCTCCAGCCGCTGGACCGGACCGCGCTCATCCGGATCCTCACCGAACCACGCAACGCGGTCGTCAAGCAGTATCAGCGGCTCTTCGAACTCGACGGAATCGACCTCGCATTCACCGAGGAAGCCCTCGCCGCCATCGCCGACCAGGCGCTCGCCCGCCGCACCGGCGCCAGAGCCGTCCGCGCCATTCTCGAAGAAGTGCTGCTCAACCTCATGTACGAAATGCCGACGCGCGACGACGTGGCCAGGATCGTCATCGACCGCGACACCGTGCTCGGCAACGTCAACCCGACCCTGGTGCCCCGCGACCACCCCGACCGGCGACCGGAACGCCACGACAGGTCCGCCTGACACCTCACCCGCCGACGAAGGCCAGCGCCTGCTGCAGATTGTGCTCGGCGATCCCCCGCATGGCCTCCCGCCCCGGAAAATCCCCCTCGATCAACCGCAGCGGCCCGGCCACCAGCGACAGGCGCATCGCCAGCGTGTAGAACGACATCCGCCGCTCATCCAGCCCGTCCCAGCTCAGCCGTCCATAATCCGCGCCGAACCGCAGCCGCAGAAACGCGTGCTCCCATTCGATGTCGAAGTACATCAGTCCCTCGATGTCGATCAGCACCGGCCACCCGGCGCTGTCCACCAGGACATGATCCGGCCCCAGCTCCCCATGGACCAGCGCGTGCGCCGACCGCGGCCGCACACCCGCCGCCAGCTCCCGGAGCACCCCCTCCAGCCGATCACGAGCGGCCGCGAGCCGCGCGTCCCGGACAGCGCCCTCCTCGAGATCAACGAGCGCGCGTTCGAAGACCAGTTGCTCACACGACCGGCCCGTGGAGATTCCGCCCCCGTCGACCAGGGCCACTTTGCCGAAACCTGGCCCCGCGTGAGCCCGCATCACCTCGAGCATCTCGGCCAGCCGCGCCATGACCGGCTCCGCCGCCGCCGGATCGCGCTGGAGCAATGCCTCCAGCGTCCCGCCCGGCATGTCCTCGACCACCGCGACATCAGCCGGATACAGCTCCCTGCCCCGGTCGGCCAGATGGATCCGCGGCACCCGGACCCCGGCCGCGTCCAGACGCCGATGAGCGGCCTCGAACAGCTCCAGACCGGAAGCGGGCGAGAACGGGTCCGCGTGATCCTCGACCTGGAGACCGGGCCAGTAATTCTCGGCCGCGTCCCAGATGTAGGCGATGGCGGTCGAACCATCGTCGAGAACGAGCCGGTACACACCCTTCTTGGTGCCGCCCCGAAGGCGCAGCACATCGACCAGCCGGTGCTCAGCGCCCAGCGCCGCCCGCACCACACCCGTCAACTGCTCGCGCACGGCGAACCTGCGTTCCACGCATCCCCCAACGCTTGATGGGCAACTGTCAGGTGTGGGACGGTAACACGGGGTATATGACACCTGGCCCGCTTCGCCGCGAAATCCACCGGCGAAGGGCCTGGCGCGACTCGGTGACTTCAGAGAGGTTGGAATAGACGCCCGATATGCGGCTGTTGCTATCCGGGTGGCGTAATCGCCACAGATGGCGGCGGAAGCAGCGTGTGCTCTTCAGTGCGACAGGACCGGCTCCGCCCGACTCGAGGAGCAGCGTTTGAGTCCGTACATGGCCGATCTACAGCCCTTAAAGCTCGCCTCGCGCGCGGTCTACCCCGCGGGCCCGCTGGCTGCGGCACCCCGTACCCTGCTCGACATCCTTGACGAGACCGCGCGGGTTCACCCGGACGAGCCGGCGCTCGACGACGGGACCACGCTGTTCGACTACCGGCGGCTGCGTGCCGAGGTGGCGCGGGTGGCGGGCGAGCTCAGGGAGGCCGGGATCGGCCGCGGTGACCGGGTGGGCGTGCGGGTGCCGTCCGGCACCGTTGAGCTGTACGTCACGATCCTCGCGGTGCTCGCCGCGGGCGCCGCGTACGTGCCCGTCGACGCCGACGACCCCGAGGAACGCGCCGAGCTGGTCTTCACCGAAGCCAACGTCTCCGCGATCGTGACCGGCAAACCGACGGCCGACTCCGCGGGCGTGACCGGCGGACCGGCTGCCCAGACGACCGGCGAAGCGACCGACCGGCCGATCGGTAACCTGGTCGTGCGGACGATGTCGCCGGAGCCGCTGCCACTCGGCGACGACTGGAACCCGCGCCCACAGCCGCCCACGCCCGGTGACGACGCCTGGATCATCTTCACCTCCGGTTCCACCGGCAAGCCCAAGGGCGTCGCCGTGACGCACCGTTCCGCCGCCGCGTTCGTCGACGCCGAGGCGGGCCTGTTCCTCCAGGACCGCCCGCTGGGGCCCGGCGACCGGGTGCTGGCCGGGCTGTCCGTGGCCTTCGACGCCTCGTGCGAGGAGATGTGGCTGGCCTGGCGGCACGGCGCCTGCCTGGTGCCCGCCCCTCGATCGCTGGTGCGTACCGGCATGGACCTGGGGCCCTGGCTCGCCGAGCAGGGCATCACGGCCGTCTCGACCGTGCCGACGCTGGCGGCGCTCTGGCCGGTGGAGTCGCTCGACGGCATCAGGCTGCTGATCTTCGGCGGCGAGGCGTGCCCGCCCGAGCTGGTGGAGCGGCTGGCCGTACCCGAACGAGAGCTCTGGAACACCTACGGCCCCACCGAGGCGACCGTCGTCGCGTGCGCGGCGCGGCTCACCGGCGCGGAGCCGGTACGCATCGGGCTGCCCCTCGACGGCTGGGATCTGGCCGTCGTGGGCGCGGACGGCGACCCGGTGGCCATGGGCGAGACCGGAGAGCTGATCATCGGCGGTGTGGGCCTGGCCCGCTACCTGGACCCGCGCAAGGACGCCGAGAAGTACCCGCGGCTGCCGTCGCTCGGCTGGGAACGCGCCTACCGCAGCGGCGACCTCGTACGCGCCGAGCCGGAGGGGCTCTACTTCATCGGCCGGGCCGACGACCAGGTGAAACTGGGCGGCCGGCGGATCGAACTCGGCGAGGTGGACGCCGCGCTGCAGGCGCTGCCGGGCGTCACGGGCGCGGCCGCCGCGGTGCGGACCGCCGGCGGCGGCCACCAACTGCTCGTCGGCTACCTGGTGGCGGACGAGGGGTTCGACCTCGGGCAGGCCCGCGAGCTGCTGGCGGAATCGCTGCCCGCCGCCCTGGTCCCCCGGCTGACGCTGATCGACACGCTCCCGACGCGTACCTCGGGCAAGATCGACCGCGACGCGCTGCCCTGGCCGCTGGCCGAGCCGGGCGCGTCGGAGGCGACGACCGGTGAATTGAGCCCGGTCGAGGCGTGGCTGGCCGAGCGGTGGACCGACGTCGTCGGCGTCGCGCCGGACGGGCCGCAGGCCGACTTCTTCACCGACGGCGGTACGAGCCTGGCTGCGGCACGGCTTGTGTCGCTCCTGCGCACCGACTACCCGGACGTGGCCGTGGGCGACGTCTACGCGCACCCGACCCTGGCCGGACTGGCCAAGCTGCTGGCCTCTCGCGGCCCGGCCAAGTCGGCCCGCCGGGCGGTGAAACCGATGCCCGTGCGGGCCTCGCTCGCGCAGGCCGCGCTGATGGTGCCGCTGCTCACGGCGGGCGCCATGCGCTGGATCGTGCTGCTCGCGACGCTCGGCGCCCTGATCGCGCCGCCGTGGGCGCCCGCCGTCTCGTGGTGGTGGGTGGCACTGGGCTGGCTGGTGTTCCTGACCCCGCCGGGACGGATGGGCCTGGCCGCGGGGTCGGCCCGGCTGCTGCTGCGCGGCGTGCGGCCGGGCCGCCATCCGCGCGGCGGCGGCGTGCACCTGCGGCTGTGGTTCGCCGAACAACTGGCCGCCAGGCTCGGCGTGCCCGACCTGGCCAGCGCGCCGTGGATGGGCCTGTACGCCCGGCTGCTCGGCGCCCAGGTGGGCGCCGACGCCGACCTGCACTCCGCTCCCCCGGTGACCGGTCTGCTCAGGCTGGGCGCGGGCGCCTCGGTCGAGCCGGAGGTCGACCTCAGCGGCTACTGGTACGACGGCGACGTGCTGCGCGTCGGCGAGATCCGGATCGGCGCGGGCGCCACGATCGGCTCCCGGTCGACGCTGCTCCCCGGCACCAAGATCGGAAAGAACGCCCAGGTCGCGCCGGGCTCGGCGGTCGAGGGCGCCGTGCCGGCCGGGCAGCGCTGGGCCGGGGCACCGGCCTCCCGGCAGGGCAAGTCGCGCAGGTCGCAGCCGATCGAGCGGGCCGCCCGCTCCCGGTTCTGGGTGGTGATGTACGGCCTGTCGGCCGTCGTGCTCAGCCTGCTGCCGGTGGTCGCCGTCCTGTCCGGTCTGGCAGTTCTGGGCTGGTACGCCGGAGACGCGCGCACGCTGGGCGAGGCGCTCACGAGCGCGCTGATCGGTGTGCCGCTCGCGACGGTCGTGGGGATGGCCGTGTTCGCGCTGGTCACGCTGGTGATCGTGCGGCTGCTCGGCATCCGCATGCGTCCCGGCAACTATCCGGTGCACAGCCGCCAGGCGTGGCAGGCGTGGGCGACGGGCCGGCTGATGTCCGCGGCCCGGGTGTGGCTGTTCCCGCTGTACGCCAGCGTGCTGACGCCGGCCTGGCTGCGCGCGCTCGGCATGCGGGTGGGCCGCGGCGTGGAGCTGTCGACCGTGCTCGCGCTGCCCACCATGACCTCGGTCGGCGACGGCGCGTTCCTGGCCGACGACACGATGGTCGCCCCGTACGAGCTCGACGGCGGCTGGATGCGCATCGCCTCGGCGCGGATCGGCAAGCGGGCCTTCCTCGGCAACTCGGGGATGACCGCGCCCGGCCGCAAGGTGCCCAAGGACGGCCTGGTGGGCGTGCTGTCGGCGACGCCGAAGAAGGCCAAGTCCGGCTCGTCCTACCTGGGCATGCCGCCCGTGGAGCTGCGCCGGACCACCGAGGAAGGCGACCGGAGCCGCACCTACGACCCGCCCGCGCGGTTGAAGGCGGCCCGCGCGCTGGTCGAGATCTGCCGCCTGGTGCCCGCGATGGGCACCGTGGCGCTGGCCGTCCTGACCGCCGGGGCCATGGAGTGGGTCGCGGCGTCGTACGGCTTCGCGGTGGCCGCGCTGCTGAGCGGCGTGCTGATGCTGGCCGCCGGGGTGGTCGCGGCGGCGGTGGCGACCGCCGCCAAGTGGGCGCTGGTCGGCCGGATCGCGGCCGGCAACCGGCCGCTGTGGAGCTCGTTCGTGTGGCGTAACGAGCTCGCGGACAACTTCGTGGAGGTGCTGGCGGCGCCCTGGTTCGCCGAACCGTGGCTGGGAACCGCGCCCCTGAACGTGTGGCTGCGCTCACTCGGGGCACGCATCGGGCATGGGGTCACCTGTCACACCTACTGGCTGCCCGAGGCGGACCTGGTGAGCGTCGGCGACGGCGCCAGCGTCAACCGGGGCTGCGTGCTGCAGACGCATCTGTTCCACGACCGGGTCATGAGCATGGACACCGTCACGCTGGCCGGCGGGGCGACGCTCGGCCCGCACGGCGTGATCCTGCCCGCCGCACGGGTGGGCGCCGACGCCACGATCGGTCCCGCCTCCCTGGTCATGCGTGGTGAGGACGTTCCCGACGGTTCCCGTTGGTTCGGCAATCCCATCGCGGCCTGGCGATGACCTCGTACTTCCCTTCGCACGGCGACGTGAGGTACGGGGTCTCGCAGTACGATCTGACGCTGAAGTACCGCGTGTCCACGAACTGGCTGGACGGCACGGCCCTGCTGTCGGTGGTGGCGCACGAGCAGCTCGACGGCCTGGACCTGGACTTCGGCCAGTTCCGGGTCTCGGGCGTCACCGTCGACGGCGTCACCGCCCGCTACACGCACCGCGACGGCAAGCTGCGCGTCGGTCTGCCCTGGACGCTGCGCGTCGGGGCCACCGCCGCCGTGGAGGTCCGCTACACGGGCAGTCCCAGACCGGTGCGGAGCGTGTGGGGCGGCCTGGGCTGGGAGGAGCTGACCGACGGCGCGCTCGTGGCCAGTCAGCCGATCGGCGCGCCCTCCTGGTTCCCGTGCAACGACCGGCCCGGCGACAAAGTGCCGTACCGGATCACGGTGACCACCGCCTCGCCGTACCAGGTGATCGCGAACGGCCTGCTCGTCCACAAATACCGGTCGGCTGGCACCACGACCTGGGTGTACGAGCAGCCGGAGCCGATGGCGAGCTACCTGGCGAGCGTGCAGATCGGGCGCTACCAGTTCACGGACGTGGGCGGCACGCGGCTGGCCCACCCGCCCCGGCTCGGGACGCGGGTGCGGCACGACTTCGGGCGCCAGGACCAGATGATGGCGCTGTTCGTCGACCGGTTCGGGCCCTATCCGTTCGCCGCCGGCACCGTCGTGGTGGCCGACGACGATCTCGACATCCCGATCGAGGCCCAGGGCATGGCGATCTTCGGGCGCAACCACGTCGACGGGCGGCGGGGGCACGAGCGGCTGGTCGCGCACGAGCTGGCGCACCAGTGGTTCGGCAACAGCCTGACTGTGGCCTCCTGGCAGGACATCTGGCTGCACGAGGGCTTCGCCACGTACGCCGAGTGGCTGTGGTCGGAGGCGTCGGGCGGCCCGACGGCCGGCGAGCTGGCCACCCGCTGGCGCCGCCGGCTGGAGATCCTCCCCCAGGACTTCGTGCTGGGGGACCCGGGCACGGCGCTGCTGTTCGACGACCGCGTCTACAAGCGCGGGGCGCTGACCCTGCACGCGATCCGGCGGAAGCTCGGCGACCAGGCGTTCTTCCTGATCCTGCGCGCCTGGACCGACACCCACCGGCACGGCAACGTCACCACTGACGCCTTCGTCGCCCATGTGGGGCGCTACGCCGACCCGTCGGTCATACCGCTGATCTGCTCGTGGCTGTTCGACAAAGCACTGCCGTGACGCCCGTCACGTGCGCTGATACCAGAGAGCCGGTACGACGGCGAGAGCGCTGAACGCCAGCGCCCAGGCGAACGTGTGGCCGAACGCGGCGCCCGGATGGTCGGCGAGCTGACGTTGCAGGATGACGGCGAGCACGGCGGTGCCGAACGAGCCGCCGAGCTGCTGCATGATCCGGGTGGTGCTGCTGGCGTGCGGGATCTGCGCCCGGTCCAGGCCGCGGAAGGCGCCGACCATGATGGCCATGTTGGCCGCGCTCAGCCCGGCCCCCCGGACGACCAGCGCGGCGCCCAGGATCAGGTCGCCGGGGTGCCGTCCGGCGAAGGCGAAGGGGAGGGTGCCCAGCGCGGTCATGGCGATGCCCGCGAGGACGACCGGCCGGGGGCCGACGCGGTCGGTGACGCCGCCCAGCCCCTTGGCGAGCAGGCTGCCCAGCCCCTGCGGCGCCAATAGCAGCCCCGCGGCCACCACGCTCGCGCCGCGGTCCTGCTGGTAGTACAGCGGGAGCAGCAGCATCGACCCGAACATCGCCAGCCCCGACAGGAACAGCAGCGCCGAGGACACGGCGAACGCCCGCGTGCGGAACAGCCGCAGGTCGATGAGCGGGTCCGCGGTGCGCGTCGCGCGGCAGGCGAAGCCGGTCAGCAGCAGTGCCCCGGCCGCCAGCGGGCCGAGCACCGCCACGTGGCCGAACCCGCCTTCGGTGCCCACCCGCGTCAGTCCGTACATGAGGGCGGCCAGCGCGGGCGAGAGCAGGAGCAGGCCGGTCACGTCGAGGTGGTGGCCGTCGCGCGGGGAGTCGGCGGGCAGGCCGCGCCAGGCCAGCAGCACCGCGAGCAGGCTGATGGGGACGTTGACGTAGAAGATCCAGCGCCAGCTCAGGTGGCCCGCGATCAGGCCGCCGGCGACCGGGCCGAGGATCGGGCCGACGAGGGCGGGCAGGCTGACGACGGCCATCAGCCGGCCGAGCTGCCGGCCGTCCACCGCCCGCATGAGCAGGGTCTGCAGGATCGGCAGCATCAGCCCGCCGCCGACGCCCTGCAGCACACGGAAGGCGATGAGCGAGCCGAGGTTCCAGGCCACGCCGCACAGCACGGAGCCGGCCAGGAACAGTAGTTGCGCGGCCAGCCACATCCGCCTGGCGCCGAAGCGGTCCACGGCCCAGCCGGTGATCGGGATCGCCATCGCCAGCGCGAGCAGGTAGCCGGTGCTCACCCACTGGACGGCCGACACCGGCGCGTCCAGGTCGCGGCCCAGGGTGTGGAGGGCGACGTTCACGATGGTGCTGTCCAGCAGGGGCGCCAGCGCGCCGAGGACGAGGATCCCGGCGAGCTTGAGCACCGCGGGGTCCAGCCGTTCGGAGGTGGTCGTGGTCATGTTCCGTCTCCCCGGTTCATTAGAGACGCATCGTCTCCAATCCGTACGATAAGCTCAGAATGACAGGAGACGCAACGTCTCTAACGGAGGTTCTCGTGCCGCAGCAGACCAACCAGCGCCGTCGCGGCGCGGCGCTGGAGGAGACGATCCTCGAGGCCGCCTGGGCGGAGCTGGCCGAGGTCGGCTACGCCCGCCTGACCATGGAAGGCGTGGCCGCCCGGGCCCGCACCGGCAAGCAGGTCCTCTACCGCCGCTGGCGCAACCGGGCCGAGCTCGTCGTCGCCGCCATGCGCCACAGCACCGGATCCATCGCCGACCAGCCCCCCGACACCGGCGAGCTGCGCGGCGACGTCCTCGTCGTGCTGCGCCGGATGGTCGAGCGGCAGCGTGACATCGGCCAGGACGTCATCCACGGCCTCCTGGCCGACGCCCCCGACCTCGATCCGGGCCCGTTCGCCATCATGAGCGAGGTGATGACCGGCGTGCTCGAACGGGCCGCCCGGCGCGGTGAGATCGCCTCCGCCCGGCTCAGCCCCCGCGTCGTCTCGGTGGCGACCAACCTGCTGCGCCACGAGATCCTGTTCGCCCGCCACCCCGTTTCCGACGGCACGCTGGTCGAGATCGTGGATGAGGTGTTCCTGCCCCTGGTCCACGCCACAGCGCGCCCCCGCCCTTAGACGGCCGGCGCCTCTCAGCCATGCGGCCGCAGTCGCAGGGCCGAGTCGTCGTCGAAGGTGGCGAGGAAGGCGGCGAGCGTGTCGGCGACGTGGGTCAGCGAGCGGGCCGCGAACAGCACGGGCTGGTACCCGGAGATCTCGTAGGGGGTGGCCAGCGCGTCGAGCGCGTTCAGGTCGCGGATCCGGCCGCGGTCGAGCCGGCCGAGCTCGCCGTAGGACGACAGGAGTGCCGCGCCGTACGCCTTGGGGGTCCCGCCCTCCTCCAGAACCCCGTACTCCAGGGTGAACCAGTACAGATCACTGATGATCTGCAGGGCTTCACGGGTCTCCACCCGCATCGCGGCCTGGCCGATCAGCCGGTAGATCGCGGCGAACTCCGGTGCGGCCAGGTGGATGCCGTGGCCGAACACGTCGTGGATGATGTCCGGCTCCGGCGAGTACAGCGGCACGGCCGGATGACGGACGAACTGCACGGCGTGGAAGTACCCCCGGGCCATCGAGCCGAGAAAACGCTTGTTCTCCACCACTCCCCCGGCCAGCGTGAGGTCGAACCCCGTCAACCGCCGCAGCCGGGCCCCGACCTCCGCGTGCTGGGGGATGCGGTCGGCGGGGACGCGGACCTCCTCCCGCGCGTCGAGCACGGCCCGGCACGCGTGCGCCCGGTGCGCGTCCTCGAGCGCGCGGTGGACCCTGCGCCAGGTGGCGTGCTCGCTCTCGGCGTACTCCACCACCGGCGGCGGATCCCCCACCTGGTGACCACGGGCCAGCTCGGCGAACGCGCGGCGCCGGGCGAGGTAGAGCGGGTCGCACAGGCCGGGGTGCTCGGCGGCGGTGCCGAGCGTGCCGTCGGCGGCGATCGGGGTCCGGCGCCACACATCGCTCATGCGGAGTTCATTACCGGGCTGCCGGACACCTGACGCCGGTGACGATAGGCTTTACCGAAGCTTGGAGGGTCCGGATGGATCAAGGGACGCTGGGACGTACGATCGTCAGATGACCGAAAAGACCGAAACTGTGCCCGGCTGGCTCGCTCCGGAGGAGCTGGAGTCCATGCGGGGACGGATGCCGATCCTCTATATCGACGCCGTGCCGGTGCGAGTCGACGAGACCGGCGTGGTGACCCGCGTCGGCCTGCTGCTCCGCATCGACCCAGACGGAGCGGTCAGCCGGGCGCTGGTCTCGGGGCGCGTGCTGCACCACGAGCGAGTCCGCGACGCGCTCCTGCGGCACCTGGAGAAGGACCTCGGCCACACGGCGCTGCCTCAGGTGCCCGCGTCGCCGCAGCCGTTCACCATCGCTGAATACTTCCCGACGCCGGGGGTCACGGCCTATCACGACCCGCGCCAGCACGCCGTGTCGCTCGCCTACATCGTCCCGGTCGCCGGTGACTGCCGCCCCCGCCAGGACGCCCTCGACTTCGTCTGGTTCACGCCGGAGGAGGCCGCCTCCCCCCTGGTCCAGCAGGAGATGACCGGCGGCCAGGGAGTGCTGCTGAAGCAGGCGCTCGCCCAGGTGGGCCGCCTGCCCTAACCGGGCCCCGGCGGTCAGGCGGCCGGCGGGGACGGGAAGGCGTCGGGGTTGACCAGGCCGGTGCTCTCCAGCAGTCGCTGATGGTTGAGCACCGCCGCGTTGGCCTGCTCGGAGAAGCTCCGTACCAGGGTGTTCTGGGTGCTGCCGCGCACCGCGCCGATCAGGCCGAAGATCTGCCCGTGCGCGAGCCGCAGCCACTTCACGAACGTCGAGTCGTACTGCTTGCCGGACCGGCTGGAGATGTCGGCCATCCATTCCTGCTGCAGGGCGGTCGGCTTGATCGGCAACTCCACCTTGAGCTTGGCCGCCAGAGCGAGGCCCTTCTCGTCGAGGACATGGTGCTGGGCCGCGATCTCCACGCTGATCTGCCGCACCCGTGCGGTGCTCGCCCGCGTGGTGGCCTGCTGCGCCATGGTCATCTCCCACAGGGTGGCGAGCCGGACCTTGGTGATCAGCTCCCGGTCGGCCGCCGACAACGGGCCCCACTTGGTCGCCCACGTACTGGTGTCGACCGCCGTCGCCGCGGCGGCGGGCGGCGCGCTGCTGACGCCCGGCACGACCGTCGCGACGGGCAGCTGAGCGCTGGGGAGCTGTGCGCCGGGGAGGCCGGCGCACGCGCCGAGAGCCAGGAGCACGGCGACGCCACCGATGGCGAGAACGGGACGGCGATGTCGCACGCCGTCACCCCCTTCATGGGTCCTCGGACTGTTCAGAAGGAGGTACGCAGCGCCGCGCGGGAACGTTCATGGCAGGATGCAAAATTTGCTCTAGGCAAAGATCGACTCTCAGATGCCGGGCCAGCCGAGCGGGTGCAGGGCGACCTCCGGCAGCTCACCCCCCGCCTCGGTGAAGGCCGTCATCGCCGTGACCAGCGCCCGGCACTGCTCGATCGGCATCCGCGAGACGATCGCGGCGATCTCCTCGCCGCGGCGGGCGGTGACCTGATCCACGATGTGCTGGCCCTCGGCCGTCAGGCGCATCAGGATCTCCCTGCGGTCGCGCGGATTGACCTCGCGCACGATCAACCCGGCGGCCAGGAGCCGGTCGGCCATCCGCATGGCCGTGGAGGGGTTGACGTTGAGCAGCTCGGCCATGGTGACGAGCTTGGTCTCCCCGTGCCCGGCAAGCACCACGAGCATGCGGAACTGCGGCAACGTGACCTTGTCCTCGACCGCGCCGAGCGAGCGGACGGCGATGGAGACGAGCAGGCGCGAACCGGTGAGGACGGCCGCGACAACGGCGGCCAAGTCCTCCCGGTTCGCCTGATCCGCATTACCCTCTGACATACGCACTGTTGTACACGCCCTGCCTGAGGACGACGCCAACCGTGGCTGTCAGGCCGGGACCGTCCACTTCTGGTTGGCCCCGCCGGTGCAGGTCCAGATCTGCAGCCGGGCGCCGTCGGTGGCGGCGTTGTCGACCACGTCGAGGCACTTGCCGGACACCGGGTTCACCAGGTCGCGGCCGCTGGTGTAGCTCCACTGCTGGGCGGCCGACCCGTTGCAGGAGTAGAGCTGCGCGCGGGCGCCGTTGGCCGTGGAGCCGCCGCTGACGTCGAGGCACTTGCCGAGCGAGCGGAGCGTGCCGTCGGAGGCGCGGGTCCACTGCTGGTTCGCCCCGCCGAAGCAGGTCCACATCTGCACGGGCGTGCCGTCGGCGCTGCTGTTGCCGGTCACGTCCAGGCACCGGCCGCCCAGCCCGCTGATCGTGCCGGTCGGCTCCGTCGGGGTGCCGGTCGGGGTGCCGCTCCAGGTGAAGGTGGCCGTCGTACGGGCCGGCATGGTGTAGGTGAACGACTGGCCGCCCCACACCACCTTGACCGACTGGGCGGACGTGCCGCCGTTGTGGACGAGCAGGGCCTTGGAACCGTCCGGATTGCGGTAGGCGACGTTCTGCACGGTGGCGTTGGCGGTGGAGTCGACGCGCTGCGCCCCGGGCCGGACGAACTTGGTCAGGTGCCCGGTGGTGTAGTACTCGATCGTGTAGTCGACCTGGCCGGCGCGCGAGCCGCCTTCCTGCACGGTGATCAGGCCGGTGCAGGTGTCGCAGCCGCCGTTGTGCGGGCCCATGGTCTGGTTGACGCCCAGACTCCACTTGACCAGGCTGCCGCTCCAGTTCCTGGCGTAGGTCACGATGTCGGCCATGTCCTCGTTGTGCTGGTCGGTGATCCAGGTGCCGCCCGAGTGCTCGGTACTGAACTGCCGTACCGCCGGATACTGGTTGTGCACCTGGGTGCCCACCGCCGGGTCACCGAAGTAGCCGTGCCACGCGATGCCGCCGAACAGCGGGTCGTTCCGCACCCCGGCGTCGCCGAGGATGGGGGCGCCGCTGCCGGCGTAGTCGCCGTAGTTCCAGTCGTGGATGAGCACCTTGCTGGTGATACCGGCCGCGCGGAACGCCGGGTAGACGTGGTTCTTGGTGAACTCGACCAGCCCGGAGGGGTTCCAGCTCATGCCCGGGTAGTTCATCGCGGTCGGGTTGCCGGCCTGGCAGCAGTTCGGCTCGTTCTGCACGGAGATGTAGTCGATCGGCACGCCGATCGCGGCGTAGGACTGGACGTACTTCACCAGGTACTGCGCGTACATGGGGTAGTACTCCGATTTGAGCCAGCCCATCTGGTCCATCCGGCCGTTGTCCTTCATCCAGCCGGGCGAGCTCCACGGCACGGCCATGATGCGCAACTGCGGGTTGAGCTGCCTGGCCTGCTGGGTCAGCAGGCGCACGTTGGTGTCGTAGCCGTTGGCGCCGAAGTCGTTCAGGTCGCAGCAGGTGTCGTCGAGCGACACGTTGCCCGGCCGGGACAGGTCCGAGGCGCCGATGGGGTTGCGGACGAACGACAGGCCGATGCCGTCGGCCGGGCTGAACAGCCTGCGCATGACCTCGTCCCGGGTGGCGGCGCTGACCGGGCCGCCACGCAGCAGGTACGCGGTGGTGTCGGTGATGGACGCGCCGCCGCCTTCGAAGGTCTGGTAGCGGGTGCCCTCGTTCACGGTGATCGTGTGGGTGGCGGCGCCGCTGCTCGCCGCGAACGCGGTCGGGGTCTGCTGCTGCAGGCCCCGGGTCACCGTCTGGCCACCGGCGGAGGTGGTGGTCAGGTAGATGTTGACCGGCTCGTTGGCGGCGAAGGCTCGCGGGGCGGCCATGAGGCTTCCGGCGGCGAGGCACACGGCCAGGGCGGCCTGGACCGTGCGCCTGTGTGGTGCTGTCACGGGGGGCTCCTCTGTGACATCGGGGGGTGTATACCGAGACAACTTATGTTTCTCACTTATGTCAAGGCATAAATTAAGGTCACCGATAAGCCCCCCGATTCCGTCACACGGCTCCCGGGCCGCCCCAGCGGTCGAGGTGGAGGACGTCGTCGAGCGGCAGGCGCGAGGCGGGCTTGAAGGTGTCGCCGGTGTAGTAGGCCGTGGGGATGAGCACGCCTTGGCGGACATCGCCGGGGATGCCGAGCAGCTCGGCCACCTCGCTCTCGTAGGCCAGGTGCAGGGTGGTCCACGCCGTACCCAGCCCGCGCGCCCGCGCGGCGAGCATGTAGCTCCACGCCGCGGGCAGCAGCGATCCCCACAGCCCGGCCTGGTTGCCTTCGGGGAGCCGGGACGCCTGGATGCACGGGATCACCAGCACCGGCACCTCCCCCATGTGCTCGGCCAGATGGACGGCGCTCGCCGAGACGCGCTGCTGCACTTCGGCTCGGGCCGGGTCGTCCTTGTACTGGTGCGCGCCCGAGACGCCGGAGGCGAAGTACGCCTGCGCCGAGCGCAGGTACACAGAATGAATTCGTAGAGTCGTAGAGTCGTGACTGCCTGCTGTCTCTGGTGTATGCCGGGGATATGAGGTACGGGCAGAGGGGCGGGTAC